>JBAQYY010000106.1:0-46156 GCA_049790415.1 Candidatus Dormiibacterota bacterium | reverse complement strand
CCGATCCCGAACAGGAGGGCCACCGCCAGAGCCGCGACTGCCTTGTCGGCCGGGACGACCCGGAAGTGAGCGGCGACGCCGGTCCCGACGACCACCGGGGCCAGCACGGCAGCCAGGAGCGGAGTCCATCGTGGCCAGCGAGGATGGTCCCACCAAGATCCCCGCTCTCGCTGGACCAGCATCAGCAAGAGGGTAGCGGTCGAGGTGGGCGGACCCGGAGGACCTGGTCAGCCGCCGACGAAACTGGGCGGCCCGGCATCGAGGGCATCCTTGCCAGAAAAGTTGGTCAGGGCCTCAACTCCGGTGCCGTCGTCGTTGGCCAGATAGACCTGGACCCTGCCGGCGACCCACAGGGTGAAGGCCACCTGTCGCCCGGTGGATGTCGATGCGGCACTGATCGGGTAATGGCCAGAGCGGCTGCCGACGATCACGGTCGATACCCCAGTCGTTGTGGAAACCGCGGCCAGGGACCCGTTCGGCTGACGGACCAGGATGGTGTCCAGGTCGAGAAAGGCCAGGGGCTCGCCCACCCGGCTGGCCACCAGGCCGAGAGCGGAGCTGGTATCTAGGGGCCGATAGAGCCAGAGCGCCTGATCGGCTCCGGTCCCGACCCCAAAGGCGAGGCTACTGCCGTCGGGGCTCCAGACGGGGTCGTCTTCGTTGGCCACCGTGGCGGCTGAGGTGGGCAGGAAGGTGATCGCCTTGAGCGCCGGACTGAGCAGGGCCACGCGGGTCGGGTCTCCGGAGGGGGCGGCCACCGCCGCCACCACCTGGTCATCCGGCCGCCAGCTGAGGGGGCCCTGCATGCTCGGCGAGGTGGCCAGAGTCACCGAGGTCGAGTTCGAGACGGCATAGACCCGAAGTGCGCCGCTGACCACGAAGGCGAGTTGCTGACCGTTCGGGCTCCAGGCGGCGCCAGTACTGCCGATGCTGCCCAGCACGGTGGTGCTCTTGCCGCTGCTGAGATCGATCACCTGGATCGGCTGCCCGCCAGCCACCTCGACCGCCAACTTGGCGCCATTGGGCGACGGCCAGGTGTAGAGGTAGTGCTGGCCGGCTCCGGCTGTGGCCAACACGCGCAGGGCGGGAGGATCACCAGACAGCTGCGGAGGTGAGGCCGCGAGCACCTCGGTGTAGTCGCTGGCTGAGGCGCCGGCCGGGAAGACCACGGAGGTGGCGCTTCCCAAAGGGGTCACTGCGAAATGGATGAGAGCCGAGCGTTGCAGCTGGTTGCCGTCAACATCCAGCGCTGAACGAGCAATCGCCAGGGTGTATGCGGTGCCGGCTGGGAGTGGCAGCTTCGGCTCGATGAGGAAGCGCCCGGGAACCGAGGAGCTCTGGGCCAACTGGTAGCCACCACTAGGCGCCGGGCTCAGGGTCAGGGCTCTGGCGACCGCCTTGGGGTTCATGTCCCGGCTGAAGTTGATCGAGACGGGCTGGTCGGGGCCGATCGTGCCTCCGCTGGAGGGAGTCGTGGCCGAGACCTGGGGACCGCCCTCGGTCGAGAACTCCCAGGAGTGGGACAGGGGATTGACCGCCCCATCGGCCGCCTCGATGCCGCCCAGGAGCGTCGCCCGATAGGTAGTGATGACCGCCCAAGGGTGCCCGGGGTGGACGAGAGTCATCACTTTGGCGGAGGGCCAGACGAAGTGGCAACCTGACTTCCGCTTGGCCGTCGCCAGGGCGATCGAGCAGTCGGGAGGAAAGTGGTCCTTGCGGGTGCGTAGGTAGAGGCGACGCTCCACCGAGAGCTCGTTCATGGGGGTGTTGAAGGTGATCACCAAAGGGTCGCTGGTGTGCACCGCACCCTGGCTCGGCGCGGGAGCCACATTGGTTATCTGAGGCGGACTGAGCGGTCCGCATCCGGCCAGGAGGGCGGTCGCCAGGAGGGCGACCAAGGGGCCGGCACAGAGGATGGACCGCCGGGGGCGTCGTGGTCCCGGGAGCATCGTCGGAGGGGTCAGCCGAACTCCCCGAGATCGATCGCCTGGAGGGCCCCGGGCGGAGCGGCGACGACGTCGATCCGGGCATCGCGCTCTCCGCAGGCGGCGGCCGCGATGCTGGGGCCCTCAGTCAGCTCAGGATTGAGCACGCTATAGCTGCCCTTTGCCTGGCCCTCGCTCAACAGGACCACCGACACCTGGTCCTGGCCCGAGGTGACCAGGATGCCTCCGGTCAGAGGCTGCTCCTCGACGTACTCGACCAGGGCGTCGAAGTCGACGATGCGCGATGGCAGTTGCAGGAAAACGGTATTAGCGACGATCAGCCCACTCACCGACTCGACCAGGGCCGGAGCGAGCTCGATGGCGTCGATCAGGCCTTCGCCTGCGCCAACGCCCCGGACCACCTCCTGGAGAGCGGCCTTGTGCCGGCGATAGGAACCTGCCGAGCGCTGCTGGGCCTGAATCACGGCACCGTCGCGGAAGAGGATGTGCCCGATATTCCGGGAGTCCTTTTCGCCAGCGATGCTCACGTACCCGGAGAAGCCGTCTTGGGTCAGAGTTCGGAGAAGCATGGGGAAGTTCAGGAAGCTCGCCTTGAGTCCGCTGTGCAGCGAAGTGCCGGCTGGCATTGGGATCACCAGGGACAGCTGGCTCCTGCTGGAGCCGGCTACTGGCCGCTGCACCGGGCCGGTCGCGCCGCCACTGCTGGGGGGAGTTGTGCTCGGCCGAGAGTTCCCAGTAGGCCGAGTTCTCTCGACCGCAGCCGGCGCGGCGGCCGCCGGCTGGCGACTCTGGGACCAACTCGGGGTAGCGACCTCCGGTTTGGGAGCGCTTGAGGTGGCGGCGACCTGAGGCCGCGGCGCGGCGAACGCCCGCTCCAGGCTGGGCACGGGAGGCGCTGGCGTCTGGAACGCCGGGGTCACCTCAGGAATCTCGGCGCCGGCCACGGTGTCCAGCCAATCGGCATCGTCCGAGTCGAGCTCGTCATCCGCTTCGCTGCTGGCGGCCGGGCTGGGGGCGGCGGCCACTTTCACGGTCACTTCGGCGGCGGCCAGCGCCGCGTGACTACCGCTGCCGTTGCGCCAGACGCCCAGGAGGTCCTCGGTGGAGCTGTTGATAGTCTCTTCTGGCGGCAGCTTGGCCCGGGGGTTGAAGCTGAACTCGCCGTCATGCCAGCCCAGAGCGTCGATCACCGCCGGTTCGCCTTCGGCACTACCACCCACGGCATGGAACAAGTGTCCGAACAGAAAGTGCATCGAGCACTGGCTGCCGTTGCTGGCGAGCGAGAGGGTCCCAGTGGCCCGCTCCTGCTGCATGGTTTGGAGCAACTCAGCCACGGTGGTCGGGCCGAGGCTTCCCTGATTTTGCATTTTGCCGAGTAGCTCCCTTAGGGCAACCCGAAGTGAATTCGGGCCCGCCCTCCCCACGAGCGGTCCGCGCGATACTAGCATAGGCCAGCTTCAGAATAGGAGGGCCCCGGAAGCTCCCGGAGGGCCGTCTGCCAGAATGCGCCGGTGATGTCGCCGGCGGGGTCAGGCGCGGCGTCGGAGTGGGACGACCGCCTTCAAAAGTGGCCGGCAGCCAACCTGCTGCAGTCCTTTGCCTGGGGAGAAGTGCAGGCTCGAGCCGGTTGGGTGACCCACCGGCTCGAGGTCGCGACGGAGACGGGCACGCTGCCGGTGACCGCCCTGGTGACGGGCAGCGGTCTACCTGGCTATTCCCGGATCTACGTGCCCCGGGGCCCGGTCTGTGCCCCGACGGACGTGACCTCCTTCGAAGCGGTGGTGCTCGCCCTTGTCGACTTGGGCCGCACCCAGCGCGCTCTTGGCCTGGAGATCGAGGTTCCCTGGGCCGCTCAGGACGTGCCACCCGGCCACCCCTGGCTGGCTTGGGCGGTGGCTCGTCCGCGGCAGCCTCTGGCCACCGTGCGGGTCGATCTCAGCCCCGAGCCGGATGCCATTCTTGGGCAATTCCGGGAGAAGACCCGGTACAACGTCCGCCTGGCGCAGCGACGCGGGGTGGTGATCAATGCAGCGGCACCGCTGGCGGCCTTGATCGCCTGCGTCGAGGCGACCGAGGCCAGGCAGCGGATTCACCTCCCCAGCCCGGAGCACCTGGCGGTGGTCGGAAATCAGCTGGGCAACGCCGCCCGGATCCTCACCGCTGAGGTAGAGGGCGAAGTGGTCGCAGCCATCCTCACCGCGTCCTTCGCCGGTGAGGTCATCTACCTGTACGGTGGGGCTAGCGGTCGGCATCGGGAACGGATGCCCAACCAGCTGCTGCAGTGGCAGGCGATGCTGCGAGCTCGAGCGGAGGGAGGTCAGCACTACGATCTCTGGGGAATCCCCGAGAACGACGATCCCCAGCACCCCTGGCGGGGACTGGCCCAATTCAAACTCGGCTTTGGCGGGGAGCAGATCCGCTACGCCGGCGCACGGCGCAGCCAGCTTCGGCCAGGAGGCGCCGCGATCTTGTCGGCGGGGGACACCGTCCGCCAGAAGGTGAGGACCCGAGGACGCAAATGAAGAAGGACGGCACCGACGACGTGGCGGAGACAGGCGAGAGCTACTTCCCGACCTATGAGGAGCTGGCCGCGGAACTCCTCGACGGTTTGGAGCGGGCCTCCCTGGTGGTCCACGATGTCGGTCATGAGGTCGAGCCCAGCAGCGGTGAACGCACTTTCCATGCGTCGGTCCGGCTCCCCAGCAGTGACCCGCCGCACCGCTACGCCGCCACCCTCCACTTCCACTGGGACGCCCTGCTGACCTACATCGGCACCTACGGGCCGGGGAGTGACTGCGAGCTTTATCACGACGACGAGGAGACCTGCACTCACCGCCGCAACCCGCCACGGCCGTTCGTGGAGGTGGTGGCTGAGTTCGATCTCGGCGACGCCGGCTACCAATTGCGCGAGCTGAGCGAGATCAATGGCTGGCTGGCGACGGTGGACGGACTCCTCTCCCGGGCCGTGCCAGACCAGGAGGGCCGGACGGTCCGGGTCGGACTCGCGGTTCGGGATGGCGCCATCTGGGTGGAGCGCTTCCACGCCGAGCAGACTTGGTACCTCGACCTCAGCGAACCCCCTGATCTGAGCCAGCCCAGTCAGGTCATCGCCAGCACCCTCAAGGCCACTCCAGCGCTGGCTGACCGACTTCCCCTCTAGTCCCGCGCTGCGGTCCTCGGATGGAGATCGGCCCAGCTGCCGACCAGGACGTCCCGGGCCACTGTGGCCAGAGCACGGCCATCTCCCGGGAGGAGCCAATCGGGGACCAGGTCCGCCACACCGCGTAAGAGATAGGGGCGTTCCAGGAGAGCTGGGTGAGGCACGGTGAGTTCGGCCGATGCCCAGACCTGTCCGCCCAGCAGGATCACGTCGACATCCAGCGTGCGAGGACCCTGGGGTATCGCCCGCCGCCGTCCCGCTCGCACCTCCAGTGTTTGGGCCAGGGCCAGCCAGTCCAAGCCCTGGCGTGCAGCCTCGACCAGAACCAGTTGGTTCAGAAAATCGGGCTGCGGCACGCTGCCGATGGCGGCCGTGTGCCAGCGGGAGGTCGCCGCCACAAGCTGTACTTCCTCCGCCCCCAACTGGGCCAGGGCCAGGTCGAGCCAGTGGTTCCTGGGGGGGAGGTTGCTGCCCAAGGCGAGCACCGCCGCCGAGTTACCCCTAAGGGTGGACACCCAGGTCAGCTCGGTGGGCGCCGGGCCATCACGTCCATGACCCGCACCACATCACGCATTTGAGCCACGTCGTGCACTCGGACCACATCCGCTCCACTGGCGACCGACCAAGCCACTGTGGCGGCCGTGCCGAGCAGACGTCCATCGACCGGGCGGTCGTCCAGGACCCAACTGATCAACGACTTGCGGGAAGTCCCCACCAACACCGGGCAGCCAAGTGTCCTGAGTTCAATCAGGCGGCGCAGGACTTCGTAATTCTGGGCAGGTGTCTTGCCGAAGCCGATCCCCGGGTCGATCAACACCTGATCTCGGGGAATCCCTCCCGTCTGGGCCAGGTGGAGCGAACCCTGGAGATGGCTCAGCAAATCCCCCATGAGGTCGGAGTACTCGTGGCCGATCTGGTTGTGCATGCAGATCACCGGCACCTGCGCTGCTGCCACCACTCCGGCCATCTCGGGGTCACGCCGCAGACCCCAGACGTCGTTGATGCCATCCGCCCCGCCCGCCAGCGCAGCCCGGGCGACGGCAGCCTTGCTGGTGTCCACGAACACCGGCACGCCGACTTCGCCGGCGATCAGTTTGAGAGCAGGTAGGACCCTCTCGATCTCCTCGCCTTCCTCGACCTCCGCGTGTCCGGGCCGGGTGCTCTCGCCCCCTAAGTCAATGGCATCCGCCCCCTCGGTGACCAGCCGGTGGGCTAGCTCCGCCGCTGCCGCCGGATCCCTGCCGACGCCATCGCCGCTGAACGAGTCGGGAGTCACGTTGACGATCCCGACTAGGTACGTGCGTCGGCCGAAGTCCCAGACCTGGCCGCCCACCCGGAGGCTGGGGGCAGGACCCTTCAGGTGCGTGAGTAGGTCGCGGAGAGCCACGCCGATGGTCGAGCCCGCCCCATGAGTGGGGTCATCCCGGACGCCGGCAAGCAGTCGCCCCAGCGTCCCAGCAGCCAGCAGCACCCCGCCCTCGCCGGGGACGACTCGGTCAGCTCCGATCCTCCCCAGCAGCTCCTCAATCCTGGTGGAGTCAGCGCCCGCCGCCACCAGGAGGGAGATCTCACTGTCTCCGCCCAGGGTCGCGAGATCCGGATAGGGCGGCCCCAGCCGCACCGGCAGGTGGGTGGTGTCGTAGGCGGCCATCCCGGGCAGTTTGCGGTAGGTGCTGTCAGCGGCGGTGAGCGCCCCTAGAATCAGGCTCGGAATGGCAGTGGGCGTGCGGGGGCCCGGGCTGAACGTCGCCATCCTGGGCCACAGCCACGACGGTAAGACCACCCTGGCGGAGTCTTTGCTCTTCGCCGCCGGGGCATCTCCCCGGCTGGGCTCAACCGACCAGGGGACCACCATCCTCGACTACGAGCCGGAAGAGCAGCGGCGCCACATCTCGGTGCAGTTAGGGATCGCCTGCCTGCGCTGGAAGGACTCCGCTCTGGCCCTGCTGGACACCCCGGGGTTCCAGGATTTCGAGGGCGAGGTGCTGGAGGCCCTCTCCGTTGCCGATGCGGCCGTCCTGGTGGTCGGGGCTAACTCGGGCGGCAATCCTCCGGTAGGTGCCGAAAGCACATGGGACCTTCTGGCGGAGCGACACTTACCCCGTCTGATCGTCGTCACCAAGCTCGACAAGGAGCACGCCGACTTCCAGGCAACCTATGCCGGCTTGCAACGTCGCTTCAGCCCCAAGCCGATCGCCCTCCAGCTGCCAATCGGTGTCGAGCACTCCTTCCAGGGTGCGGTGGATCTGCTTTCCGGGAAAGCCCTCATCTTTGATCCCCAGGGCGGCTATACCGAGGCCGACTGTCCAGCAGATCTCCAGGAGGAGGTCTCCCGGCGGCGCCGGGAGCTCATCGAGGCGGTCGCGGAGACCGACGACCAGATGCTAGAGCGCTATCTCGAAGGGCAGGAGCCGTCTGCCGACGAGCTCCTGGAGGCGCTGCACGAGGCGACCGCTCAAGGCAAGCTGGCACCCGTATTGGTGGCGGCCTCAGCCCACGCCCTGGGCGCGAAACCGGTGTTGGATGCCCTCGCCAACTGCCTGGGCAAGGTCGCCGCTTCCCCGCCCGAGCCCGGCCCCCCGACTTTGTTCTTCTTCAAAACGGTGGCCGACCCCTTTGGCAAGATCTCCTACTTCCGGGTCGTCAGTGGCAGCCTGCACGGCGACGCCCACCTCTTCAACTCGCGCACCGGGGCCGAGGAACGAATCGCCCGGCCGATGCGGCCCAAGGGCAAGCTCCTGGAGCCGGTCGAGCAACTGGCCACGGGCGAGATCGGAGCTGCCACCAAATTGATCCACGTGGCGACCGGTGACACCCTCGGTCCCAAGGGCTCGACCGCGAGCCCGGCGGCGCAGTTCCCGCCCACCTCCTACACGATGGCGATTCGCCCCAAAGCCAAGGGCGATGAGGAGAAGATCAACTCTGGGCTGACCCACATCCTCGAGGAGGATCCGACCCTCCGGATCGAGCGCGACCCGGGTACCCACGAGACGCTGCTGCATGGACTCGGCGACGTCCACCTGGAAGTCACCCTGGAGAAGCTCCGTCGCAAGTACCAGGTGGAGGCGCTCCTGGCGGTTCCCCAGGTGCCCTACCAGGAGACCGTTCGGGGCTCTGCCCGCCAGCAGCACAAGTACAAGAAGCAGTCCGGCGGCGCCGGTCTCTACGGCGACTGCACCATCGAGATCGAGCCGCTGCCTCGTGGCGGAGGCTTCGTTTGGGAGGACAAGATCTTCGGGGGGGCGATACCCCAGCAGTTCCGCCTGTCGGTCGAGAAAGGCGTCCGGCAGACTCTCGAGCAGGGCGCCCTGGCGGGCTTTCCGATCGTGGACGTCAAGGTGCGCCTGGTGGACGGCTCGACCCACTCCGTCGACGGCAAAGACATCGCCTTTCAACTGGCCGGTGCGATGGCGATGCGCGAGGCGGTGGAGAAGGCGGGCGCCTATTTGTTGGAACCCGTCATGAATGTGACCGTCACCGTCCCGGCCGATCACATGGGCGATGTCATCGGCCACCTCAACGCCCGGCGCGGCCACATCGGGGGCATGAATCCGGTGGGCGCGAACCTGGAGCAGGTGTCGGCTCGGGTGCCTCTGGCCGAGATGTACCAGTTCCCCATTGAGCTCCGCGCCCTGACTCAGGGACGGGGCCGCTACACCATGACCTTTGATCACTACGAGGAAGTCCCGGCCCACGTCGCTCAGCCGATCATCGCCGGACGCCAGCAGCACCTGCACAGCCGTGAAGCCGCCAGCGTCTGAGTTTGGCCGGGCTGCTCAGGGGCTATAATTGCACGAGCAACGACTTTTCCCGCCCGCAGCTCGGGCCAGCCAGGAGGCGTGAATGCCGGCGATCACAGCGGACGATCCCCTAGCCCTACCGCGAGTTCCCCAGCCCGATCCGACGACCCGGCACCGTCCAGTTGCCTCCATCACCGTCGCACCCAGCGCCCTCGAGGGCGAGGGGTTTCCTGTCCGGCGGGCCTTCGCCGGGGTCGCTAAGGCGGAGCTCGATCCCTTCGTCCACATGGACCAGATGGGAGAGGTCGACTACGCCCCCGGTGAGCCCAAGGGCACGCCGTGGCACCCCCACCGCGGCTTCGAGACGGTGACCTACATGATCGACGGCACCTTCCAGCACCAGGACTCCAACGGCGGCGGCGGCCTGATCACCAACGGCGACACCCAATGGATGACGGCTGGCGCCGGCATCCTCCACATCGAAACGCCTCCCGAGCGCCTGGTGATGTCCGGGGGCCTCTTCCACGGCATCCAACTTTGGGTCAACTTGCCTGCTGCCAAGAAGTGGTCGCCGCCCCGCTACCAGGACATCCGGGCCGGCAAGGTGACCCTCCTCTCCTCCCCCGACGGCGGGGCGCTGGTACGAGTCATCGCGGGCGACGTTGCCGGTCACTCGGGTCCAGGGGTCACGCACACCCCGATCGCCCTGGCTCACGTCACCCTGAGCCCCGGAGCTCAACTGGTCCTGCCCTGGCGTCCCGACTTCAATGCGCTCGTCTACGCCCTCTCCGGGAAAGGCACCGCCGGCTCGGCGGGAGCTCGCTTTGGGATGGGTCAGCTGGTCGTCTTCGGCCCGGGCGATGCACTTACCGTGAGCGCCGATCTCGAGCAGGACAGCCATGCCCCCAACCTGGACGTTCTGGTCATCGGAGGGCAACCCATTCGCGAGCCCGTGGCTCAGTACGGTCCCTTCGTAATGAACAGCGCCGAGGAGCTGAAACAGGCCTTTGAGGACTACCGGGCGGGCAAGCTAGGAGTCATCCCGGCGGGCCAGTTCGACGCTCCCGCCAGGGGCTAGCGGGAGGACCAGGCAGGGGCAGGCTAGAGCGCCAGTGCGGCCCGGTGCCGCCAAACGTCACCCAGGGATGAAGCTGAGCCTGACCCGGCGCTGATTGTTCGCTTGGTTGGTGTCGATCAGGGCCAGGCTCTGCCAGGTACCCAGCTGGGGGGTCCCGCTCAGGACCGGCATGGTCACCGAGCATCCCAGCAGGGCGGGGAGCAGGTGATCAGCCCCGTGCCCCGGGCTTCCGTGCTGGTGGCGGTACTTGGCCTCCCGGGGCAGGGCTCGCTCCAGCCAGGCTAGGAGATCGGCATCGCTGCCGGCGCCCAACTCAACCAGAACCAGGGCCGCCGTGGCGTGGGGCACAAAGGCCTGGACCAGGCCGTCACCCCGGGCGATGCAGAAGCGTCGCAGCTGGGGGGTGAGATCGACGACAGGAGTGCCGGCGGTGTCGACTCGGAGTTCCTCTGAGATCAAAGGTCGCCGCTACCGTGGCCCGGGCCAGCCGACCCGATCGAAGCCAGATCGAGAGCCCCAGCCAGGGCCAGGCCCGCCAGGGTCTTGGCGTCGCGGAGCTGGCCCCGGAAGACGAGGTCAGCCACCTCGGCGGGAGTGAAGGACCGAGCCTCCAGCACTTCGTCGGGGTCGGGGTGAGGATCCCCGCCACCGGTCAAACCGGTGGCGCGGAAATACCAGAAAAGCTCCGTGCTGTACCCGGGAGCAAGAAAGGTGGCCCCCACTCCCAACCAGGCCTCGGCCGCGTACCCCGTCTCCTCGGAGAGTTCCCGGCGCGCCGTCTCCAGGGGCGACTCCCCCTCCTCACGACCGCCGGCAGGAATCTCCCAAAGGATCTCCTGGGCGGCGTGTCGGTACTGGCGCACCAGGATGACCGACCCGTCGTCGGCCAGGGCCACTATTCCGACGCCGCCGGGATGGTGCACCACCTCCCTTTCGGCCTCGGAGCCAGACTGCAACCGCACCCGGTCGACGGTGAGGCGGATCAGCCTGCCGGAGAAGCGCTCCTCGCTGACAATCAGTGCCTCGTGGGTCACCTCCGGCTGGCTCATATGCACCTGAGGATAGGCGAACTTGACCGTGCGTATGATGGCGCGCATGTCGCTGGGAGCCGCCTACACCAACCCCTACGAAGTGACTGCCCTGCAGATCGCAGCGTCCCGGGCACAGCTCATCTTTCGCTCCCGGCATCGGCGCACGCCGCAGCAGCGGTTGAGGGCTTCCGACGTGCTCCTGGAGTACGTGGAGCGCTGTCGCATGCAGGCGGAGCGGGCGGTGGCGGGGTGGGTCTTCGAACAGGTGGTGGCCCTGACCAGTTCCGTCGACCCCTCCCTGCGGCTGGCCCTGGGTCTCAACCGTGACCCAGATCACGTCGGGCGGGTTCTCTTTCAGGTCCAAGCCCGACTGATGCGCGCCGCCCTGGACGAGCGTGGTCGGGGGTTGGCCCCTGTCATCCCCCTCTTCCCCACCTCCTAGCGAGATAGCCGGTCCTTCGGGCTGGGCCGTCACCGCTGCCGGCACCCTGGGCTTCGACGACCTGACCACGCCGGCCGGTCGCCGGCACCAGGTGCCAGGCGGCTCGGCGCTCTACTTCTCCTTGGCAGCCAGCCGCCTTTGCCCGGTCCGGGTAGCCGCCGCCGTCGGCTCCGACGGCCAGGATCTGCTCCGGCTTCTGGACGTTGCTGGAACCGAGCGCTCGGCAGTCGCTGAACTACCCGGAGCGACCTACCGCTGGCGTGCCGAGCACCACCCGAACAACCCAGTGCCGCTCGACGAGGAGCAACAGTTGGGCGTCTACCTCGACTGGCATCCTGAGTTAACGGTCCTCGCCCGAAGCAGCGAAATTCTCTTCCTGGGATCCATGCCCCCCCTGCGCCAGTTGGAGGTTCTGGAGCAGTGTTCAGAGCCCAAGCTGGTTGCCCTCGACACCATGCGCGACTTCGTGGCCGGAAATCGAGCTGACCTGGAGCAGGTCCTGCAGCGCTCGAACATGCTCTTCGCCAACGAGGCGGAGTTGCGGTCCCTTCTTCCGGATTCAAGGATTGACAACGTCGCCTTGGCCGGCGCGGTGCTGCAGCGCTGGCGCCTGCAGACGGTGGTGCTCAAGTTGGGTCCGGCCGGCGCGGCCGTGATTAGCGCCGACTCGGTGCGACGTTATCGGGCGACGCCGGGACCGGGGGTGGTCGACCCCACCGGAGCGGGTGACGCCCTGGCCGGGGGTCTGCTCGGCCGCTTAGCCCAGCTTGGCCGTTGCGATGCCGCCGCCATTGACGCCGGCATGGTAGACGGTGGTGCCGCGGCGCGGGCAGCGATATCTGCATTTGGGGTGGATGGCCTGGTCACGCGGGGGCAATAGCACCGCCGCACCTACTCCTGCCCTCAACCAGCGAAGAAGGTCTCGAAGATGAGGACGAGGGTCAGAAAAATCAGTACTGCAGCCGTGGTTCCGCCGACGATGTTGGCCACCCTCCCATTCACGTGCCGACCCATCAGCCGCACGTTGCTGCTCAGGCGCAGCATGAACACCAAAACTACCGGTAGCAGAATGCCGTCGACCACCTGGGTCACCAACAGCACCGCGATGAGGTTGACCCCGGGAATCAGGACACAGATGCCCCCGGCCGTCAGCAACCCAACAAACACCGCATAAAACAGCGGTGCTTCACGCGGCGCGGTGGAGACTCCCCGCTCCGTCCCGAACGCTTCGGTAACCACAAATGCAGTGGACAGAGGCAGTACCCCGGCGGCCAACAGTGACGCACCCAACAGCCCCACAGCGAACAGGTACTTGGCGCCGCTACCGACCAGCGGGCTGAGTGCCTTGGCTGCCTGTCCAGCGTTGGTCACATTGGTCACGCCGTGCGCGTGGAGGGTGGCGGCGCAGGTGATGACGATGCAAGCAGCGACAAAGACTGCCAGCAGACTGCCGGCGATTATCTCGGTCCGCACGTACCCGTAGTCGGCATCCGCGGTACCTTTGTCAGCGACCGCGGACTGCAGATAGAGCTGCATGTACGGGGTCACCGAGGTACCAATGAATGCAATCAACAAGAAGATGAATCCGTTGCTGGTGGAAATGGTTGGTACCAAGGTGTTGTGAGCGACCGCGCCCCAGTTGGGATGGACCACGAAGACGGTGACCACGTAGGCGGCGAAGACCGCCCCCAAGGCCAAGAAGATCCGCTCGACCCGGACGTATCCCGAGCGCAGAACCAACCAGCCCAGCAGGCCACAGGTGAAAGGGGCGCTGAGCTCCGGCGGGAGGCCGAAGAGCTGCAGGGCAGCGGCGACGCCGGCAAACTCGGCGATAGTGGTGCCCCCGTTGGCGACTAGAACCACACCAGCGGCGACCAGAGCCCAGCGGACTCCGAACTCCTCCCGGATCAGCGCCATCAGACCCTTGCCGGTGGCAACACCGAGCCGGGCCGACATCTCCTGAACCACGATCAGGGCGACCGTGATCAGCACCAGGGCCCAGAGCAGTTCGTAACCCGTCCGGGCGCCGGCCTGGGAGTAGGTGGCGATCCCTCCGGCGTCATTGCCAGCGTTGGCCGCGATCAGGCCGGGGCCGAGGATGGCGAAGAAACGCCAGAGGCGGGGCAGCCGCCGAGGACGCAGCCGTCGAGGCAGGATCGGCGGTAGCCGAGGCCCCGAGGGGCGCGGCCAGCGAACCGCCGGGGTCAGACCCTTGCGGCTTCTCCCCTCAGCCTGGGAGGGAGCCCCCGTTGCCAGCTTCTCGGGGGCCAGGCCCCCAGATTCGTGACGGAGGTTCATCACGATTCCGGGGCGCTCGCAAGCGACCGCCCACCCGGGTCAGTCCCTGCCCGACCACCGCCCTCACGCCCCCGTCCTCATCCGCCGCCGGAGCGGAGCGGGCAGAACCTCGGCGAGCACGTCGTCGACGGTGACGATGCCCTGGATTCGATCCTGCTCATCCACCACGGGAACGGCCAGCAGGTTGTACTTGGCCAGCAACGAGGCCACCTCGGACGGCGACTCGTTGAGCGGGACCGAGAACACCTTACGGATCATGAACTGGGATACCGGCGTCTCCGGGCTGGCCACGATGAGGTCACGCAGGCTGAGCACTCCTCGCAGGCGCTCTTGGCCGTCAATGACGAAGATGTAGTAGATCGACTCCGCCTCTGGCTCCAGTTGGCGAATCCGCTCGATAGCCTGGGCGGCGGTCAGGCGCTGGGGGATGGCGACGTACTCCGGCGTCATCAACCCCCCCGCGGTGTCCTCCTCGTAGGCGAGCAGTTCCTGGACATCGCCGGCCTCCTCCGCCTGCATCTCCCCGATCAACTGGGCACGGCGCTCGGCCGGCAGGTCAGCCAGCAGATCAGCCGCCTCGTCGGGGGCCATCGCCTCGAGGATGTCGGCGGCGCGCTCCAAGGAGAGCCGCTCCAGGATCTGCGCCTGGATGGTCTCGTCGGTCTCCTCCAGGGTGTCGGCCGCCATCTCGTCGTCGAGACTGGCGAAGACAGCTTGGCGGTCGACGTTGCTCATCTGCTCGACGATGTCGGCGATGTCGGCGGGATGCAGTCGAGCCAGCTTCTTGTAGGACATGCGCAAGCGCATGTTGCGGCCGTCCCCGTGCAACGTTTCCACCGTGTCCCAGGCGATGAACTTCTGCGCCCAGTCGCGGTGCAGAGCTCGGGCCACCCGCTTACCCATCTCCTCCATCCCCAGGCGACGGAGCAGGCCTCGACCGCCGATGTCCACGCCTACCACCAGGAGCTTGCCCCCAACATTGGCCAACTGGAGATCATTGACGCGCACCACTCGCCTGCCGTCGGTGTCGATGAGCTGCTTGTCGAGGACGTCGCGACTCAGGTAGACCTCTTCCTCGGCGGGGCTATGAAAGGCGATGTCAGCCTCCGGCTCACGCAAGCTGACCTCGCGCTCGGTGTATTGGCGGACCGCACCCCAGGGCACGATCAGGGCGTCGCGGCCCCGATGGCTGACGACCAGAGCCGTCACCCGGGGATAGGGCTCGCCCATCCTGGCGACCAGGTCGCGGACAGTACCCACCGTGTGCTGGCGCACATCGACGACGGTTGCGCGCAGGAGCTCGCTGAGAAAGATCATGGCCGAGGTCTCCGCGTGGGGTGGCCACGACGCTCGGAGAGGGGGCTCGCCGTGGGACCGTATCCTAACAGGGAACATTATGACTTCACCGGAACTGGAAAACTTTGAGCGCGCCCTGGTCATCGTGGCTCATCCCGACGATGCTGAATTCAGCTCCGCAGGAACCGTCGCGCTCTGGACAGACCGGGGAATCGAGGTCAGTTATGTGATCTGCACCGATGGGGCGGCCGGGGCCGCTGACCTCACCATCGAACAGGGCAAGTTGGCGTCGGTGCGCGAGATAGAGCAGCGCGAGGCGGCCGATGTCCTCGGGGTCAAGGACGTGATCTTCCTGGGCCAGCCGGATGGTCAGCTCCGGGCCACCGACGAGCTCCGGGGCCGGCTGGTCGAGGTAATCCGGCGAATCCGTCCCGACCTGATCGTGTGCCAGAACGCGGTGCGCAACTACAGCAATCTCTTCGGCAATCACCCCGATCATCTCGCCGCCGGCCAACTGGCCATCGAGGCGGTCTATCCCTACGCGCGCAACCCCCACGCCTATCCCGAACTCTTGGCCCGGGGATTGCAGCCCCACTCCGTGCGCGAGGTCTGGGTGGTCGGGACGGAGACCCCCGACCAGATCGTCGACGTCACCGCGACGGTCGATCGCAAGATCGCCGCACTGGCGAAGCATCGCAGCCAGCACACCCCCGGTCAGGACGTGTCGGAGCGAGTTCTGGAACGGATGGCGAAGATGGGCGAGCCCCACGGTGTCGCCTATGCCGAGACCTTTCGCCGTCTCTCCAGCACCTAGCCACTTGGCTCAGCCCACGATCACCGTCCTGCACGGGGACGAGACCGGGGAAGAACTGCTACTGGAGGCCCTGCGCGTGCTCGCCGTGCCCCAGCTGGAATCCCGGGTTGTGCTGGAGCACGTCGACCTCAGCCTTGGGTCACGAAGGGCCAGCGCCAATCGGGTCGTCTACCAGGCGGCCGAGATGATGAAATCGAGCCACTTTGGGCTCAAGGCGGCCACCGTGACGCCTGAGGGTCTGGGCGATGACCTCGGCAGTCCCAACGCGATCCTCCGGGCCGAGGTGGGAGGGGATGTCATCGTGCGCACCGGGCAGCGCATCCCCGGAGTCCCCCCTCTGGGAGGAGTCCACTCCCCCATCACCGTCGTCCGGATGGCCGTCGATGACGCCTATGGGGCGCTGGAGTGGCGGGAGGGCGACGGTGCCGAGGAGCTTGCCTTTCGCACCACCAAGATCAGCCGGGAGCACTGTCGACGGGTGGCGGAGTTCGCCTTCGTCGAAGCCGGCCGGACCGGGGCCAGCGTCTTCGGGGGACCCAAGTTCACCGTCTCCCGGGTCTACGAGGGCATGCTCAAGGAGGAGATGGATGGGGCCAGCCGTCGCCACCCCGACGTGCGCTACGAACCCCAACTGATAGATGCCACCTTCGCATTGCTGCTGACCCGAGACGACCGACTGGTGATCCCCGCCCTCAACCGCGACGGGGACATCCTCTCCGACCTGGTTCTCGCTCTCTACGGGACCTTGGCCGGAAGCGAGTCACTGCTGATTGGCTTCGATGACTCGAGTCGTCCCAGCCTGCTCATGGCCGAAGCCCCGCATGGGACGGCCCCCGCCCTCCAGGGGCGCCATATCGCCAATCCGATGGCCATGATCCTGGCCGTGGCCGCCCTGCTCGAGCACACCGATGACGCCTTTTTGGTGGCCTTTGGCGGTCAGGTGAGGGAGGCGACCATGGCGGCGGTCAGTGCCGGTATCCGCACCGCCGACCTGGGCGGCCACGCCCGGACTGAGGAGTTCACCGACGCGGTTCTGGAGCGCCTGCCAGCTGAGATGTAGCGATCGTTCGACGCTCAGGTTGATCTCAGTCGGCCTGGGTATACTCGACTTGAGGAAGAGATGGACATCTTGGCATTCCTGCGTGAGAGAGCTGGAGCATTCCGCTGCCCCATGTGTCGCCGGTC
Source organism: Candidatus Dormiibacterota bacterium (assembly GCA_049790415.1). Lineage (GTDB taxonomy): Bacteria > Chloroflexota > Dormibacteria > Aeolococcales > Bog-877 > Bog-877. The sequence goes on along the minus strand of JBAQYY010000106.1, from coordinate 29,166 downwards.
GCTTGCCGACTGCAAGCTGAAGGAGCTCGACCACGAGGGCCAGAAATACACGGTGGAAGTCACCTGCCGGAACTGTGAGCTTGCCTTTCTGGTGGCCCTCGAGCTGGCCTCTGCGGATGACGCCGAGGGCAGTGAAGATGAGCAGGAGGTGTCGCTGGTGGGTCGCATGGAGGCGGACTCCGACCCCATCAGCAACGATGAACTGCTTGAGCTCCACCGCACCCTGAGCCAGCACTCGGGTCCTCTGACCGCCCTCCTCAAAGAGCGCGCCAACGACTGAGGCCGTCGCCCAGGCGGAGCCGGCCAGCATCTATCTGGACCACGCCGCCACCACCCCAATTCGTGCCGAGGTGTTGGCTGCCATGCTCCCGGCGCTGACCGACACCTTCGGTAACCCCTCCAGCGTGCACGCGACCGGAAGGGCGGCGCGAGCCTTGGTCGATACGGCCCGCGACCAGGTCGCCGCTGCGCTCAATGCCCGACCGCGGGAGATCATCTTTACCGGGGGCGGAAGCGAAGCGGACAACCTCGCGCTTCGGGGGGTGGCGCGCCGTCACTCCGGTGGGGGCGGACACCTGGTGATTTCCTCGATCGAACACGAGGCGATCCTGGAGACCGGTCGCGACCTGCGCCGGCTTGGCTTCGACTTGACGGAGCTGCCGGTCGACGAAATGGGCCGGGTCTCGCCGAGCACCCTGGCGGCAGCTCTGCGTCCCGATACGGTCCTGGTTTCGGTGATGCTCGCCAACAATGAGGTGGGCACTATCCAGCCCATCCGCGAACTGGTAGAGGTGACCCGAGCCGGGTCCGATGCGGTCTTCCACACTGACGCGACCCAGGCCCTGGGCAAGCTCAAGCTGGACGTTAATGAATTGGGCATCGACCTGCTGACCGTCTCGGCCCACAAGATCTACGGACCCAAGGGAGTGGGGGCTCTGTACGCTCGCCACGGCACCGCGCTCGATGGCGTGGTCACCGGTGGCGGCCAGGAGCGGGCCCGGCGTGCGGGCACCGAAAACGTGCCCGGAGTGGTGGGCTTTGGGGTCGCTGTCGAGCTGGCGGAGGCCGAGCGTGAAGTTGAGATGAAGCGTCAGGCGCAGCTCAGCGCCGATCTCAGCCAGCGCATTCAAGCTGGCGTGCCCGACGCAATTCCCACCGGAACGCCGCCGGACCAGCGCTTGGCCAATTTCTGCACCTTTGCCTTCCCCGGGATTGAAGGCGAGTTGCTGCTTATGCGTCTGGATCGGGTGGGGATCTGCGGTTCGGCAGGGTCCGCCTGCACCAGCGGATCTCTGGCCCCTTCCCACGTCCTGCTGGCGATGGGCATGTCTCCCCAGCTGGCCTCCGCCCACCTGCGCCTGACCCTGGGCCGAGCGACGAGGGCAACGGACGTGGAGCGCGCCGGCGACCTGATCTGCCTCGAGGTCGCCGCCCTACGCCAAGGAGCTCTAAGGGCCTAACCGGGCCTGCCGAGGGACAGCGCGCCCGATCCGAAGCCCCGGGTCCTCGGAGCCAGCTCTAAAATAAGGGTATGCCAGTCGGATTTAGCGCCCAGAACCCGATCGCGATGCGGATATCATCCCGGGCTCACTACGGGCTCCGAATGATGACCGAACTGGCCAAGGCCCACGGTGGTCCGCCCATGAGCCTGGCCGAAATCGCCCGCCGCGAAGGCATGCCCTTGGCCTACCTGGAGCAGCTGGTGGCACCCCTCCGGCGCGCCGGGCTTGTCGAGGGTACCCGGGGTTTGCACGGAGGCTACCGGCTGGCGAGGCGCCCAGCAGAAGTGACAGTTCTTGAGATCGTCGAGCTCATGGAAGGGCCGGTTGCTCCGGTGGAATGCCTAGCCGAGGACTATCAGGCGGGAGCGTGCTCGCGGGAGCCCGATTGCCTCAGCCGCCCTCTCTGGGGCAGGCTCCAGCAGGCGGTCAAGCAGGTGCTCGGCGGGACCACCTTGTCGGACATGATGCGCGAGCCCAGCATGTTCGAGCCGGAGTGCCCGGTTGCCAGCTTGCCCCTATATCGAGACGCTGGACACCCTGCCGGTGTCTGAGGCCACTCCCCGGCCCGAGCTGGTCGTTCGCGATCTGGAGGTGGCCGTCGAGGGCAAGCAGATCCTCTCGGGAGTGAGCCTGACGGTGCCCCAGGGCGAGGTACATGCCCTGATGGGACCCAACGGGGCCGGCAAGACCAGCCTGGGCTACGCGGTGATGGGGCACCCCAAGTACCTGGTCACCGGCGGCGAGATCCACTGGAAGGACCAGAGCCTGCTGGGAATGCTCCCTGAAAACCGGGCTCGGATGGGGCTCTTCCTCAGCCTGCAGTACCCCACCGCCATCCCTGGAGTGACCACGGTCAACTTCCTCCGCGCCGCCCTCAAGGGCCAGGGCAAGAACCTGGCGGCGCGCGACTTCCTGAAACTGGTTCGGGAGCAGATGGCTGCCCTCAAGATGGACCCCTCCTTCATGTCGCGCTACATCAACGACAACTTCTCGGGGGGCGAGAAGAAGCGCATGGAGATCGTTCAGCTTGCCGTACTCCGCCCCGAGATGGCGATCCTCGACGAGACCGACAGCGGCCTCGACGTCGACGCCCTCCGGACCGTGGCTGAGGGGGTGAATCGCGTTCGCGGCGATGGCATGGGTGTCCTGATCATCACCCACTACCAGCGCATCCTCGACTACATCAAGCCCGATCAGGTCCACGTCATGGCGGCCGGACGGGTGATCGCCTCAGGCGGCGGTGAGCTGGTCGACCAGATCGAGAAGGACGGCTACGATCCGATGCTCCGGGCGGCCGGCTTGGAGATCAAAGACGCGCCCGTCGCCTAGCGGAGTAAAATACCCAATATCAGGTCGGAATAACTCCTCACGGTGGGGATAAAGCGAGGAATTACCAAATGGCAGTCGCCGCGAAGGACCTGACCAAGGACTACAAGTACGGCTTCAACGATGGCGACGAGTTCGTCTTCCGAGCTGAGCGTGGCCTCTCGCCTGAAGTGGTGGCCGACATCTCGCGGCGCAAGGCGGAGCCGGCCTGGATGTTGGAGTTCCGGCTCAAGGCGCTGGAGCATTTCCGCCAGCGTCCGATGCCCAGTTGGGGCGCCGATCTGAGCGGGATCGATTTCGATGACATCTACTACTACGTCCGTCCCGCGGAGGAGCAAGGCCGGACCTGGGAAGAGGTCCCAGAGGGGATCAAGCGGACCTTCGACCGTCTCGGCATCCCCGAGGCTGAGCGCAAGTTTCTCGCCGGGGTCTCAGCCCAGTACGAGAGCGAAGTCGTCTACCACTCCATCCGCGAGGATCTGGAGAAGCTGGGCGTGCTCTTCTGCGACTGCGACACCGGCCTTCGCGAGCACCCCGAGATCTTCCGCAAGTACTTCGGGACGGTGATTCCCCCCAACGACAACAAATTCGCAGCTCTCAACTCCGCCGTGTGGTCGGGAGGTTCGTTCGTCTACGTCCCCAAGGGGGTGCGGGTGGAGGTCCCTCTGCAGGCCTACTTCCGGATCAATACCGAGAGCATGGGCCAGTTCGAACGGACCCTGATCATTGCCGAGGAGGGCAGCTTCGTCCATTACATCGAAGGCTGCACCGCTCCCACCTACAGCAAGGACTCGCTGCACTCGGCTGTGGTGGAGATCATCGCCATGCCCAACGCGCATGTGCGCTACACCACCATCCAGAACTGGTCCAACAACGTCTACAACTTGGTCACCAAGCGGGCGATCGCCAAGGAGCACTCGGTGGTGGAGTGGATTGACGGCAACCTGGGCAGCAAGGTGACCATGAAGTACCCCTCCATCTACCTGATGGGCGAGGGCGCGCATGGCGAGGTGTTGTCGGTGGCGTTCGCCGGCGACGGTCAGCACCAGGATGCCGGAGCCAAGGTGATCCACGTCGCTCCCAACACCACCAGCACCATCGTCAGCAAGTCGGTGAGCAAGGGCACCGGGCGGACTTCCTATCGAGGTCATCTCAAGGTCTATCCCAAGGCTCACGACGTGCGCTCGAGTGTGCGCTGCGACGCGCTCCTGCTCGATGAGCAGGCCCGCAGTGACACCTATCCCTACATGGATGTGGAAGCCGAGGACGTGCAGATTGGCCACGAGGCAACGGTCAGCAAGGTGGGCGATGAGCAGCTCTTCTACCTGCAGTCGAGAGGCATCTCCGAGCAGGAAGCCACGGCCATGATCGTCAACGGTTTCATCGAGCCGTTTGTCAAAGAGCTGCCCATGGAATATGCCCTCGAGCTGAACCGCCTGATCTCCCTCCAGATGGAGGGTAGCGTCGGGTGAGCCAGCCACAGGAAGGGGCGGGCTGTCCCTGGGAGCGGTCGAGCAGGTCTTGACCGTGACCGACGCATCTTCCCGGGTCACGCGGGAGGAGGCAACTCCAGTCGCCCTGGCCGGCGGGGATCCCGCCTGGTTGGCTGGCCTGCGCCAGGCGGCGCTGGCCGCCTATCGCGAGGTGCCTTGGCCGTCCTCCAGCAGAGATGAGGACTGGCGGCGCACTCCCCAGATCGACAAGCTCGACCCGGCCAGCTTCAGCGAGCCGGGTTCCTTGGCGGCCACCGAGGTCCCCCAATATCTGGCTGAGGCCGTGCAAGGGCCGTTGGCATCGGCGGATGTCTCGGCGCTGGTGATTGGCGACGAGCGGGGCAACCTGGTCCCGGCCGGCATCGTGGGGTCCAGCGGGGTGGCCCAAGGACTGGCGACGGGACTATCTGTGGAGAGCTCGATTTGGCAGTCCGTGGCGGGTACAGTCGCCCCTCCTGGTTTGCGCAAGTGGATATCTCTGAACACCATCCGCAGTCGAGGCGGGGCCACCGTCCACGTCCGCCGTGGGGAGCAGGTTGAGGGCTACGTTCGCCTGCTCCATGGCGTGAGCCAGGGCAGCGCCAGCTTCCCTCGCACGCTCATCAAGCTGGAGGAAGGCGCCAGTCTGACTGTGGTCGAGGAGTGGCTATCGCCGGACGCTGACCGGTCCCTGTTGGTTCCCGTGGTTGAGGTGGAGCTGGGTCGAGGCGCTCACCTGACCCACGTGATCTTCCAGAACTGTGGTGACCAGACGGTGCTGCAATCCACAGTCAGGGCTCGGGTCGGTCAGGAAGCCCGCTACGACGTGCGCTGGAACATGCTTGGCGCCGCCTGGCAGAAGTCCTACTTCGAAGCGCTGATGGAGGGAGCAGGCTCTGACACGCGCATGGTCGGGCTCTGCGTCGGCAGGCAGCGTCAGCACTGCGACGTCCAGACCCTGCAGGACCATATTGCGCCCGGCGCAGTCAGCGACCTCCTCTATCGGGTGGCGGTCGCCAACCGGTCGCGGTCTGTCTACGCGGGCCTGATCCGCGTCGAGGAAGGTGCGCAGAAGACCAACGCCTATGTCCAGAACCGCAATCTTTTGCTCAGCCCGCAGGCCAAGAGCGACAGCAACCCAACCCTGGAAATCCTGGCCAATGACGTGCGCTGTACTCACGGCTCAACTGCTGGGCGGATCGACGACAACCAGCTCTTCTACTGCGAGAGCCGGGGGATTGAGCGAGAGCAGGCACGACGGCTGATCATTGAAGGCTTCTTCGCAGACGTCGTTGACTCGTTTCCCGAAGGGACGCTGCGCGAATGTGGCCGTGGTCTGGTGCTCGAGGTCTTGGAGGAGCTCGCTCGTTCGGGAGCGTTGGACGCCAGCAGCCGAGCTGCCTGATGGCGGATTGGATCCAGATTTGCGATGCCGAGGCGATTCCTCCGGGACATGCGGCACGCGTCGAAGTCGGTGAACTTCCCATCGCCGTCTTCAACGTAGCGGGCGATTTTCACTGCCTCGACGACACCTGCAGTCACGCCATGGCATCCCTCTCGGAGGGCGAACTCCATCTCAAGGACTGCGCCATCGAATGTCCGCTGCATGGCAGCCAGTTCGATTTGCGCACCGGTGAGCCGATCTCCCTTCCTGCCGTGGAGCCGGTAAGGGTGCACCAGGTGGAAGTGCGCGGGGGTGAGCTCTGGGTCGCCCTCAGCGACGAGGAGTTGTGATGTTGGCGCCGGCGCTCGATGCCGAGCGGGTACGGGCCGACTTCCCCATCCTGAGTGAACAAGTCAACGGGCACCAGCTGGTGTATCTCGACAGCGCCGCCACCTCACAGAAGCCGACCGCGGTAATCGAGGCTGTCTCCGACTATTACGAGCACGCCAACGCCAACGTGCATCGCGGGGTCCACGTGCTCGGCGAGCGGGCCACCGAGATCTTTGAAGGTGCCCGGGCGGCGGTGGCAGGCCTGGTGGGTGCCGACCCCCGCGGAGTGGTCTTCGTGCGCAACACCACAGAGGGCATAAACCTGGTCGCCCAGGCCTATGCCCGGGAGCGCTTCGGACCACAGGATCGCATTCTTTGCACCGTGATGGAACATCACTCCAACCTGGTCCCCTGGCAGCGCGTACGCGACCAGACGGGATGCCAGCTGGAGTTCATCCCGATGACTCCCGATGGCCGCCTCGACATGGAGGCGGCGGTCCGACTCCTGCAGGCACCAACCCGGCTGTTGGCGGTTACCCAGGTGAGCAACGTCCTGGGGACCATCAATCCGGTGGAGGAGCTGATCAGGCAGGCTCACGGCGAAGGCATCAAGGTACTCGTCGATGGTGCCCAGGCAGTGCCGCACATGCCGGTCGATCTATCGCAAATGGACCCGGATTTCTATGCCTTCTCGGCCCACAAGATGTGCGGGCCGACGGGTATCGGAGTCCTCTATGGCCGCCCCGAATTACTTGAAGAGATGCCGCCCTTTCTTACCGGGGGCTCGATGATCTCGGTGGTCACGTTGGAAAAGACAACCTGGGACGAGATCCCGCACAAGTTCGAGGCTGGTACTCCTGACATCGCCGGCGCGGCCGGTCTGCAAGCCGCGGTTGACTACATCGAGAGAATTGGACTCCGGTCGATCCTCCGCCACGGGGCAGAGCTGACCGAGTATGCCGACGAGATGCTTTCCGAAGTACCGGGACTGACCAGATACGGTCCCAAGGGACCCGACCAACTGGGGATTGTCTCCTTCAACCTGGAGGGGATCCATCCGCACGATGTCGGCACCATCGTGGATCGTTCCGGGGTGGCCATCCGAGCCAGCCATCACTGCTGTCAGCCGCTGATGCGACAACTTGGCGTGGCTGCCACCGCCCGGGCGAGCTTTTACCTGTACAACACCAGGAAGGACGTGGACGCCTTGGTCGCGGCTTTGGCCGACGCGAACCGCATCTTCGGCAGCTGACCTCTGCTCAGCATCCGCCGCTAACTGACTGCAGGATGGTGATTCGGTCGCCATCGGCGACCGGAGCTGCCAGCTCCCCTTCACCACGGACAAGGTCTTGGTTGTGAAACACATTCACGTTGGGGCGGGGCGCTCCGTGCTCGTCGGCCAGGTGCGCGCGTAACAGCGGAAAGCGCGCGATCGCTTCGGCCAGGGCGGTGCCGACACTGCTGGCCGAGACGGTGAATTCACTTTCCCCATCAGTGAAGTCCCGCAATAGGCCGGGAATCCGCACCTGGACATTAGCCATTGCTCAGTTGGCTATCGCGTGCACGCTCAGAATCCGGGGAAATACCCCGGGTAGCCGGCGCCAATTGTCGCCGGCGTCCCAACTCCCGTAGAGCTCACCGCTGGTGGTCCCAAAGTAAACAGCTGAGGAGCTGCCAATCTCGTTGGTCAGCGCATCGCGGAGGACAGCTCCATAGTTGTCTTCGGGTAAACCGGCGCCGCACGATTGCCAACTGGAACCCTGGTCGGTCGAGCGATAGATGCGAAGCTCTCCGTCCACCGGGACGCGAACCTCGTCGCTGACCAGAGGCAGGACATACAAAGCGGATGGCGATCGATCGAGGATCGTCATCGCGAAGCCGAAGCGCGAGGGAAGGCCTGATTCAATGCGCTCCCAGTGATCGCCACCGTCGAAGGAGCGATAGACGCCGGTGTGATTCTGCTGAAAGAGACGGTCAGGATCGGCGGGATCTTGCACCAGGCGGTGGACGCAGCGATTCAGCTCTGAATACTTAGGTTCCTCGGCCTCAACAGCAGCACTGACGCCCTCGTTCTTGATGCTCCAGCTGGCACCCTCGTCGTCACTGCGGAGCGTGCCAACCGACGAGATCCCCACCGTGATTCGGCCGGGGCGGCGCTTGTCGGTCAGCACCGTGTGCAGACAGAGCCCTCCGAATCCAGGCAGCCATCCGGCCCGGGTCGGGTGTTCAGTTATCGACTCATACTCCCGCCAGGCGTCCTGGGCTTCGTCCCAGCGGAAGAGACCGGCTTGGGCGACGCCGGCCACCAGTTCCTGCGATCCAGCCTTTCGGTGTAGGGTCCAGATCCGCTCCACCGTGGGGTGGTCCTCGCCGGGCCGGAATCCCAGTCCCGGGCCGAGCGGCTCCCAGGACCGACCTCCGTCGACGCTGCGCCGCACATGCGGCCCGTAGACGGGGCTCGCTAGCCCAGCGAGGAGTTCAATGCGCCCGGCTCGCTCTTCGATGGCGATGGTGGTTGCCTCCCAGCCGGCCAGGTAGGGGCCTCGCAAGTCCCATTCGGCGGCGGTCGGATCGGACTCCTCCTGCTCCAGAACGAACAGACCTTTGATGGTGCCGACGGCGACAGTCCTCATCACGACCTCTCCCCTAGCTCGACCACGAGGCGGAGCTTAGCGTGCGGGTCCCGCTGCCGCCGGCGTCTCTTCCCGGATCGGTTCGGAGCCGCCTAAACTACTGGGTGACAGCGTCGTCCGGCCGTCCCGATGAGGCCGACCCGAGGACCCGTCGTGGCGGTACTCAAGAAAAAGGAGGGAATGCCCATGCTCGAAGGTAGTACTAAACGGACTCTCACAATCTTGGGTACCGACTGAGGACTGTGGCCGGGACCTCGATTCTCTCGACGCGCTGGTCACCCGCGGGTAACTGAGCCGGGTCAGAAGCCCGGGACCGCGGCTGTTCCGCGTCAGCAGCACTCATCTCGCAAACCCAGACGGCGGGGACTGGAGATCGGCTCCGGTCCCCGCTCGTATTTTGAGATCGGCGTACGATGAATTGGTGGCTCAGGCAAATCCGCTCGCACCGGACGACGAACTCTTCCGGGAGATCATCCTGGATCACTACCGGCACCCCCGGCACCGGGGCCTGCTGGACCCGGCGGATGTGGCGACGCACGGCCACAACCCCCTCTGTGGAGATGAAGTCGATCTGAGCCTCCGAGTGCAGGGTGATCAACTGGAGGCGGTGGGGTTTGAGGGGCAGGGCTGCTCGATCTCGATGGCCGCCGCCTCGATGATGAGCGAGGAAATTGCCGGCAAGTCGCTGACCAACACCAAGGACCTGATCCGGCGCTTCCGCTCCATGCTTTTGGAAGGGCAAGACCCGGCCAGCCTGGGGGATATCGGTGATCTGGAGGCGCTGGCCGGCGTGCGACGTTACGCGGCTCGGATCAAGTGCGCGATGTTGCCCTGGACGGCCCTGGAGGCAGGTTTGACCCAACTGGAGGGAGCGAATGGCAGAGTCGACGCCGGAGACTGAGACAACAGTGGTGCCTGGGGCGCAGGCCCAGCCCGCGGTGGGCCCGATGGCGACTGGCGACGACGTCCACGAGGCCCTGCGCGAGGTCATCGATCCTGAGCTCGGACTGGACATCGTCAGCCTGGGGCTGGTCTATCACGTCACCGTCGACAAGGATGGCGACGCGGTGGTGGCGATGACCTTGACCACCCCCTACTGTCCGATGGGGCCCATGCTTGAGTCCCAGGTTCATGCGGCGACCCAGTTCCTACCCGGCATCAGGGACGTCAAGGTCGACCTCATCTGGGACCCGCCCTGGGACCCGCACACCATGGCCTCGGATGAGGCCAAACTGGAGCTCGGGCTCTACTAGACCATCGGCGGCACCGGGCCGCTCGAGCGACCGGTCAGCTTCCAGGCCGCAGGCAGTAGTGCGGCGGCCAGGAGAGCTTTCAGGCAATCCCCGAGCAGGAAAGGGGTGACCCCTAGGGAGATTGCCTGGGCAGCTCCGACGTGGAGGCGCCAGGCGAGCCAGCCGGCCCCGAAGAGATAGATCACGGCGTTTCCCACCACCAAGGCCAGAACGACGGTGACGGGGTGGCGGTCGAAGCCTCGGCGCGCCAAGCCACCCAGGACGCACGCGGCGAAGACGAAGCCCACGAGATAGCCGAAGGTGGGAGCAGAGAGCATGGAGAATCCGTGGTCGCCACCGGCGAACCAGGGCACTCCGACCAGGCCCAGCAGCAAGTAGAGCAGCATGCCGGCGGCTCCTCGCCGGGTTCCCACGGCCAGGCCGCCCAAGAGAACGGCGAAGGTCTGGCCGGTTATCGGCACGGGGGTGAAGGGGAGGCGGATGGACAGTTGAGCGGAGAGTCCAACCAGGCCCGCGTAGCCCAAGACGACAAGCAAATCCCGCACCCGCTCGCCGGGAATAAGGTCGGCCAGAACAGGCCGCGGACGCGCGATTGAACCGACATTGAGCACGGCCAGGGACGCTACCGGGTACATGCTTGGCTGTCAACACAGTCACCTCGCTATCGGTGCCCCGTCGTTTGTGAACCCCCCAGGCGGACGCGCGGAAAGACCGATCATGAGCAGATGGAAATCGGGTACCTCGCCGCTCAGGGGCCCTACGTGTCTTCCGCTGAGGAGCGTTCCTCCTCCAGCCGGAGTGGTGGGTGAGCGACCTTCGCGAGCGAGCCTTGCTGGAGCGATATCTCGAACTGCTCTACAGCGCCTCCCAGCGGCTCAATCTGACTCGTATCCCGCGCTCCCAGGCTTGGGCCCGACACATCGATGAGGCACTCGACCTGATACCGCTCCGGCAGTGGACGGTCGGAGAGAGTGTGCTCGATCTTGGCAGCGGCGGCGGCATCCCGGGAATCCCTCTGGCCATCAGCCAGCCCGGGGTCTCATTGGGTCTGATTGAGCGGGACCGGGCTAAAGCCACCTTCCTAGTTGACTGCGCGGCAAGGCTGGGACTGGCCTCAGTCCAAGTGTTGGCGCTGGATGCCCTCGAGCTGGCGCGGCGCCCCGGCTTTCGAGCAGCCGATGTCCTGGTCTCGCGGGCCGCATTACCGCTTCCCCGACTGCTCCGTGTTGCCAGCCGGTTGCTTCGGGTAGGCGGCGAGGGCCTCGTTCATGTCGGGGAGTCGGCTGCCTTGACAGACGAGGTCGTCCGCGCCGCCGGCAGGGTGGGGATCAGTGACCTGCACCTGGAAAGCTCCGGATCCAGTCGAGTTCTCCGCTTCATCAAGCTCCGCGCCGGGAGCAGGACTGCTAATCCCGGCAGGGTTGGCCCGCCCTCCATACCTGAAGCGGACGGAGATCCGGACTCCAGCTGAAGGCTCCCTCGTGGTCGGTGTCCCAAAGGGCCAGATCAGCCGCCATCCCGGGCCCGATCTGGCCGCGATCCGGCAGGTTCAGAGAGAGGGCGCCTCCGAGAGTGGCTGCCGTGAGTGCCTGCTCGACGCTCAGCCCCAACTCGGTGATGGCCAGCCAGACGATCAGGCTCATGGCGGTGGCCCCCGAGGTACCCGGGTTGTGGTCACTGCCGAGCGCCACCGGAACCCCGGCCGCCAGTAGGTCTCGGGCCGGCGGCGTCCGACCCATGGAGAGGGCGGTGACCGGACAGAGGGTGGCCACCGTGGAGGACTGGGCCAGGGCCGCGATCTCCGCCGAACCGATGCAGAGCAGGTGGTCAGCCGACACCGCCCCGAGCCTGGCCGCCAGCAGAGTCCCACCGGTCAAGGCCAGCTCGTCGGCGTGGATGCGCAAGGCCAGACCGGCGGAACGAGCGCCCTCCAGAATGTGCTCCGACTCGGTCACGCTGAAGGCTCCCTGGTCGCAAAAGACATCGGCAAAACGCGCCCCTTCGCGCTGACCGTCAAGAGACCAACTGGCGACCTCCTCGATGAACTCCTGGCGTCGGCCAGCGAACTCCTTGGCCAGCCCATGTGCGCCCAGTAGGGTTACCACGAGGTGGGGGAGTCCTGATTCTTCGGCCAGCGCGCAGAGTAGTCGCACCGCCCGCAACTCACCGGTTCGCTCGAGCCAGTACCCGGTCTTAGCCTCCACGGTGGTGGTGCCCGCCAGCAGCCACTTTCCGAGCCGCTCGCGCAGTACCCGCTCCAGGTCTGCCCACGACGCCGCCCTGGTTTGGTCGACGGTGGCGGCAATCCCGCCGCCCCGGGCGGCAATCTCCGCGTAGGAGACGCCCCCGGCACGTTCGGCGATCTCGGCGAGGCGAGGATGCAGGTAGAGGGGGTGGGTGTGGGCATCGATAAGGCCGGCTGTCAAGAGTGCACCCTGGCAGTCGTAGGAGTCAGTCGCGGGCGGGCTGACCAGGGATCCGTGCCCACCGACGGCGACGATGGCACCGTCACCGAGCAGGACATCGACGTTCTCGGCGACCGGCTGACCAGCTGTGAAGAGCCGCCCCACGCGGGAGAGCAGGGTGTTCACGAGGAGATCTGCTGCAGTGCCCCACGCCAGGCAGGCTCAACTGCCTGGAGGACGGTCTCCAGCTTCTCGGCGACGCTGCCCAACTTCAGGTGGCGGCCCTGACGGACAACCTCCTCACCTCCGACCACGACCGAGAGGACCTCTCCCGCCCCGGCGCTAAAGACGACCCGAGGCAGAAGGTCAGCCTCCCCGGCTCCTGCCAACCGCGGCGTGGACAGGTCCAAGGTGATGAAGTCTGCCAGGGCACCAGGTCTGAGCTCTCCTCCACCCCAGCCGAGGGCGGCCATACCCTGGGAGGTGGCCGCTCGAAGAAGGGAGTCGGCGCTCAAGGCACCGCGGCGTCCGGAAATCAACCGCAGATCGAGCTCGACGGCGCGCGCCTCCTCGAAGAGGTCGACCACAGCATTACTGTCACTGCCCAGGCAGAGAGGACTACCGGCCGCCTGAAGCTGATCGGCAGGACAGACTCCGTCGCCGAGGCTTCGCTCGGTGGTGGGGCAGACACAGACTCGGGTTGCGCTGGTTCCCAGCCGGGCGATGTCCGTCTCGCTGAGATGGATGGCGTGCACGGCGGTGGTGCCGGGCCCGAGGACGCCGCAGGAGTCGACCAGTTCAGTAGGGGTCAGACCGGTCGCGCGTAGGCAGGCCGCGTTCTCCTCAGGCTGCTCGGAGAGATGGAGGTGGAGAGGTGCACTCCGCTCTTTGGCCCATCCCGAAACCACCCTCATGGAATCCTGATCCACGGCCCGCACGCTGTGGATCGCCGCGCCCCGGCGCAGCTGGGGCCCGTCCGCCAGGAGGTCCGCTCGCCGGGCCCAGGTACGGGCATCGCCATCGGAAAATCGCCGGGCAGCTCCTGCCAAGGGTGACTTGTCGAAGCCCGAGCGCAGGTAGCAGGTGTCGAGCAGGGTGAGCCGGATACCGGCCTCCGATGCAGCGGCGATCAGCGCCTCCTCCATCTCTGGCCCCCGGTACGGCTGGCCGTCGGGCCGGTGATGCAGGTAGTGGAACTCGCCCACGGCGGTGATCCCGGCCAGGGCCATCTCGCCCATCGTTGCCCGACATAGCTCGAAGTACTGCTGCGGGTCGAGTAACCCGGCCAGGGCGAACATCCGCGCCCGCCAGCCCCAGAAATCCCTTCCACCTTCCGGGGCCGCCTCACATCTGCCCCGCAGAGCTCGGTGGAAGGCATGCGAGTGGACGTTAGCCAACCCCGGCAGAGTCAGACCAGAGAGGACCTGAACTCCTGGAGGAACCGGTGCAGCGCCCAGTTCTTCAACTTGGGTAAGTCGGCCCTCCTTCTCCTCGAGAAGGATCCTGGGTACAAGCCTCTTCTCGGTCCAGGCGAGCTCAGCCAGCCAGAGCGACATCAGCCCTCGCGCATGGGGATCCGGACGCCGCGCTCAGCCGCGGTGTCGATGGCGATCTGGTAGCCAGCATCGGCATGGCGCATCACACCGGTGCCGGGGTCGTTGAGCAGGCACCGGGCGAGCTTCTCGGCCGCCAGATCGGTGCCATCGGCAAGTGCCACCAGACCGGCGTGGATGGAGCGGCCGATACCGACGCCACCGCCGTGATGCACCGAGACCCAGGTGGCGCCGCTGGCGGTGTTGAGCAGGGCATTGAGGATTGGCCAATCGGCAATGGCATCGCTGCCGTCCTGCATCGCCTCGGTCTCCCGATAGGGCGACGCGACAGAACCGGAATCCAGGTGGTCTCTACCAATGACAATCGGGGCCTTCAACTCACCACTGGCGACCATCTCGTTGAAGCGCAGCCCGAGACGGTCGCGCTCGCCATAGCCAAGCCAGCAGATTCGCGCCGGCAAGCCTTGGAAGGCCACTCGATCGGCAGCCATCGCGATCCAGCGGGCCAGAGCCTCGTTCTCGGGGAACTCCTGGAGAACGGCCCGGTCGGTGGCAGCAATGTCGCTGGGATCGCCACTCAGAGCGGCCCACCGGAAGGGGCCCTTTCCCTCGCTGAACAGGGGCCGGATGTAGGCGGGGACAAAGCCCGGATAGGCAAAGGCCCGGGAACAACCTCCGAGTTCAGCCTCAGCACGCAGGCTGTTGCCGTAGTCGAACACCTCGGCTCCGCGGTCCAGAAGCTCGACCAGGGCAGAGACGTGGCGGACCATTGACTCGCGGCTGCGCTGGATGTAGTCGTCGGGATCCTCCAAACGGAGATCGGCCGCCTCGGGCAGGGTGAGTCCGGCGGGGAGGTACATCAGGGGATCGTGAGCGGGTGTCTGGTCAGTTGCGATGTCCACCTTGAAATTGCGCCTCACGATCTCGGGAATGAGCTCCGCCGCGTTGCCTAGGACGCCTATCGAGAGGGCCTCGCCGGACTGCCTTGCCGCCTCGGCCTGACTCAAGCCGTCGTCGAGGTCGGGGGCCCAGCGGTCCAGATAACGGTGGTCCAAACGCCGTTGCATCCGCTCGGGATCGATCTCGATGCAGAGAGCCACGCCACCATTCATGGTCACCGCCAGTGGTTGGGCCCCCCCCATGCCACCTAGACCGGCGGTAAGGGACACGGTTCCGGCAAGAGAGCCGTTGAACCGTTTGGCGGCGATGGCGGCGAAGGTCTCATAGGTGCCTTGGAGGATGCCCTGGGTGCCGATATAGATCCAGGAGCCCGCCGTCATCTGGCCGTACATGGTCAGCCCCTCGCTCTCCAGGCGGCGGAACTCCGCCTGAGTGGCCCACTGAGGCACCAGCAGGGCGTTGGCGATGATGACCCGTGGGGCCCACTCGTGAGTTCGGAACACCCCGACCGGCTTGCCTGACTGGACCAGCAGGGTCTGGTCACCCTCCAGGTCCCGCAAGCTCCGGACTATGCCATCGAAGGCGTCCCAGGAACGGGCAGCGCGGCCGGAGCCGCCGTATACCACCAGCTGGTCAGGGTTCTCGGCCACCTCGGGATCGAGGTTGTTCATCAACATTCGCAGGGCTGCTTCCTGGGGCCAGCCCTTGCAGCTGAGTTTGGTTCCCCGCGGCGCCCGGACCGGCCGAGGCCCACTCACCCCAACTTGCCCACAACCGCTTCAGCCTGGCCCAGGATCTCACCGGACCTGACTGCGGAGGTCACCGCTTCCAGTTCTGGCGAGAGGAAGCGATCCGGGCCGACTCCACCGCCCACTCGACGCACTAGCTCGGCCACCGCGGCGTCGGCGCGCGATGCTTGCAATGGAGCTCGCAACTCGACCGCCCGGGACGCCGCCAACAGCTCGACGGCGACCACTCGGGCGAGGTTGGCCACCACCAAGCGCAGCTTGCGGGCGGCTCCCCAGCCCATGGAGACGTGGTCCTCTTGCATGCCTGACGTGGGGATCGAGTCCACGCTCGCCGGTGCCGCCAGGCGCCGGTTCTCAGCCACGATGGCGGCAGCGGTGTACTGGCCAATCATCAGTCCTGAGTTGACCCCGGGGTCCACAGCGAGGAAGGGCGGCAGTCCGGAAGACCGAGCCGGGTCGAGGATGCGGTCGAGGCGGCGCTCGGCGATGGAGGCGACCTCGGCAGCGGCGATGCTCAAGAAGTCACAAGCGAAGGCGAGGGGTTCGCCGTGAAAGTTGCCGGTCGACTCCAGCCGTCCGTCGGGAAGGACCACGGGGTTGTCGACTGCCGAGACAAGCTCACGGTCGGCGACCTGGCGGGCAAAATCGGCGGTGTCGCGAGCAGCGCCGACGACCTGGGGTGCGCAGCGGATCGAGTAGGGATCCTGGACCAGGTGAGGGGAATCGCGGTGGGAAGCCAGCATGGCCGACCCTTCCAGGATCAGCCGCAAGTTGGCGGCGCTCTGGACCTGTCCGGGATGGGGACGCAGGGCGTGCAGGTCGGCGGCGAAGGGCCGGTCGGTTCCCAGCAGCGCCTCCGTGGAGAGGGCAGCTGCAATCTCGGCGGTGGGAAGCAGGACGGCCAGATCGGCAAGAGCCAGGATCAGCATGCCCAGCATCCCGTCGGTTCCGTTGATCAGGCTGAGTCCGTCCTTCACCTCCAGGCGCAACGGGGCCAGGCCCGCCTCCTTGAGTGCTACCGACCCGTCCACGATCCGACCACCCTCTAGCTCAGCTCGTCCCTCTCCCAGCAGAACCAGGGACATGTGGGCGAGCGGCGCGAGATCGCCGCTGGCCCCCAGAGAGCCGTGCTCCGGCACCACTGGGGTGATCCTGGCGTTGAGGAGATCGACCAACCCCACGGCCACCTCGGGCCGGCTTCCGGAGAACCCCATACAGAGGGTGCGAGCTCGCAGCAGCATCATTGCGCGGACTACCTCAGTCTCAACCGGAGGCCCCATACCGGCGGCGTGAGACCTGATCAAAGCGTGCTGCAGGTCGGAGCGCCGGTCGGGGTCGATCCTGGTCGTTGCCAGCAATCCAAAGCCGGTCGAGACCCCGTACACCGCCTTCGGGCTGTCGCCGGCGAGCTCCACCAGTGCTCGGGCGGCCGCCATGGCTGCCATCGCCTGGGGAGAAATCTCCACGAGGGCACCACTGCGCGCGGCGCTAACCACGTCCGCCGGGCTCAAACCGGTGTTGCCAAGTACCACCCGGGGGACTCCCTCAGCCGTCACCAGTCGCGTCTCCGGTCCATGCGGATGCCGACCCGATCAAGCCAGTCCCTTCCTGCTGCCTGGGGTACCTGGGCTAGACACCAGTCACGGTCTCCCCCTGCGAACGCTCTCCCTTCATCCGGGTCGAAACGTAATAAAGGATTGCCGCTACGAAGAAGCCCAGAATCCAGGCGATGTCACCGCCACCCATGGCCTTGGCGACCGGTCCTTCGAAGATCGAGGAGTTCATGAAGGGGAGTTCCACCAGTACGGTGAGGACGTAGATCCCGATCGCGCTCCAATTCACCCGGCCATAGCGGCCATCCACGTTGAAGATGTCAGCGATGTTGTAGTGACCCCTGCGCACGAGGTAATAGTCGGTCAGGTTGATGGCGGTCCAGGGGATCAGGAAGTACAGCAAGAACAAAATGAAGTTGGTCAAATTGGTGAGGAAGTTGGCACTTGCTTGGATCGCAATGATCGTCCCGATCACAGCCACGATCGAGGTGGCGACGATACGACTCCGAACCCCGGCCGCCAGCTTGCCGGACGGTGAGACGCCGGTGAAAGCCGACAAGAACGCGCCGTAGAGATTCTCCAGGTTTGCGGCGAACAACCCCAGCAGGATGATCACCAAGAGCAGCCAGGTGATGCCCGGGAACAATCCTGCTAGATAGGCAGGCGTGTTGGCTAGGACCTTCCCCTCAGCGACTGCGGCCGCCATTGCACCCACGATCATGACGAAGCAGGCCCCGCCGGCAGAGCCCAAATAGGTGAACCAGAACGTCCGCGCCGATGACGTCTTGCTTGGCAGATAGCGGGAATAGTCCGAGACATAAGGAGCCCAAGTGATCTGCCATGCGGCAAAGATGGAGATGGCCAGCAGTACTGTGCCAAACGTAACGCCAGCTGAGGACATGTGGGCGGGAAGCATCGTGGCCAGCTTCACCAAGAGCACTACGAAGATGATCGCCGAGAGGACCGACACAACGCGATCGTAAGCATGGAAGAAGTCATAACCCACCCATGTGATCAATAGAATCACGGCGTCGCAGATGATGATGCTGGGTATGGTCGCGATGTGGAAGAGAGCCGCTACCGTCTGACCGCCGAGGACGCCCCCCGTGACAAAGAACCCGATATACATCAGCACAACGACCACCAAGGGGAGAATCGCACCGAACATGCCGAACTGGGCTCGGGACTGAATCATCTGGGGAATACCCAACTTGGGGCCCTGGATCGAGTGGTACGCCATGAAGAGGCCACCCAACAGGTTGCCTATGAGGATGGTGATGATGGCCCAGAGCAGGTTGAGGCCGAGGACCACTGCAAGCGCTCCGGTTGCCACCGCTGTCACCTGAACGTTGCTCGCGAACCACAGTGTGAACAGCGTATTGGGATGGCCCCGGCGTTCCTCTTCGGGGATGAAGTCGATACTGCGTCGTTCCAACTCGATGCCAGCGGGCCTAACTTGTTTACTCATCGGTCTGCCTCCCCCTATAGCCCAGTGAATTCTGGGCCGGTTGCATGTTCCATGGGTTGTCTCGGGAGTTGATCGAGAAACATCTCAGGCGATCACTCCCAGAATCTGCCGGGCCAACTGTCGTGGTTGCGATAGGAAAGGTGAGTGACCGACACCAGTCATCACAACGGGATCGATCCCAAGGCGCTCTCTCGCGGCATGTGCGGCCCAGGCAGGCTGCACAACACGATCCAGGTCCCCGTAGATGTAACTGCACGGGATTGCCGGCCACACGGCAAGGGGTGTCTCCTCAGTGATTGTGACCGTGGTCTGGACGCGGAGCTTTGAGGTGGCCCAGTCGGCATCGGCCCGACTGCAGTCGTTGTAGAAGAAACTGGGGGCAAGTGCGGGATCGATAGAGCAGAAGCCGTCACCGTCGTCGAGAAAGGAGAACCTCGGATCGATGATGTTGAGATTCTCGGCGAACTGATCGGCCAGGCTCTTACCTGGTACGGGTAGCAGCGCAGCGATGAACAGAAGGTGCTTGACGGGCCGAGACTGCACGACCAAGGGAATGGTCAACCCTCCCGCCGAGTGTCCAACCAAGATGACCTCATCGTCCACGTCTTGGAGGGCGTTGACGACCACCTCGGCATTCACCGCGGTGCCGGCATCGCGAGTCGTGCAGGGCAGGTCGAGTGCGATACAGCGGTGGCCCAGCGGTTCGAGTTCGGCCACCAAGCGACTCCAACACCATCCCCCATGCCAATGACCGTGGACGAACACAAAGGTGCTCACGAAGCACTCTCCAAAACAGCAGCCGAATCAGAACCCGGTAGGTCTTGCAGGAAGTCCGCGACTTGCTCCACGGTCCACTGCAGCAGAGCTCGCGCCTGGGCTTCGGCAGCGCCGGGATTGCGCGCTGTACAGGCCTCGCAAAACGCGACTTGGTGGTCGTAGTCGTCGCGTGTGTTGATTCCCTGTGCCAAAGCGAGCCGAAAGTAGCGCTCGGTCTGGCGGCGGTAGGAGCGGATCTCATCCAGGAGGCGGGGATGCCCAGCAGCGCTATAGCAGACCTCGTGCATCGCCCACTCCACCACTAGGTATGTCTGACGCTGGCGGGCGTCGGCGTGATCGAGATCGCCTAGCCGACGGATGTGCCGTTGCATGGCCTCGACGTCCTCGTCGGTCAATTGGGACGCACCCTGGTACGCGGCTATTCCCTCCAGACCGGTCCGGACCGCGTAGATATCCTCTAGGTCTGGCAGTGACAGCGGTGCCACGCTCGACCCCTTGCCGCGTTGGTGCACCACTAGTCCCTCGGATCGCAATCGCTCGACGGCGACCCGCACGGGGGTGGTGCTGACACCCATCTCAAGTGCCAGGTCGTTGAGGCGCAACGGTGCACCCGGCGCCATGCCACGCAGGATCATCGTCCGAATCCTTCCGTAGACGGCGTCGGTCACGGACGAAAGGGGGAGCTGGCGGGCGGAATCGCTGATCTTGCCGGGCAGCTCGTCGGACCTGGCGCCTGGCCGGCGGCCCAGAACCGGAGTCAGCTCGTCCACTCTCCCACCCTCCTCAACCGCTCGAACCCTAACCGGACCTTGGCTGCGAGTCAAGGGCCAAAAGTCAAATGTCAAAGGTTGGGCGGAGCCTGAGTGGAGGTCCGCGAGCCGTAGGATCGTGGGATGGGAAGGAGCGTGGCCGAACTGGCGCTTGCAGTAAGCGAGCGGTCCAAGCGCTGGCCGATCGCCTGCTGGTACTGGGGCGATGCCATTTTGGTCGACGGACTCCTAGCCGTGGATGATGCCGGGATAGCCCCTGCTCGCGACCACGTGGTCACCCTACTCAGGCGCTGGCTTGACACCGTCCCTCTCGGCTACCACGATGTCCTGGCCCCAGGGGCGGCCATCTCGCGCTTGGTGTCGGAAGGGGCCCTGCCCGGAATCGCATTGGAACGCTTTCTGGGGGCGGTCGACCGACTGCCACCCCTCTTCGACGATACGCCCGTTCTGGAGCCGCACCTGCCCCGGTTGCGCTTCGGAGTATGCATTGATGCCGTCTATCACCTCCCCTCGGCGCTGGCCGCAGCGGGCATCCAGATGGGTGATGGGCTCTTGACTCGCCGGGCGATCCGGATGGCCGGTCAGACGATGGAGCGGCTCAGATGCACGGGAGGCTTCGCGCAGTGGTACGACATGGCCCAGGACCGGAATAACGGCGTCCCCTGGAGTCGGGGAGTCGGCTGGGCACTGCTTGGCCTGCTGGACACACTGAGCCTGGTTGACGCCGCGTCCGACACAGCAGATCTGTCGGCATTGGCAACCGAAATCCTCCAAGAGCTGGAGGCTACCCAGAGGGCGGACGGGAATTGGGGGCCCGTGCTGGGCCGCCCAGACCTTGAGGTTGAAACCTCGGTGGCCGCCTTCTTTCTTGCGGCCGCCCACCATCCCCAGGCTGCCGGTATAGGGCTGGCACCGGACAGCCTGGCTGCCGCAGAGGCGGCCGTACGCAGGGCGATCGCCGGTGACGGCATCTACCAGGGAGTGAGCGCGGACATCCTTCCGGAGTGGGACCCGTCTAGCTACGCCAAGTTCGCGGTTGAGCCATCGCCTTGGGGCCAAGGCGCCGCCCTGCGGGCGCTGGCGGCCCTTGACTCAGCTCATCATCGCCCACCGCCTGCCACCTAAACGTCACGCTGGCCGAACTTCCGGGTTTGGTCCGAGCTGGCGATTTCCAGAAACCGGTCGTTCTCGGCAGGCGTGCCAATCGTGACGCGCACTCCCTCATCGACGAAGCAGCGAACACTGATTCTGGCTGAGCCGCACCTCTCCGCGAAGCCCAGAGATTGGGCGCCGAGCGGCAGCCAGATGAAGTTGGCCTGGGATCTCGGCACGGTATATCCCGCCTGATCCAGCGCGGCCTGAACTCGCTCCCGCTCGGCGACGGTCGTGCCGACCTGTGCCATCAACTGCGGCTCCAGCTCGAGGGCGGCCAGTGCGCCCGCCTGAGCCATGGCTGTGAGCGTGAAGGGTAGGGCCACCCTGCTGATGTTTTGGACGATCTCTGGATCGGCTACGCACCAGCCCACACGCATACCCGCCAGGGCGTAGGCCTTGGAGAAAGTACGGAGCACAACCACATTGGCGAACCTTTCCGCCAACCTTATGCCGGCCGGGGCTAAATCGCTGGAACTGTACTCGCAGTAAGCCTCGTCCAGCACCAGAAGACAGTCCCGCGGAAGCTGGTGGACGAAATGCTCCAGGTCGCCTTTCTCCACGACAGTTCCGGTCGGATTGTTGGGATTCGCCAGCAGGATCACACGGGTGTTGGTCGAAACTGCAGCAAGCACTGCCGGCAGATCAACCCGGTGGTCTAACAGAGGCACGCGTACACCGCTAGCTCCCAAGCTCTGCACCAATATCGGGTAGGCTTCGTAGGAGCGCCAGCCTAAAACCACTTCGGCGTCGAATCCGGCGTAGGCAGTCAGCAGGTCGCGAAGCAACTCCAGTGACCCGCCTGCGACCGCCACCTGTTCGGGTGCCAGCGAGTGCGTTTGAGCTAATTTCTCGGCGAGGGCTCGACCGCTGGGCGGGTATCGGTTCGCACGACGGGCGGATTCAGACAGTGCTCGTACCAACGGCTCCAGCACTGGGTACGGCGACTCATTAGAGGACAGCTTGTAATTGGGTAGGCCAGCCGTGGCCACGGCTTCGGTTCCGGCGATGTAGCGGGGCAGATGCGCCAGGTACTCGCGAGGAGGGGGTGGCCGCTGCGTCATCTCTCCGCCACAGGCCCATTGTCGCCCAGCACTTTCCCCGGATTCATGATTCCCACCGGATCCAATGCGTCCTTGAGACGGCGCATGATCGCGACGCCGCTGCCATGCTCGGCCTCCAGAAAGCTCATCTTGCCGAGGCCAATGCCGTGCTCACCGGTACATGTTCCATCCAGCGCCAGAGCTCTTCCTACCAGCCGCTCATGGACCCCCGTGGCCGCGGCCATCTCCTGCGAATCCTCAGGAAACAGCACAAACGACAAGTGAAAATTACCGTCACCGACGTGGCCTACGATGGGCGCCACCACCCCGCTGCGCAGGATGTCAGCCTTGGTCTGGTCGATACATTCCGCCAGGGCCGAGATTGGTACGCAGACATCAGTGGCCCACGTACTAGCGCCGGGACGCAGCGCCTTGGCGGCGTATAGGGCGTGATGGCGGGCCTCCCAGAGGCGGGTTCGTTCGGCTGGCGACGACGTCCATTCCAGCCGGCCAGCGTGACTCTGCACGATGTTGGTGCTCTCACCGACCTGCTCGGCGACCGAAGCGGGGCCACCGTGAAACTCCAGGAGCAGGGTCGGACCAACCTGGTACTCAAGCTGGCTGAAACGGTTGATGGCCTCGACCATCACGTCGTCGAGCAGCTCGATCCGTGCTAGTGGTATGCCGAACTGGATCATCTCGATCACCGCGCTCACGGCCTGGTGCAGATCGACAAAGCTGCACACGGCGGCAGCGACATGTTCGGGGAGCCCCCAGATGCGCAGGGTGGCCGTCGCGATCACCGCCAGGGTTCCCTCAGAGCCAACGAATAGACGAGTGAGGTCGTAGCCCGCTGCAGACTTGCGCGCGCGTCCGCCGGTCTGCACCTCGTCACCGTTGGCCAGCACCACGGTGAGCCCCAGGGTGCTCTCCTTCATGGTCCCGTAGCGCACCGCGTTGGTCCCGCTAGCGCCGGTCGCGACCATGCCTCCCAGGGTTGGATTCGATCCCGGGTCGACCGGGAAGAAGAGGCCGTCTCCTCCCAGGCGCTGGTTGAGCTGGCTCAAGGTGACCCCGGCCTCCACCGTCACGTCCAGGTCATCGACGCCGACCCGGAGGATGCGATCCATACCGGACAGGTCGAGAGAGACGCCGCCTTGGACCGGGATGACCCCACCCTCCAGCCCGGTGCCAGCCCCGAACGGGATGACTGGCATCCCGGCCCTGTTGCAGGTCCTGAGGGTGCTTGCGATCACCTCAACGCTGTCGCATGAGACCACCGCGTCGGGCAGGGCGGGATAGTGATGGGACTCGTCGCGGCTGTGCTGCTCCAAGGCGGCTGCGTCGGTGCGGACCCTCTCGCCCAACTGCGCCTTGAGCTCGGCCACCGCTGCCGCGCGACTGGAGTCGACGCCGCGCTCGTTGGCAAGTGCCAACCCTTAGAGCCCCCGCGTTTCCCGGAGGGCCGACTCGGCCGCGGCACGCTCGTCCCACGGCTCCGGCCCCGCCGACCAGATGATGCTGTGCTCATGTCCTTTTCCCGCCAGTAAGACCGTGTCTCCCGGCAAGGCCGAGCCGACGGCCAGCTGGATGGCCCGGTAGCGGTCAGCGTCGCGATGCAGGTTGGTCTCGGGGTCGGCTCCCCCACTGACTGCTCCCGCCCAGATCTGGTCGATGATCGCCTCGGCGTCCTCGCTCCTCGGGTCTTCGGAGGTGAGCACGATCTGGTCGGCCAGCTCGGCGGCGATCCGGCCCATTGCTGCCCGCTTGGCCACATCTCGTTCTCCGGCGCTGCCAAAGACGACCCAGAGCCGGCCCGCGGTTGCCCCTCGCAACTCGTGAAGAGCGAGGGTCAGGGCCGCTGGCGTGTGGGCGTAGTCGACCACCACCGAGAACGACTGGCCCAGATCCACTGAGTCCATTCGCCCAGGCACCCGGGACAGCTTGGCCATGCCGGCGACCAGCGAGCTCAGCGGTTGCTCGAGGAGCAGCCCGGCCGCTATGGCCGCCAGGGCGTTGGCCACGTTCCAGCGCCCTCCGGTGGCGAGGCCGACCGCAGCCGTACCGGCCGGGGTGACTGCTACAAACTCCAACCCGGCGTTCCCGGGCATAACACGCTCGGCCCGTAGGTCGGCATCGCCATCGCCCGCCGCGCTGTATGTGAGCAGGCGGTCTGAGGCTCGTTCTCGGAGCCGGGAGTACGCTCGCGAATCGTCCCGGTTGAGGACCGCGAAGCCACCGTTCTGTGTCGCCTGGTCGAGCAGCGATGCCTTGGCTTGGAAGTAGGCTTCCCAGCTCTTGTGGAAGTCCAGGTGCTCATGGGTAATGCTGGTGTAGACAGCTCCTGCGAAGCGGACCTCGTCCAGCCGGCCCAGAGCCAGGCCGTGTGAGGTGGCCTCTAGGACAATTGCCCGACACCCTTGATCGACCATGGTTCTCATCCGGGCCTGGACTTCCAACGACTCCAGGGTTGTCTGCCGAGTTAGGTTGGGCTCGATCTCATCACCCAGGCGAAAGTCCACGGTGCTCAGGCTGCCCGCCTTGCCCAAGCTGCTGGTGAGGGCAGCCTGAAGCAGCGTCGTGGTGGTTGTCTTGCCGTCGGTCCCGGTGACCCCGACCACCGGGACAGCGTCGGCAGGATGGCCGTAGAAGGCGGCCGCCAGCGATGCCAATCCGCGGCGAGCGTCCTTGACGACTACGAGATGGTCAGCGCCGGGGGAGGGAAGCTGTCGCTCGACCACAACGGCCACGGCTCCTTGGGCCAGGGCGGACTGGACGTAAGAGTGGCCGTCATGGTGCTGCCCCGGGATGGCGACGAAAACGGCGCCTGGCGTCACCTGCCGCGAGTCGTAGGTGATGGCGCTCACCTCAGGGTCCGCGTCGGGACCCGGTGCTGGGGCACCGATGGCGGCGGCGAGTTGGGACCAGCGCACCACCCAAGCCTAGCCGCCCTCCTCCTCTCACATCTTTGGTCGCTGCCAAGCGGCGTGCCCGCAGGAGCAGCGAGACTAGCCCCGCGATCCCTGCTACCGGTTATCTAGATCAGATGGGCTGTGTCGAGAACTCCGCCTGGAGTCTCGTCACGGCTTCTCGGGCGGCACCCGCAAGCTGCAACGCCAGGCGCCGATCCAAGTCCAGGGAGGGAGTCGTGTCCAGGTCTTGGAGGCGCGTCTCCAGGAAGTGGAGTTGTTCGGCGATCTCTCCGGGGGTTGCCAGGGCTCGGAGACGAGCGGCGGCCAGTGGTGCCGCCTCACCCCGGCGCCGGGCGAGTTGGTAATCGCCGAAGGCCAGGCGATCGCGGTCGGCGGCGAGCAGAAGTCGGACGGCCGCCAGCCCCGACTCGGAAATCTCTTCGGCCGGCCCGTGGAGCCGGCACAGACCATCCAATGCAGCTGCCAAAGCTCCGGTGATCGCGGCCGCAGCAGCTCCTCCAGCCGCATCCTGGGGCGAGAGCATCCGGGCTACCGCCTCGAGTAGCGACCAGGACGCTACTGGACCAGGCTGGAGCTGGCCTAACTCGGTCAGGGAGAGCAGGGCGCAGACAGCGGTGATCCGCCCGATGCCGCCGGGCACGGGCGTGAGCCGGGCGGCTTCGGCTCCGGCTTCGCTGGAGACATCGCCGCGAAGCTGACCGTCGACGATCGAGGTCCCGACATCGAGCACAGTCGAGCCCGGACGGATCGCCGCCTTGGGGGTGATCCCGGCCACCCCGATAGCAGATATGAGGACGTCGTAGGGGGGCAACGGATCGACCCCCTCGATGCCACTCTGAATCACCGATACCTGGGCACCGGTGGCCAGAAGTCGCTGGGAGATCGGCCGGCCGCCTGTAGGCCCGTGGCCAACAACCAGGATTCTGGTCCGCGAGCAGTCAAATCCCAAGAACTCCAGGGTCGCGAGACAGGCCTCGGCGACGGGGGTTCCTCGCCGCCTGCCCTCGGCCGCCGCGGCGAGGGCAGCCGGGGTGACAGCTTCTACATCCTTGCTGGCGGGGAGGTGGGCAGCGACCACTCCGGCAGCCAAGGAATTGACTGGCTGGACCACCACCAACCCATTGATGGTTGGATCGACAGCCAGGGCGTCGAGAACGGTCAGCGTGGTCTCCGCCTGGTCACCGGGAACGGTGCGGTGGACCACCTCCACCCCGCTCGCCACCGCCTCCCGTTCCAGCGAGCGCGCAAACGAGCCGCCGGCGACGTTGCTCTCCTCGACGACCACCCCGAGCCGGTAGGGCCGCTTCCGGGCGCCAGCCCGATCGCGGAGTTGGGAGCGTAGGTTCTCCAAGAGCGGTGCCAAGTCGACCAGGTTGGGAGCCGCCTCAGTCACCAGCGCTCTCCTGGGCCGGCGCCGTCCGAGCGTGCGATCACTCCCGCTGCCTTGATCGTCCGACCGTAGCAGGCGCGGTCAACTGGCCGCTCCCCGGTCAACTGCCCAGCTCCGGCCACCAGCGGTTCTCGGCGTTTTTTCTCAGGCCCCCATTGGTTTCTAGCAAGTCCTCTCTGTCACACTACCGGCGCTCACAGATCGTGATCGGGGAAGGCCCCCAACGAGCGGGTCTGCCCCCGGACCCAGCCGGTGACAGAGAGGAGGCTGGCTTGGTCGAGGTCCTAACGCTGAAGACCCCCGAGCTGGGCGACCGCACCTATCTCATCCACGATGGCCACCAAGCCATAGTCGTCGACCCCCAGCGAGACACCGACCGCCTGCTTGCCCTGGCCGAGTCGGCGGGGGTGAAGATCAGCTGCGTCGCGGAGACCCACATCCACAACGACTATGTGTCGGGAGGCTGGTCGCTGTCGCAGCAACTGGGCTCCCGTTATCTGGTCGCCGCCGCCGATGACGTCGGCTTCCAGCGCCACCCGGTGGCAGAGGGGGACCGGGTCGAGATCGGGCCCATGACTCTGCAGGCGCTGGCCACTCCGGGCCATACAGCTAACCATCTCTCCTATCTGCTCTTGGTCGAAGACACCCCTCAGGCCGTATTCAGCGGCGGGTCACTGCTCTACGGTTCGGTGGGCCGGACTGACCTAGTCTCCTCGAGTCTCACCGAGGAGCTGGCTCGCGCCCAGCATCGTTCAGCCTTGCGTCTGGCCGCGCTGCCCGGAGAGATCGATCTCTATCCGACGCACGGCTTCGGCAGCTTCTGCGCCAGTGCACCGCCGCCAGTCACCGAGCCCAGCCATACCCTGGCCACTCAGCGGGATAGCAATCCCGCCATGACCGATGATGAGGAGGGCTTCGTCCGCGATCTACTGGCCGGCTACTCCCTGTATCCCCGGTATTACGTGCATATGGCCCCGCTCAATCTGGGCGGCGCAACTCCACCCGACCTGTCCCTGCCTGCTGAGATAGAAATCCAACAGGTCGGCCGAAGGATCCAGGACGGAGAATGGGTGGTGGACCTCCGGCCGCGGACCGAATTCGGAGCTTCCCACGTGGCTGGTACGGTGAACTTCCCCACCGGGGACCTGCTCGCCACCTACGTAGGTTGGGTGGTCCCCTGGGGAGAGGCCCTGACAGTGGTAGCAACTCCCGAGGAGTCCGTCTGTCGGGCGCGCCGTGACCTGGCTAGGATCGGGATCGACTGGCTCTCAGCCTGGTCGCGGGCACCACTGGCTCAGCTCGAAGAACAGTTGGGACGGTCTTCCTACCAGGTGACCAACTTCGATGGCCTCGCCGAGGCCTTGCGCTCGCAGGATGTCCAGATTCTCGATGCCCGGCGCCCCGACGAGTGGCGCCAGCGCCACATCAAGAACGCCATCAACATCCACCTAGCCGATCTGCCTACCAGGATCGGCGAGCTGCCCGACCGACCCACCTGGGTCCATTGCGCCGCCGGATATCGGGCAGCGGTCGCTGCCAGCCTCCTCGACCGCGCCGGGCGCGAGGTGGTCCTGGTCGACGACATCATCGATCGGGTCGAGGAAGTGGGCCTGGATATGGTGAGCGGTCCCGAGTAGCGCCCCGGCCCGCACGGAAGGTGGTCGGGGCCGACCTATCATGGCGGGATGAATTCCGACTGCCTCTTCTGCCGGATCGTGGCCGGCGAGCTGCCCAGCGACGAAGTCCACCGTGAGCCAGGGATCATCGCCTTCAAGGACATCCACCCGGTCGCCGAGACCCACATCCTGGTGGTTCCTGAGAAGCACATCGAGGACCTCCGTCAGCTCCAAGACGAGGACGCGGAGCTTTGGTTCCGCCTCGCCCAAGTTGCCAACGCCGTGGCCGCCGACCTCGGCCACGAGCAGGGCTACCGCTTCTTCGTGAGCGTCGGTCCGGAAGGCGGTCAGACCGTCCCCCACCTCCATGTCCATGTGCTGGCCGGGAGCATGCGCCGACTGCCTGCCTGATTGGGCTCTGTCCGGCTCGGGTATTCTTGGTAAGCAGGTCGGATTTTGCTTTCGAGTTGGTCTTGGCGGAGTGGCCCAAATGTCCTTGAGTTCCCGGGAATTGGTCGACCAGGCGCGTCAGGAGATTGGTGAGGTAGCCCCCCGAGACCTCGACGGTCGCCTGCAGGGCTCCGGGCGACTCCTTGACGTGCGCGAACCGGATGAGGTCCTACAGGGGGTGCTCCCCGATGCCGTGCTGATCCCGAGAGGCTTCCTGGAGCTGCGGGTCGAGGGTGCCATTCCCGATCGCGCCACGCCGGTCACGGTCTACTGCGCGTCTGGGGTCCGCTCGTTGCTGGCAGCCAAGACTTTGCGCAGCATGGGGTACTCCGACGTGGTTTCCCTGCAAGGCGGCTTCAACGCCTGGAAGGACCAGGGAATGCCCTTCACCGTTCCCCACAACTTCACCGCCGAGCAGCGCGAGCGCTACAGCCGCCACTTCCTCCTTGGCGAGGTTGCCGAGGCCGGCCAGGCCAGGCTCCTCGACGCCAAGGTGCTGGTGCTCGG
>JBAQYY010000105.1:0-2043 GCA_049790415.1 Candidatus Dormiibacterota bacterium | reverse complement strand
GTGATAGCGCCGCAGCCCTGGCCATGCTCACCGTTGTGATCATGTCAGCCACCTCGGATGTGTCCTCCACCAGCCGACCACCCCGGTAACACTCCGTATAGCACACCGTCGGGGTATCCGCGAACTCATATACCGTGATGGGGCCATCCGCTCCCGGCTGGTCGCCTGCTGAAAACGAGAGTACCTGGATCACCGTCCCGCCACCGGACGCTGCCGTGATCAGCCGTTCGAGTTGCGCGTCCATGGTCTCGACCGACCCGACCACACGGTGCAAGATGCCCTCGTCCAAGACATACCACAGCAGCGGCGGATCGTCGTCGGTCAAGATGGCCTGCCGCTCCATCCTGGCGGTAACGAGCTCCTCGACGGCGGCAGTACTGTCCTGCGGCCGACTGACTCGGATCAGCTCGCGAGCGTAGTCTTCGGTTTGCAGGAGCCCCGGCACGACGAACGGCTGCCAGCCGTGGATGCGCACTGCCTTGCGCTCCAGCGGGATGACGGGCGAGAACCAGGCGGGGTAGGCATTGTGCTGGATGAGTTCGTGGAGCCGGACCATGGTGCCAGGCAGTCCGAACTCACGGTCGCATGCCCTAGCGAAGTCAAGGGACGGCTGCCGCTCGCGTCGTTCCACGTCCGAGACGAACGAGCCTGAGTACCCGATCTTCTCCCCGAGCACCACCTGGGACCAGCCCAGGCGCTGCCGGTACGCGCGGACCTCGGCCGCGAACGTGGCCAGTGGTGTGCCTTCCGTAGTTGCCATAGGGACCTCCGCAAGAATTCGGGGAATTACGCAAGGCCGGGCTAATGTACGCCCTTTCGTTGGCCAGGCCATTTGGCTATCAATACTAGCCGTAGCCTGGCAATTTAGGTAGCCCACACCTATTAACCGGCTACCGCGTAAGGGGCTGACCTGCTATGACCATGAGGCCTGGTACCATGACCGACTATGAACTAAGAGAGGAAATCGAACATCATCGCGCGCTCATGGCAGATCTTTCTCCGAGCGCTCCAGCCAGGGCTTCGCTCCAGCTCGCCCTCGATGCTTTCCTGACAGAATGCGACGAGCGACGCGAATTCAGGTCCATTCGTGCCCCCCAGGCCGATGCTCCGTACCCGGACGACGCCTCCTGATGCCGTCCACCTCCCCGGCAAGCTGCGAGGTCACCGCTCTTGGCGCCTTACTCCGAAGCGGAGCTCACGTCGCTCAAGCTGCTGCGGAGCGCGTTTAGCTGGAACATCGGCCTAGACCGAAGGTCCGGCATCTGGGTTGCCACCTATGGCGATGAGCGCATCCGGCGGGACGACCCGCTCAATCTCTTCGATGCGCTGACCCTTGCAGCCTGGGCTCGCAGGGCCAACCTGCCCAAGGACGACCGCGAACGAGCTGACACGGAGCCGGGATACACCATGGGCTGTGACTGCTGCCAAGAGCGACTCGAACAGCTGGCCGCCGCCATCCACGAAGCCAACTCCCGGATTCTGGCTGAGCCGGAGACAGCTCGCAAGGACGTCGCGGAGTTATCCACCCTCGTACGCAGGCAGATAACCGCTAACGATCTTCAATTGTGGAGGTTACTGGAGGGTCGTGAGGTCAAGTCTCGTGCCAGTGAGGAGGCCGGCGATCAGGGCGGGCCGGTACTGCATCCGGCGGAGCCGGGTCTTGACCAGCTCGGTCAGCTGGGTGATGTCGCGCCTGGCCAGGTTGGCGAGGGACCGCTTGAGCACCGACCAGATCCCTTCAGTCGGTTTGTCATAGTGCATGGATCGTTGGAGAGGCGTGTGCGAGCACGCCGGTTATCGGCAGAGAGGGCTTGCTCCGGCTGGTGGAGTGGGCCGGACAGTTGCGGACACGCGGGCCGGAGCGAAGCGGGGCGCCAGGGGCGGTGCGGGCGCGGGCATCTTCTCCGCATGGTGGCGGTGACGAGTGTTCCGGACGGGGAGCTGTGGAGGTCGTTTCCGGACGCGGTCCGGAGCGACATTCTGGGAGTGCTGGGCATGCTCCTGGAGCGGTGGGCGGTCTCGGCCGGGCTGGCGGCGGAGGGG
>JBAQYY010000104.1:0-4901 GCA_049790415.1 Candidatus Dormiibacterota bacterium | reverse complement strand
TGATGTATATGTCACCGTTCAGGGGCGAGATCACGATACCCTGAATTCCGGGATATACCTCCTCGTAGCAGTCGTCCTCACAGTTGACGTTGTCCCCGCCGGGGTCGAGCATCGCCGTGCTCACCGCCGGCTCGTCGGTCAGCGGGGACACGCTGAAGGTCCAGACGCAGCCAGGAATGTCGCTGTCGCTGGTTGTGCAGAGTTCGGCGTCCGCTCCGTCGGCGGGGTCGGATTCGGTCCCAATTCCGCCCCCCGCACCCTGTCCGGAGACCGCGACCAGTCCAGCCGAGTTGGACGTGATGGCGATTGGCCCGAAGGGCAGGGCGGCGAAATCGGGCGCCGACGCCGAGCCGGGGCCATCGCCGGAAAGGGTGTAGTTGAAGAGATAAACGCCGTAATCATCGGAGTCGTTGTTGAGAACGGCAACCACATCGCCGCTCACCACGATCCCCTCATCAATATCGAAGGTACCCCCGAGGCTTAGGACGGGCGTACCGACGGCGCCGTTGAAGGCTCCCTCGGTGGTGAAGGTGAAGGGCCCAGTGATGGGAATCACCTCCCAGGCGCTATCCGTCGTCTCGACGGTGGCGAACGCTTCTGTCCCTGCGGCGTTGACGGCAACGCCATAGGCTTGCTCGGTGTCACTGCCCAGGTCGATCGTGTTCGACGTGCCGCTGGGCAGATCGAGCACCTTCACAGCACCCTGGGTGGGATCGGCCGACTGGTCCTGGCCGGCAACCAGAACCTGGTAGCTGCTAGCCGCCGACGCCGGGGCGGCGAGCACCGCGCTCAAGGCAACTAAGGCGGAAGCGCTCAGGCTGACCGCGGCGAAGACGGCCAAAGGCCCTCGAACCCGTAAGGAACCCATCGGTTATCTGCCTCCCCCCAGCCCCAGGTGCCGCTGGTTCCGCTTTGATCGTTCGGCGGATCGTAGCAGAAGGGGGGCCAGATCGCCCACCGGTCGTCAGCTAGAGCTGCTGTCGTCCCGAGAAGGCGCGCGCCACCGTCCTCATGTCGGCGTAGGCCAGCTCACCCCCGATGGGGAGGCCGTGGGCGAGTCTGGTCACCCTAACCCGCTCGCCTCCAGCCGGCGATGCCCAGTGGGGACATAGCCGACCCCGGGTCGCCGCTTAGGCCGGAAGTCGACGCCGAGGCAGCCTGGACACGATCAGGAGTGCGGCTCCCGAGAGGATGAGGATCAGGCCCAAGCCAAGTGGCAACCCGGCGCCGGTTGTAGGGATAGTGGAGCTCACCGCGAGGACACTGACCGTCGCGCTGGTTATTTACATCCCTCCGGCAGTTGTCAATGGGTCGTACTGTGTGGGCGTTGCTGAACCGAATGAAGAACCGCTGGCGATCTGATCCAAGTAGGATGTTCCCGAGGTCTCGACGTAATCGTCTCCATCTAAGACCTAGACGTCAGAGCCGTCCGGACTGAGTCCGATCCCGATCTGGTAGGCCTCGCCCTCGGAGTCGGAGCCGGTCAGATCCCCCGAAGAAGTTGTTTCGGGACCAGGCACCGTATCGCTGTCAGTGATCGCAACCTGATACGCATGTGGGTCGTGCTTATCGCTCAGGTAGAGGGTGTTTCCCGCTCCATTGATGGTGATGACCTGTAACTTGTCGGGGCCCAGGGGCCCGACAGTGGGGAAGTTGGCCAAACCCACCGCCAGCATCCGCTACCGGCGAAAGCATCCCTACAGCTGCTGTCGTCCCGAGAAGGCGCGCGCTACCGTCCTCTCGTCGGCGTAGGCCAGCTCACCTCCGACGGGCAGACCGTGGGCGAGCCTGGTCACCTTGACCCCGCTCGCCTCCAGCCGCCGGTGCAGGTAGCTGGAGGTGGCCTCTCCCTCAATGTCGGAGTCGGTGGCCAGGATCACCTCGCTGATGCCTCCCCCAGCAACCCGGGAGAGCAACTCATCGGCGTGGATCTCGTCGGGGCCGACGCCGTCGAGCGGGGACAAGGCGGCTCCCAGCACGTGGTAGAGACCGCGGTACTCGCCGCTGCGCTCGATGGCCAGAACATCACTGGCATCCTCGACCACGCAGAGGACGGTTTGATCCCGACCCGGCTGACCGCAGACGGCGCAAAGCTCACCGCGTAGGGAAAGGAAGAAGCAGCGGGGACAGGTGGCGACATCCGAGACCACGTCGGCGACCGCACCCGACAGCGCCAGCCCATGCGCGGGCGCCATCCGCACCGCGTAGAAGGCCAGGCGCTGGGCGGTCTTGGACCCAATCCCGGGGAAGCGGGCAAACTCCTCGGCTAGCCGCTCGACTGGCGGTGGCAGCAACCCCACTACTGACGTCCTTCGGTCTGGGCTGGGTTCAGCGCAACCCCGGTGGCAGCATGCCCGGGGGTAGCAGCGACTCCATCGACCGGGCGGCCAACTCACGGGACCGGTCAAGGGCGTCATTGACCGCCGCTAGGACCAGATCGCCGAGCAGTTCGGCCCCCTCCTCGAGCACGTCGGGCTCGATGGTGATGCCGGTTATGCGCTGCTGACCGGTGGCCCGCACCGTGACCGCCCCTCCCCCAGCGGTGCCCTCGACCTCCTGGGTGGCCAGGCTGCCCTGGGTCTCCTCGAGCTGGCGCAGCATGTTCTGCTGCAGCTGGCGCAGTTGCTTGGGGTTGGGCTGAGGCACTGGTTGAACTCCTCTGACTACTGGCGCCTCATTCTAGGTTGGAAGTCCCAGCGCCCTGGCGCTTCTCGCTGGTGCCGAGCCGAGTGACCCGGCTCCCGGGAAAGACGGCCAAGGCCTGGCTTAGCGTGGACTTAGCCTCGCCATCCGGAACTCCTGGTCCGGCGCCGTTGCTAGATACCGCCGCAGCGGAACCGGCGGAGCTCACCACCACCACCACCACCGCCGCCCCGAGAACCTCCAGGCAGGCCCGTTGCAGCAGCGCCCGGTTGGCCGCCGAGGCCGCCATGCCGCGATGGAACTCGTACTTGGGGTCAAACTCGATGGTGAGCACCCCGTCCTGATAGCTGGCCGGCCGGCCTTCCTTGACCAACGCCTGCACGGGCAGGTTCTCTCGGCCCAGCCAGGCCAGGATCTCCGGCCAGCGCCCGATCGCATTGCTATCAGCGCTGGCAACCTCTCCGGGAGGCTCAGCTACGGCTGGCGGCTCCTCTTCGACAGGCTCGGCTGCCGGGGACGGTAGCGCGGGCGCCACTACCTCCGCCTCCTTCTCCTCCACCGGCGGCTGGCTCACCTCGGCCACCGTCCGCTGGGGCGGCGCGGGCGGGGTGGGGGCCACAGCGAGGGGAGCTGGGACCGGCGCCGGCTCGGCGCGGACAACGGTGGCCATGTCGTACCGGCAGAGGCGCAGCAGGCTGGCCTCGACGGACATCCAGGGATCGTCGGCGCGGCGCAGCTCGGTCCCGGTGGCCGCCGCCATGGTCATCACCTCCAGCCAGAAGCCGGGGGGTGCCGGCACCTCCTCGAGGTCAGGCTGGCTAATGCCGGGGGCGCCCCCCAGTTCCTGCCAGAGATAAAGCTTGGCCAAAGCACCCAAGGCACGGATCAGCTGCCGAGGCTCGACCCCGCCCGCTTGGAGTTGGCTCAATTCGGTCCAGGCCAGCCCCATCTCGCCTGCCCCAAGCGCCCGGGCCAGCCGGACCAGCGCCCTGGGATCGGCCATCCCCAATCCCGCCTGGACCGCTTCGCGGTCGAGTTGACCACCGGCTAAGCCGAGCAAACGGTCCAGCAAGGAGAAGGCATCGCGGAGCGACCCGGCGCCGGCTTCAGCCACCAGGGTCAGGGCGTCTGGGCTGGCGGCGACGCCTTCGGCGGTACAGATCCGGGCCATGTGGGCCGCCATGGCGTCCAGGGGGATGCGCCGGAAATCGAAACGCTGGCAGCGCGAGAGCACGGTGTCGGCCAGCTTCTGGGGCTCAGTCGTGGCCAGGATGAAGCAGGCGTGTTCGGGCGGTTCTTCCAGGGTCTTGAGGAAGGCGTTGGCGGCATCGACCGAGAGCATGTGCGCCTCGTCGATGATGTAGACCTTGGTCTTGAACTGACTGGGCAGGAACTGGGCCCGCTCGCGGAGATCGCGGATCTCGTCGATGCCGCGGTTGGTGGCGGCGTCGATTTCGATCACATCCAGGCAGCGCTGCCCGGCGATGGAGACACAGGCGCCGCACTTGCCGCAGGGCTCGCCGTCCTCGACCGCCTCGCAGTTGATCGCCTTGGCCAGGATGCGGGCGGCGCTGGTCTTGCCGGTGCCATGGATCCCGGTGAACAGGTAGGCGTGGCTGAGCCGGTTCTCACGCACCGAGTTGCGCAGAGTCTGGGCCACCACCTCCTGCCCGACCAGGTCAGCGAAGCGCTGAGGCCGGTATTTCAGGTAAAGAGTCTGTCGAACTGAATTCACGCCGCTCAAGATGATCGCGCACCCCTCTTCGTTGAGGCATCCCCGTCGCTGACCGACCACAGGGCTCGAGCCGGGGAGCCCGGCGGCACTCCAGATGTTCCGCGTACCGCTGCTTCCTTCCGGACCTGACGGGGTTGGCGGTCGCTGGTTGCGCCGGACCCGGCCGTCAACGCCCGGGTGGTCGGGGCTGACCCGATGACACCTCCCCTCGGAGGGGAGTTCGACCCCGCTGTAGCGGATTGCGGGTACAGGGCACCGCTAACTCCCCGTCTAGCGCGATCGCTCCGATTCTATCCCTCCCCGTCCCCAAGTGGGTCTTTCTGGGCGGCCTTGATCTGCTCCCCAAGACGGCGCTCCTCGCCGCGACGGAGACGGGCGATGTTCTCCCGGTGGCGATAGACCAAAAACCCCACGGCGAAAAGGCTAAAGACTGGTCCTTTGCCGGGGCGCTTGCGGGCCCCCAGCAGAGAGACCGCCGCCGCCACCCCCACCCCGGTGAGGGCGCCCGCCGAGACATACCGGG
>JBAQYY010000103.1:0-2765 GCA_049790415.1 Candidatus Dormiibacterota bacterium | reverse complement strand
TGGAGGAGCTGGTCTTTCGTGGCTTCATCTATGGGGGACTGAGGCGGAAATGGGGAGTCACGGTGTCGGTGCTGGTCAGCTCTCTAATCTTCGCCTTGGCTCACACCTTCTCGGTGGGCGGCTCGATACTCCTCCTCGGACCTTCGCTCTTCATCGCCGGCTGCGCCTTGGCTCTGGTCTACGAGCGTTCCCGCTCGCTGATCCCGGGCATGGTTCTCCACGCCTCTTTCAACTTGATCGCCGTGATTGCGATCTTCTTGGTGGGGACTCAGGCCTCCTGCCACTAGGGATAGGTCCGGAGACCGCTGAACTGAGACAATTGGGGGGAGGGGATGCCAGTTCAGAGCAGCGGGCAGGTCGGGGCCGGTAACGAAACCTTCAGCTGGAGTTCGTGTGCCGTCACTTCGCGTGTCTAATTGTTACACTGCCCGCGCTTGGAGACGGGAGCATTGAGAAGTCTGCTGTGTCGTAGCCCTCGGGGAGGGAGGCCGCAGGTGGGGAGGGGTCGGCGAGTAGGTAGTGGAGAACCTATTGGTTCTGTCGACCGCGGCGCGCGTGACCAGGAAGCTGGCTAGAAAAGTGGCGCAGTATCGCCCCTGGCACCGTTCCGACAGTCTCGGAGCTGGCCCGGACTGGATGCCGGATCCTCTCAAACCCCCGGATCCGCCCTCAGCTCCTAACTATCGCCGTCGGGCTGGCATTCCCATGGCCGCCCTGGCCCTGGTCGTTTTGCTGGCGGCCCCGGTCTTAGTCATCCACTCGGCCCTTAGTCCGAGTGACTCGCTGTTCAGTTCCAACGCGCCATCGCTGACCGCCTTGTCGACCACGCCCACGCCTACACCGACACCGACCTGCCAGTCAGGCTGGTATTGGCAGGTGGATATCTCCGGTGGCGGATCGTGCTGTCAGAAAGACAGCTCGGACTCCACCCTGGCCGAGAACGCGGTACTCGGTGTCAGTGAGAGCCAGGGCGCTTTGGCGGACCCCAGCTCCTCACCTACCCCGACGCCGACAGCCACTCCCAGCGACTCGCCCAGCCCAGACCCGAGCGACAGCCCCACCCCGGATCCGAGCGACACTCCGACCCCTGACCCGACCGATACTCCGACGCCCGATCCGACGGATACCCCGACGCCCGATCCGACCGACACCTCCGATCCCGGGGGCGACTGATGGCCGCTCTGTTGGATTCAGCGCCTCAGCGACGACCCCGCAATCCGGTCGTCCGCGTGGTGGAGTGGATCTTGGCTGTCGTTGTGATCGTGCTGATGGTGGTAGCGATTTTCCTAGCCGTATCCCTTCGCCACAGTTCGACCGGCCAGACAACCATTTTCGGCCGCCCGGTTTACTCGGTGGCCAGCGGGTCGATGATGCCGACCTTCGACACGGGCGACCTGATCGTCGACCGGACGATTTCCGCCAGCACAGCCGAGCACCTACATAAGGGCCAGATCATCACCTTCACCACCACACCGGCCACGGCCGGGGGCTCGTCGTTGGTGATCACCCACAGAATCTACTCGGTCGTGACCGGCCCTGTGGTCGCCGGGACGAAGACCGTGTCCTATCGGACCAAGGGCGACGCGAACAATGGTCCCGACCAGGATCTCGTCGCGCCCAGCGCCATCTTGGGCGTATACCAGCAGCGCGTGCCATTCGGCGGTTATGTCCTGAGCACGCTGCACCAACCCATCACCTTTGTCATTCTGATCATGATTCCGGTGCTGTACTTGGTGGCGGAGGAGGTGCGTCGACGCTGGATTCGGCTCGGCCAACAGGACGCCAGCCGTCGCAGCGCATCCGCGCGGCAGCAGGACGGTCCCTGGCAGTGACTAATTCACAACTCGGCAGGTGCAGGCTCGATAAAAGGAGGAGGCGCCCAGCGACCGATTACTGACTGGTTTGGACGGAATTCGGCGATGACTATGCTCAATCAATACACGGTTAATCCAAGGGAGACTTCGCATGAATCTAGCCACTAAGCGCTTCGGGCTGGTGCTCGCAGGCGTGGTTACAGTGGGCGCGATCGGAAGCTTGGCTCTGGGGGCGAGCTTTGCTCTCTTCTCATCGAACGTCGCCAGCGCTCCGAACAGCTTCGCGGCGGGCACAGTGACGCTCGGTCCCAACACGACGACCGGATACGTGACGTGCACCGAGACCAACCTTGCCGCCGGCGACAGTTCAGCCGGCTACCCGGGTGGCAACCAGGTTGACCCCACCTGCGACTCGAGCGCGGTCTACAGCGGCAGTCTCAACGCCTACATCGGGGCCCAGATCTCCTTTACCTCGACCTCGGCAGCCGGTGGCTACGCCCTCATCAACAACAATGATCCGAACGCATCTTCGCAAGAGATCCAGTTCAACGGGCACGACCCGTGGTCAGCTGCCTGGACCTCGACGGACAGCAGCCTGACTGTCAACTGCGGCACCAACAGTACGACTCAGGTGCAAACCTGCACCGGCAGCACCCAGATCTATGTCGTGGGCGCGGCTGGCCCGGATCCCAATCCGAGCGGAATCGCTAACCTTGAGAAGTACTACAACATTGGCGGAACCGAAGGAAGCGTCGCAGCTAACCTCGACTACTACCTTCCGCTGGCTTCCGGCAATGGCTATCAGGGCTCGTCTGCGACTGTGACGATCACGTTCTTCGCAGTTCAGTGCTCAAACAATGCCTCGGGTGACCCGTCGGCAGCGAATGCCGATTGCTCGGCCGGCAACGCACCTATAGCTTGGAGCTGATCTAGCGATCTGCTAAACCGAGA
>JBAQYY010000102.1:0-68872 GCA_049790415.1 Candidatus Dormiibacterota bacterium | reverse complement strand
GGCCGACCAGACCGGCTTGACCCAGAGCGGCCAGGTGATAGGTTGATTCGGCAGGTGCCATGCCCAGGGCACGGGCCACCTCAGCACTGGTGCTGGGCGCCTTGAGCAGGATGCGCAGGACCGCCAGGCGGGGCACCGTTGCCACCGCATGCAGAAGCTCGGCGGTCGACTGCAAGCCGGGATCGACGATCGGTGCTGGGACCAGCTCCGGCTCGGGGCTGGTCGCACTCCGGCGGGGGAGGTAGGTGGCATGGAGGAGCGCTTCTCCCAGGGTGGCTCCCGTGCTCCGGCGGGTGACGAAGAGGTAGAGAGCTGCCAGGGCCGCCAGGAGCACGACGGCGTCCGCCCAGCTGGCGGTGACTCCGGTCCCGGTGACTCGCCGGACCAGGGCCAAAAGCCCGGTCAGGACGCTGGCGACAATGCCCAGATCGATCAGGGCTGCCAGGGTCGTCTTGACCCATCCCGGCATGTTGACCAGGGGCGCCTGCGAGCGGTCCGGGGCACGCCTGATGGCTAGGTAGCCGCCCACCCCAAGCACCAGGAGGATGGCTCCCTGGACCGCCAGCCGGGCCAGCTTGGTGAGGAAGTGCTCGACAGGAATGCCGGCGACGATCCCCAGGGTTA
This sequence comes from Candidatus Dormiibacterota bacterium, assembly GCA_049790415.1. Taxonomy (GTDB): domain Bacteria; phylum Chloroflexota; class Dormibacteria; order Aeolococcales; family Bog-877; genus Bog-877. The sequence continues at coordinate 68,248 of JBAQYY010000102.1, read as the reverse complement.
CGTAAACGCCCACCCAGATGGCGGTGCTGGGGATCAAGCCCTCCAAAAAGGTCCGCCGCTTCACCCCGAAGGCGCCCGCCACCAGGGTGGTGTAGATGCGGAGTCCGGGGATCAGGCGCGAGGTGCCCACGCCTACCGGCCCAGCCGCGCTCATTCTTCGCGATACCCGCTTGAGTGCCTTGGCCTGGTGAAATCGCTCGGCCAGCCCGGTCATGCCGTGCTCCCCGACCACCCGTGCCCAGCTGTAGCCAACCACCGCCCCGGCCACGCAGACGACATAGGCCAGCGGGTAGAAGATCCAGGCATCTAGGCCCCCGGCGGCGATCAGCAAGCCCCCGGCCAGCAGCGTCAGCTCACCTGGCGCGAAGGGCAGCGGAACGCCCGCCTCCTCCAAGAAGAGCAGGCTGCACAGGAGCACGATCGCCACCACCCCGTGAAGACCGGAGAGGAAGTTCATAATCGTGCAGTTCCGAACTTGAGAAGGCTGCCCATCAATCGGGGCAGCTCCGACTGCGAGAATACCCCAGCCAGCCCCGGGCGGGGAGGGAGCAGAGCATCTAGGCGCTCGAGCGAGTCGCTGCTAGCCGTTGCGGCGTCGGCGGCTCCGCTGGGGGCGAGAGGGCGGCCCGAAGCTGCGGTAGCGCGAACCACCGGGGCGGGCACTTTCCGCTTTCCCTACTCCAACCGGGAGCTCGGGTTGGCGGGCCAGAAAGCTCATCGTTCCGGCCTCCAGGAGCTGGGCTGTGTCCACGAACTGGAGGGCGGGAGCACCGAGCCGGCGCAGCTTGCGCCACTTCTCCCCGTCGTCCTCGCTCAGAAACGTGAGGGCGCGTCCGCTGGCACCGTTGCGAGCGGTACGGCCGATCCGGTGGGTGAGCCAGTCAGCCGTGTCCGGCAGTTCGTAGTTGACCACCAAGTCGACGTCGACCACGTCGATCCCCCGGGCCGCCACGTTGGTGGCGACCAGCACCGACGTCTCGCGACGGCGGAAGGCGGCGATGGCTCGATCCCGGGCAGCCTGGGAGAGATTGCCCTGCAGTTCCGAGGTGGTGTGTCCGAGCAAGGTCAGATCCCGCGCCAGCTTCTTGGTTCCGTGCTTGGTGCGGTGAAACACAATGGTAGAGTCGGAGCGCTTCAAGAGCCGACTGAGGACGCTCACCTTCTGCGCCCGGGTGACCGAAAAGAGGCCATGCTCGAGTTGTGATTCGGTGGCGTTGGCAACCTCTACCCTCGCCGGGGCGACCATGTGCTTACTCGCCATCTGGGTGACCCAGTCGGGCATCGTGGCGGAGGCCAGGACCGTCTGTCGCTCTTTCCCGGCAGACCGCTGCTGGGTGCGCGCCACCAACTTCTCCACATCCTTGGCGAAGCCAGCGTCGAGCATCTCATCGGCCTCATCGAGCACGAGGAACTCGACAGCGCTGAGGTTCGCCGCGCCGCGATCGGAGAGATCGACCAACCGGCCGGGGCAGCCAATAATCACATCGGCACGGCGCAGGCTGTTGATTTGACCGGCATATCCGACGCCGCCAAAGACAAGTGCCCGCCGCAGACCGGGATCGAGCAGGGCCAGGACGGCACCGATCTGGGTGGCCAGCTCCCGCGTCGGCGTGATAATCAAGGCCCGCGGTGCGAGGGGTTGGTGACCGCGCAGACGCTCAACCATGGGGACTAGGAACGCCAGCGTTTTTCCTGAGCCGGTGGGGGACTGGATCAGACAGTCACGGCCCTCGTAAAGAATCGGGATCGCGGCCGCCTGAACTTCGGTCGGATCGGTGATATGTAGCCGGAGGAGGGTCTCCAGAGTGCGTGGTCGCACTCCCAGCTGGGCAAACGAATTCATGCAGTTTTTCCCTGGGCGGTTATCGCCCGCGCGTTATGTCGTCAAGACAGTTGGCAGCGCTTCCTAACGATGCCGCTGTGTCAACAGACCAGGGGAGCCGCAGAAGGCCGCAGTCGGCTCACGACCGACTATATGTTCGATAGTAGCAGGTCGGCGTCACTGTAACCCTTCCCAGATCTATTGAGGCAGGTTCGGACCAGCAGCGCTTGCACTCAAACGGGCGTCCCGAGAAGCCACTCCAACCAGATGGCAACTGGATCAAACAAGCAGAGTGGACGTCGGGTAGAGCAGCCCCTCCGGACCGGTGGGGCCAGCGCCACGCATTCGGTTATCGTGGGCGGACGGTCGCCATCCACACTGAGCGGGCGGGGCATGGCGCCGCGCCCCGCCAACCCAGCATTCAACCGCACATGGGACCTGATCGCGTCCAAGCGACTCGGTAAGGAGTGCGCCATAACTTCGGAGCAGCCTGCGGACAAATGGGTAATACGGCCATCGCTTTGGTTTGACTCGCTCTGCCTGATCCCGCTCTTAGCGGACATCCCTTTCTACACCTCGCGGCATATCGAGGACGTGGCGTGGTGGCAGGACCGGTTTGCGTCCGCAGCCAGTGAGCGGGCAAGAGAGGACCTTGTCTACCTCCGCAGCCAGGTCACCGACCGAGCGGGGAAGCCTCTTCCGGCCTTTCTCGCGCTTTGGACCTCGCCTCTTGCCACTTCTCCGCTGCAGAGCTTGGACGAGCTGATTTCAGCACTCGACAAGCCGGATCGACTTGCCCAGCGGATGCGCGAGATCTCGGACCATTGGTCGGGGGGAGACGAGCAGCTATTCCTTACGGTCTGCGGCAGTGTGCGGTCGGTCCTAACCGCTCTACGCGATCTAGGCCTGTTTGATTGGTGGGCAACGTCCGCCGAACCACTCCTGCAAAGGCGCTGTGCTGAGCTGACCAAGGCACTTGGGAGCTACGACCTGGTCCCCCTCGTCGAGCGCCACACGGGGATCGCGTTGCCGTCCCGGAAAGTGGAGTTGTGCGTGCTTCGTTGGGCGGCACCGCACGCCATTCGGGTCACCGGAGTCCGCTTCCTGGGCGACGTCCGTTACAGCGAGCAGGTGATTTTGAGCAATGCTCTGCACGAACTGTTGCATCCACCCTGGCCCAACGATCACCCGGCGACGCGGGCCCTCCTGGGCATGGCCACTGACCCTTTCCTGCAGCAACGATTCACTGCCCGGAACCCCGACGCGGGATACAACACCTGGGAGGGATACATCGAGGAGGACGCTGCCCAGGCTTTGGACCAGGTGTTGGCCACGGGACTTGGTATGGCGACCAAAGACCCTGTGAGCAGGTGGACCGAGGCCGACGATGGCCTACATGTGCTGGCACTGCTCCTGCACGACACTCTGCAAAGAGGCGGCTTCGAGCCCGGCCTAGAGAGCTATGCCGACTTCCTGGCTCGAGCCTTGACAGACGAGCAGCTGTGGCCGAAGGACCTGGAAATGCGTTACCTCGAACTGACCACCCCTGGTTGAAGCAGCCCACTCGCGATCGACTCACCGAGGCCAGCGGACCCTCAACTAAGCTGACGGAGTGAGCGCGACGGTCTCGCTCGAGCCTTGGGGCATTGGAGATCAGCCGTTGCTCGAGCGGCTGATGGGTGATCCGCGCATGACCGAGCACCTCGGCGGCCCCGAGAGTCTGGACAAGCTGCGCGAGAGCTCACGCCGCTACGAGCGCCCCGAGGGAGGTGACCGGATGTTCAAGATCGTAGAACCGGCGAGCGGCGCTGGGGTCGGGTCGGTCGGCTTCTGGACGCGAGAGTGGCGTGGTGGGCAGGTGTACGAAGTCGGCTGGATGGTCGTGCCCGAGTTCCAGGGCCGCGGCATCGCGGTGGTGGCGACCATGCAGGCGATCGAACTTGCCCAGCATGACCACAAGCACCGCCTCATGCACGCCTTCCCAAACGTCGACAATGCGCCGTCGAATGCGATCTGTCACAAGCTCCGCTTCGAGCTGCTTGAAACATGCGAGTTCGAGTTCCCGAAGGGGCACTTCATGACCTGTAACCACTGGTGCCTGTCCCTGCGCCCCTAGTTCATTGCTCCTCGCGGAGGTGGGCGGCTGTCAATCGAGTTCGAGCCTGTCGCTTTTGGTTTCCACCGCCGACGGGTCATTCTCCATCCGATCTAGCACGTCTACGTCCGCCTCGGTGAGGGGACGCAGGTTCACATGCTCGGCAATGCTCATCGCGTGATCTCCCTTCGTTTGCGGGCTAAAGTGCGCCACTCCTAGGTTATTCAGGTCTGGGCGAGTGAGCTCGCGGTTCGTGGGCTGGACGTCCACACGAGCTTGTTTAGGGAGCGGCGTCCCCCGCTTCGCCGTCTGCCCTGAGCCGGGCCAGGATGGGCCCCAGATCTACGGGATGGGTGGTGTTGACCTGGATCACCGGACCGAGGCCCAGGGGAACCAAGAGTGGGACGGCCCGCCGGATCCGATCCAGGGTCTCTTCGTCGGGGGGCAGATGACCGGGATGACGGACTCGGGCCGCATAGCGAGCAACTGCGACTTCGGCCAGGCAGTCGCACATCAGCTCCCAAGTCAGGGAGATACCGGTTGTCCGCACCGCCGCCCTGGCTCGGTCCGCGTCATCCCGGGTAGGGTCCAGCCAAGTGTCGACCACCGCGCCGCCGACGCACTCGCGAGCTATGGCCCAGAGAATCTCGTTAGCGGCGGCTCCCAGCTTCATCGACCAAGCGCGGTCGTGGACCCCGAGAGTGTCGAAGAGTTGCTCTTTGACCATGTCCTTGGAGAGCAGCGGGAGCCCCGAGGCCACCAGCCACCTGGCGGGCTAGCGTTGTCTTGCCCGCGCCTGGGGGGCCGGTCGTCAGCACCAACATACGAGGCAAGCCGGGGCGGCGCGCCTCGAGCATGTCGACCCCTTCGTCAGTTGTCCCGCCTAGTGCTCTGGGGTGGTAGGAATTCATGCTGGGTCCAGTTCAATACCGCACACCCTGTGGCCATCAGCACTAGCAAGGCGGTGCAGCTGGTCGCCGACGGCTTGCGGTGCAGTTGGAAGAGAACGCTGAGTTCGGCCGCTTTGCGTGTCGCGAGCGTGCATTGTCTCTCGGGGGCTCAGGCCGTGAGAAACGCTTCGACGGCGGGCACGAAGGCGGAAAGACTCTGGAACAAGAATGCGTGCCCCGCTCCCTTGTACAGAAGGAGCCTGGCTCCAGCGATCCCAGCCGCGAGCGCTCGAGGGTTCGCCGCTGGGACGACTCGGTCCAGAGTGCCGTCAGCGACGAGGGTCGGAGCGACGATCTGACGGAAGTGCCGCAGGGAGCGGTCCTTGCCCTCCCAGGCTTGGAGGACGGCCGTCGCCTGCGCAGTCACCACCCTTCCCGGTGCGTTGGCCGACGCAGGGTATTCGGAGAGCGATGCCGCGAACAGGGTCGCCGCCGCCTTATGGCCTGGGGGGAACAACACCGACGACGCCTTGGCACCCCCCGCATTCAGCGCGTCAACCACGGATTGGGCTGGGCGCTGCGCTCCGGTTCCGGGAAACGTGGCACAAAGAACGAGCCGGTGCACCTGCGTCGGGTGTAGGATCGCCAGCGCCTCCGCGATCATGCCCCCCATCGACCACCCCAGAACATCGGGGGCGCCCAGATGGAGCGCCGCGATCAACGCGCTCGTCTGCTGCGCCATGGCGTCGATCGTGAGTGGGGAGGGCAAGGGCGAGGTCCTCCCGATGCCGGCGTTATCGAACACCACGACCGTGAACTGGTGCGCGAGCGCGTCGACGAACTGAGGGTCCCACGTGTCCATGGTCCCCGCGTAGCCCATCACCAGGACAAGCGGCGGACCGCTCCCGGCAATCCGGTAGGCGACCGTGCCTTTCCTGGTCCGCGCGACGCGCACCGGTGCGGTCGCGATCGAAACCGTGCCAGTGACCGCGCCCGCAGAGCCTCCCGCCTTGGCGATGGCGGCCGCGGCAAAGGCTGCACCGTTGCCTAGGTCGGGAGTCCCGACATCGGTGTACGACACCGTCCCGAGTACCTGGTTGCCACGGAACACGAAGACGTCGATACCCAGCGGGATGCCTGGGCCCGTGAGCTGCCACAGCGCCGTCATGTCTGTCGCCGTGGCGGCGAAGGGTAGCTGGCTGATCCTCGCACGGTGCCGCTCGCCGTTGACGGTGACAGTGGTCGAGCGGCAGGCCGCGAGCGCGTCCTGCAGGCGAGTCCAGGTCGAAGCGACCTCCGGCCCGGTGGCGAGCGCCTCGGAGACAAAGGGGAAACCCTTCCCGTTTACGAAGACGCCGTCCACTTGGTGCCAGCCCTTCCCAAGCCCTGCCAAGCTGGCTCCGCAGCCGAGGTTCGTGGTGAACTTACTGCTCGAGTTCGTGATCGTCCGCCAGCCCTGGGGAAGATCAGGGGCCGACAGTAGGAGTTTGGAGAGGGCCGTCGGCCGGGCAGCTGCCCTCGCGGTGGTACCTACGGCGTGGAGCCCCGGAAGGAGTGCGGTGGCCGCGAGGAGCGCGCACAGCCCGGCCAGTAGGCTGGCACGTCGCTTCCATAGCTTCGCTCTCACGTCCCGATGATCCACGGTCAGGAGATCATGCTGCTCCAGAAGTGGTCACACAATCTCGGGCAATGCCAGGCACCCGCCGGGTGGGTAGGCCGGCGGTCCGTGTTTGCCAACGTCTTCGATCAGGTCGACCCGTATGAGTGTCCCGGGGTCTCCTGGTAGGCCGCCCGGCAGGGGCGTGCCTCGCACAACTGACATATGCCGAGAGCGGCATATAATTGCGGCATGGCACGAGCCGCCACCACGTCCGACGTATTCAACGCGATCGCCGAAGCGAACCGCCGCGACATCCTCGACGCGTTGCTGGCGGGCGAGAAGCCGGTCGGGGCGATCGTTGACGGGCTGTCGATCTCCCAGCCGCAGGTCTCCAAGCACCTGCGCGTGCTCAGCGAGGTGGGCCTGGTGCAATGCCGCGCGGAGGGGCGGCGTCGCTACTACCGACTGGATCGTGACCGCCTCCAGCCGCTCTACGGGTGGCTGGCGAAGTACCAGGAGCACCTGGACCGTTTGGACGACTATCTCGGCGAGCTACAACAAGGAGAGGAAGAGAAGTGACGATCAATCGACATGGCTCGGCCACGCTCGAGTTCCCGAGCGACCGCGAGATGCTGACCACCCGGAAGTTCGACGCGTCCGCCGAGCTGCTCTTCGACGTATTGACGAAGCCCGAGCACGTGACCGTCTGGTTCACCGGCGGAGACGAGGGTCTCGAGGTCTGCGAGATCGACCTGCGGGTCGGTGGGGACTACCGCTACGTGGGTGTGATCGCTGGTGGCGCCAAGTGCTCCTTTCACGGCACGTTCCTCCAGATCGAGCGACCGACTAGGTTGGTCAACACCTGGGTGTTCGACGGGAGGCCGGAAGCCGAGGCCGTGGAGACGGTGACGCTGCAAGAGCTGGATGGCGTCACGACGATGACGACCGTGCTTGCCTTCAGGGACCAGGCGAGTCTCGACTCAATGTTCCAGCACGCCCCAGGGCACCGCGATGATCCGGCGGTCGCCATTGATGGTCAGCAGGCGAGCTTCGATAAGCTCGAGGACTACCTGGCATCGCTCCTTTGAGCCCGGGCACGGGCGGCGTCGCAGCCGCCACGATCGGCTCGTCGCCGCGCCACCTGGTTCTGATCTCAATCAGTGGTTGGGGAGACAGGACTCGAACCTGCGACACCCAGGTCCCCAGATCCGTACGAATCGTCCGGCGAGACCTGTTCGTTGCTACGTGCGTTCAGTGGCCTGGCGACTACGTCCGCCGAAGTCCGCAACCAAGCGCGCCCGTCCCGCGGGATTGCCCTCAGTTGTGCTGTCAGCTCCCCTCACGCCGGAAGGAGCCACAGACACTCTTCTCAGCCGCTGCGGGCAGCGGCTGGGGGTGGTTCCTTAGTCCGCTCGGTCCGGGAGCGGGGCTCCCTGCTCACGCAGGTAGTCGCGGACGGCTTGCTCCAAGGCGGAGGGCCAGGGCACTCCGTTGCGGAGGGCGATCGGCGGGGCCTCGCGAAAGAACACGGTGAAGGTAGCTTCGCGTGCCGCCAGGACCGAGTCCGGAGACGGCGCGGCCGTTGGCAAGTCCGAGAGAACCTGGCGCTGGGCAGGAGTCAGCTTGAAGCTCCACTGCTTTGGGCCGGTCGCGGGCGCAGGTTTGTTCGACTCCGCGAACAGTTGATATAGGAACATCTGGACCTGCTGGACCGCGACGACGCCCATCAGCCAGTCGTCGCGGACGAGGACGGTGGGGAAGTTCGCCGCCTGCCGTAGCGCCTCCTCGATCAGGTATGTGATGACTGCGGGGTCCGGCGGTGGATCGGCCGGCGGCGGGATCACGTCATTCAATCCGTCGCGATCGAAGACGACAAGCCGCCTCCTGTGCGACGTGGCAGGTAGCTTGCCGACCGCCTCAGCGACGACATCGAATCGCTCGCAGGACTGGGTCAGCGCGTAAAAACTGCCCGGCGAGAGAGGGCGGGCGGTGAGGGTTGGCGTGATCGCGGCTAGCCAGTCTCGCCACGAGGCGGCGAAACCCTCGAAGGTGTCGTCCGAAATCGCGATCAAGATGTCCATATCGGAAGCCGCATCCGCCTGGCCGCGTGCCAGCGCGCCGTGCAGCCACATCGCCCGGACTCGCTCGTCCGCCTCGAACACAGCCGCCGCACGATCGAAGAGCGGACCGTAACTCTCCGGCAGAGCCGCAAGCGCGGCTGGCCGGTCGATCACAACGACCCTCCGGCAGAGCCGAGACTCACGCGATACGCGATGCCGACCGACACGGGCCAACTCGACTTGATACCGCGGCTGCTCAGGTACAGGTGGAGCTCCTCGTAGTCAAAGATACCAATGAAGCCGTCGGCCGAGCGATCCAAGTTTGACCGGTCGAACGCCATCGCGGACACGAACCGTCCCAGCGCGTTTCCGGCGTTTCGAGGCAATTGATGCGAGATTTCCTTCCAACTGTAGCGACTGAGACAGCGGAGACTCGTGGCTCAGCACTCGGTTGAACCCAGGCCTCATATGGAGAGCTCCTTGAGCGTCATGGTCCTCTCCGTCTCCTAGAAGTCCTCAACGCTGATCGGCTTGACGTTGGCGTCGGAGAGATCGCCGCTGCCAATTGGCGTCGCTGGCCACCGCAGCGATCGCCATGAACATGCACGCTGCCCCTCGCCTACGCCGTCAGCGTCGCCTCGCTAGCGCTCATCCGAGACCTTGCCGACGTGATGCTGAGCTCAAATCGGTGGTCGGGGAGACAGGACTCGAACCTGCGACCCCCAGTCCCCCAGACTGGTGCGCTAACCACCTGCGCTACTCCCCGCGACCGCTGGCTGAGCATATCAGGCCCTAGAATTGCCAACTGGAGATGCCATGGATGCGCCACTGCGGCAACTGTGACCGGGAGTTCCCCATCTATCGCTTGTCCGCTGTGCTGCTGGATGGCGAGCTCACCTCGCTCTGCCCCGGCTGCATGCAGACCGAGCACGACCGGATTTCCGTCCCCTACGCGCCGCAGTCTCCGGGAGCGGCCCAGACGAGCACTTCGCGCACGTCCTGGTGAGTCGTGGTCCCTTTCGGGAACGGCTAGCTGAGTCAATCGCCGATCGTGGGGCTGCCCTCTGCGTGGGCTTGGACCCCGACCCCGACCAGATCCCCAAATCCCTGGGGGAGGGTATTGAAGCGGTCCGCCTTCACAGCCTGGCGGTGGTCGAGGCGACCTCGCCCTTCGCGGCCGCCTACAAGCCCAACCTGGCCTTCTACGAGCGCTTTGGGGGAAGGGGATTCGAGGTCCTCGCCGAGGTGGTGGAGGCCGCGGGCCGACATGCACCCGTCATCGCCGATGCCAAGCGGGGCGATATCGGTAGCACCGCCGTCGCTTACTCCGAGGCGATTTACAACTACTTGGGGGCTGACGCCTGCACGGTCAGTCCTTACCTGGGAGCGGATTCACTGGAACCCTTCCTGGCCAGGGAAGACCGCTTCGCCTTCATCCTCTGTAGGACAAGCAACCGGGGCGCCCAGGACCTGCAAGATCTTTCCGTTGGCGCACCGCCTCACCCCCTATACCTGGAAGTGGCCCGCCGTGCTGTGGAATGGAACAGCCGCGGCAACCTGGGGTTGGTCGCAGGCGCCACTTGGCCCACCGAGATCGCTCGTATCCGCGAGGTGGCGGTCGATCTGCCCATCCTGATCCCCGGAACCGGTGCCCAGGGAGCTGATCTGGGGGAGGCCGTTCGTGCTGCCAAGGGGAACGGTGGCAGTGGGGTCTACCTCATCAATTCGTCGCGAGGTATCGGCCACGCCTCCAGCGGAGAAGATTTCGCCGAGGCAGCCGCTCAAGCGGCCGCAGCCTTGCGAACGGCTCTGCAGCAGCTCAGTCGGGCAGGCGCCCAAACCGGCTAGCTAGCCCTCAGGCAAGGAGTAGCCTGAGCCACATGGTGCAGGGTCGTGCTGCAGCCGTTGTTTTGTCTGTCGTCCTGGTCGCGACGGTCGAGGTGCTGGTGGGCTGCGGCGCCGGACCCGCCACACCTACACCGGCCCAACTGACGCCCCGGGTCACTCCCAGTCCTAGCACTGTCCCCACCGCGGTGACGGTGATCGCTCCCCTGGGAGTCAACTTTCGCAGCGCCCCATCGGCGTCGGCGGCGGTGGTAGGGGTAATCCCCCAGGCGATCTCCCTTCCTCTGGTATCGCCGACTCCAGCGGCCGGTGGATGGTGGAAGGTGCAGGGAGCCACCCAAATCGGCTGGATCACCTCCGATCCGCAGTACACCTCGACCTTGACCTTTCAGATCTTTGAAGGGGCCGGCAATGTCCCCTGGTCGGTCATGTACCCGAACGGTTGGACCTTTGATCAGGCAAGCTCGGGCCCGGTCGTCTTCAATGGACCCCAAGGAGCAACGCTCACCTTCTATACCGAAGCGTCAACTGGGCAGCTCCCGGCGGCCGCCCCGGCTGGCGCCAGCCAGAGTGGCGTCACTTCGGTCCAGATCTACGGAGTCACTGCGTCCTTGGTGCGCTACACCGACGCCGACGCGTACAAGGCCTCAGTGGCGTTTCAAGCCCAGCCCGCACTTGCCTTTCTCATCGAGGCGAACCTTCCCCCCAAGAGCGGGGCCACCACATTCAAGCTTTTTTTGGAAACAATCTTCATCACCCCGGCGGCGACTCCTTCTCCCTGAGCTTGCGCGGCTGCTCGAGGCGATCGGCCAGCTCCGCGTAGGCGGCCACTCGAGCCGAGTCGACCACCTTGGTGTAGCCCTGCATGGTGTTGAGGTTGGCGTGGCCAAGCACTTCCTGGACGAGGCGGACGTTGCCGGTGATGGTCAGCAGCTCAGTCGCGGTTGTATGCCGTAAAACATGGGGAGATTTGAGGCCTTCCACCCCGGTCGCGAGGCGCACCCGCCGCACGATGTGACGGGCTCCCGCACTAGTCAACTCGCGCTTGCCCCGGGCTACCGACGAGCGGTCGTAGTTGAGGAATAGAGCCGACTCGCGGTCATGTCGGGCATCCAGGTAAGCCCGCACGGCCTGAGTCGCTTGCGGGGTGAGATGGACCATCCGCTCCTTCGAACCCTTGCCCCGCACCACCAGCCGCCCCTCGGCGTTGATCTGGGTGCGCTTGACCGAGAGCGCCTCCGAGATACGGCAGCCGGTACTCATCAGAAAGTGAATGAGGGCGGCATCACGGAGTCCCGCTTCCTCGCTGCCGTGGTCGTAGTTAAGGACCAGGCGAGCCTCGGTGGTGCTGAGGGGTTTGGGTAGGGGCGCCGAGATGCGCGGTATGTCGATATGGGCCGCCAGGTCTTCTCCGATCCAACTCTCGCGCAGCGCGTAGCGCAAGAACCCCCGCAGCGCTTGCAGGCGACGGGCCCGAGAACTCAGTGCCAGGCCGACTTGGCCGAGGTGGCGCTGATAGGCGCGGACCATGTCGCGGCTTAACTGGCTAGTGTCGTCCGCAGGGTCCTTGAGAGCCGCCCAGAACTGGACCGCCTGGTTCAGGTCGATTTGGTAGGCCCGGATCGTTTGACCACTGCGGGCCCGGTCCACTGCTAGGTAGGTCAGGTACTCCTGTGTGGCCCTGCGAATTTCCACCACTCCAGCCTAGTGACCCCCATCCCGCGGTGGTGGGGTTGGTCGGCTGCGGGCAGGGCGGTCGGGGCACCGGCCCGGGTGGGACGGGGACCGGCGGTGGTGGGGGTACCGAGTTCCCAACTGTGGTGATCGGAACAGACGGCCCAGGGGGAGACGCCAGCAAGGTGGTAATGGACGTGGCTAGGGGTGCCGGGGACGTCGGGGGAGTGGGGGGAGGAACGGCGAGCTGGGTTCCCGGTGGAATCACCACGGGGACACTGCCGCCGGATTGGCTGTTCGGCGTTCCTGGGCCACCGCTGCGGGGGTGCGAGCCGAGGGCATAGCCCGTCGCTAGCGCCGACCCAACAAGCAGAATTGCCAGGCCCGCCGCCAAGGAGGTGGCAACGGGGACGGGCAAGCGGATCCTCCGCCGGGGAAGCAAGCGCCGCGTCCAGGCGGCCAATCGCCAGCCGCCTCCCAGCGCAAGCGCCGAGGGGATGCTGGAGGAGACGGGAGGGGTAGTCCCCGCCCCGACCGCCATGCTGCCGGTGAAGAGAGCCACCGTCTGGGCCACCCGAACGGTGAGCCACTGCTCGAGCTCTTCGGAGGAGCGGATCGCCTGCCCTGACCTGGCGGTCAGATCGACCAGCACCTGCTGCGCGACCAGGGCAGCCAGCTGGCGGTCGTTGACCAGGCGGAGCGCCCGGGCTACCAGCCAGGGGCGCAGGCTCTCGAGGGCTCGCGGATCAGTGCCTTCGCGATCCGCTGTGAGCGCCTCCCAAGCAACCTCCGGGGTCAGTTGGCTGGCCGCGTCCAAATCCACGCTACCCTTATCCAAGGGTCGCCTTCCCACCAGCTCCAGTATCTACCGGCCCAGACCCCCAAAACGAGCTCAGCCGTGACAATGACGTCAGTTGGGCCTCATTCCTGGAGCGCCTCCACGACCCAGTCGATGGATCGGGTGAGTTGACCCACGTCCTCGGGCTCGATGGCGGGGAAGAGGCCGACCCGGAGCTGGTTGCGACCAAGCTTGCGGTAGGAGTCGGTGTCAACGATCCCGTTCTCCCGAAGGATGGCCGAGACCTCCTTGGCGGGGATCTCGTCGGCGAGGTCGATGGTGGCCACTACTGAACTGCGCTGCTCCGGACGAGCGACGAAGGGCGAGGCCCACTCCCGGGCCTCGGCCCAGTCGTAGATGGTTTTCGCCGAACTCTGCGACCTAGCCACCGCCCAGTCCAGCCCGCCCATCTCCAGACTCCACTCGATCTGGTGAGCTAAGAGAAACAAAGTGGCAATCGCCGGGGTGTTGGAGGTCTGGTTCTGCCTCGAGTTCTCGGTGGCCGAGCGGAGGCTTAGCGAGGCCGGTATCCAGCGATCAGAGTTCTCGACCCGCTCAATCCGGTCCAGGGCGGCGGGGGAGAGGACCGCCAACCAGAGCCCGCCCTCGGCGGCAAAGCACTTCTGCGGCGAGAAGTAGTAAGCGTCGAGAGCCGCCATCTCTACCGGCAGTCCACCAGCGGCCGAGGTCGCGTCCACCAGCACCAGCTGGTCCGGGCTACCCGTCCGCGCCAGCGGCATGGCTACGCCGGTTGAGGTTTCGTTCTGGGTCAGGCAGTAGGCGTCGACGTCCGAACTGGCCCGGGGAAGAGGATGGGTGCCCGGCTCCGACTCGATGACTTCCGGGGTCTCAAGAAAGGGCGCCTCCCTAGTCGCGGCGGCGAACTTTGAGGAGAACTCACCGAAGACCAGGTGCTGGCTTCGACGCTCGACCAGGCTCAGGGCGGCGGCGTCCCAAAAGGAAGTCGCACCCCCGTTACCCAGAATGACCTCGTAGCCATCGGGCACACCGAGCAAGCTGGCTATCCCCTCCCGCACGCGCTGCACCAGCTGCTTGACGGGAAGTTGACGGTGGCTGGTACCTAGCAGTTCGCGGCCGGCGCTGGCCAGGGCGTCGACTGCGGGAGCCGGTACCTTGGAGGGGCCACAACCAAAGCGGCCGTCCTCGGGGAGCAGATGCTGTGGTATGCGGTATCTTGAGCCACTACCAGTAGTCATCGAGGGAATTGTATGGGTCAGCCAGTCGCCGCCCGCTCGGGCATCTCGCGGCGCGTTGGCGCGATCGCCGAATCGGCGACTCTTGCCATGGAACGGCGGGCCCGGGAACTGACCGCCGCCGGGGAGGACATCGTGTCCTTCGCCGCTGGCGAGCCAGACTTTCCCACCCCGCCGGAAGTGGTGGAGGCTGCCATCGCCGCCTGCGGAGACCACAGGTTGCAGCACTACACGCCGGCGGCTGGACTGCCCGAGCTGCGCCAGGCGATTGCCGAAACCACCAGTGCAAAAGGGGGCCCGCCGCTGAGCGCCGCCAACGTCTTGGTGACCAGTGGCACCAAGCAGGCGGTGGCGCACGCTTTCGCCACCCTGCTCGACCCGGGCGACGAAGTCCTGATCACCAGTCCCTATTGGGTGACTTTCCCCGAGGCGATAACCCTGGCGGGTGGGGTTCCGGTCGTCGTTCCAGCTGACGAAACGCACGGCTATCGGGTCTCAGTGGACTACCTCGACCGACACCTGACCGAGCGCACCAGGGCGCTACTCTTCGTGTCTCCTTCGAACCCAACCGGAGCCATGTATCGGGAGGCCCAAATGGTGGCGATCGGGGACTGGTTGGTGGAGCGGGGCCTCTGGGTGGTGAGCGATGAGATCTATCAAAACTTCACGTATGGCGATGTGGAATTTCACTCCTTGGTGGAACTCATTCCCCGCTTGGCCGATCAAGCCGTCCGTCTCAACGGGATGTCCAAGTCCTATGCCATGACCGGTTGGCGAGTGGGCTGGATGATCGGGCCGGAGCCGGTGATCGCTGCCGCCAGCAATCTGCAGTCCCACGTATGCGGGAACATCAGCAACGTCTCCCAGTGGGCGGCCCTGGCCGGTCTGCGCTCGAGCAGCGCATCGGTGGAGACCATGCGGCGCGCCTTTGCCCGGCGCCGAGATCTCATGCTGGCCGGACTGGAACGTCTGCCCGGAGTCGAGTGCCCGCCCCCGGACGGTGCCTTTTACGTGTTCCCCTCGGTGACCGGGGTTCTCGGCCGGGAGATCGGGGGGCAACAGATTGACACCTCAGAACAACTGGCCGGGCTCCTCCTCGATGAGGCCAAGGTGGCCGTGGTTCCTGGAGAGGCCTTCGGTGCGCCCGGCCACCTCCGCCTTTCCTACGCTCTGGCGGACGACAAGCTGGAAGAGGGGATGGCCAGAATCGAGCGCTTGCTGGTCTGAGTCAGCCCGCCCAGCCGAAGTAGCAGACTAGCCTGCCTGGGCGCCATCTCCGATGAGCGCAGCAATCTGCGCGGGAAGGCAGTTTCCTCCCGAGAGCACGCACACAGTGTCCCGATCCCCAGGCGACTCAGTGGCTCCAATCGCCGCAGCTGCAGCGAGAGCCCCGGTCGGCTCGACCACCAGCTTGCAACGGCTCCAGAGCCACCAGCAAGCCTCACCGAGTTGCCTATCGGAAACCGTTCGGATCTCCGCGATCTCTCGCTTAATCACTTCCCAGCAGAGTGAACCTAGGCGTATCGTGGCCGCTCCATCAGCCACCGTGACTGGTTCCGCTGAAAGCGACACGCGCTTGCCGGAGGCGAGTGACAGGAGGCCGTCGTTACCGGCTTCGGGCTCGACGCCGACAACCACGGCTCCAGGGACGAACCGTTTGAGGGCGAGCGCGACGCCACTGAGAAGACCGCCGCCCCCCAAGGGCACCAATACCAACGGATTGGCTACGCCTCGGCTCTTGAGGTCCTCGGCCAAATCCCACCCCACCGTCGCCTGCCCGGAGATGACGTGAGGATCATCGTGGGGATGGATCACCCGCAGGTCGTGGCGTGACGCCAGTTCCGCAGCGATTTCCTCTCGATTGGAAATGGTGACTCCCTCGCTCACCACCTCAGCTCCATAAGCGCGGATCGCTTCCTTCTTCACCGGCGATGACTTGCCCGCCATCACAACCGTCGCAGCTAGGCCCAATTCGGACGCGGCCAGCGCCACGGCTTGGCCATGGTTCCCCGACGAGATCGCCAAGAGGCCACGCTGGTCGCCTGCCTCCAGGCCGACCAGAGCAGCGTTGAAAGCCCCTCGAGCCTTGAAGGAACCGGAGCGTTGGAAGTTCTCCGCCTTGAGCCAAACTCGGGAGCCCACCCGCTCATCGAGGAGGCGCGAGTGGAGTAGGGGAGTTCGATGGACCCGCGGAAGAACCCGCTCGACGGCAGCGTCGATGTCGATCTGAGCGATATCCGTCCCCGTGAAGGCCATGTAGGGAGGATAGTCGGGCGCGGGTTAGATGGCCTCACGGGCAGAGCTACCCACGGTCGCCACGGTCGCCAAAGGACATCCCGTTTAGATTGACGTTATGTCCAACCGCGCTGGCAGGTCGTTGGCTGAGGCAGTTGCCCGAGTGCTGGGCGACACCGTCCCCGGCGAAGTGCTCACCTACGGCGAAGTCGCCGCTATGGCCGGCTACCTCGGGGCGGCTCGCGCCGTAGGAAGAGTCCTGGCCAAATCCGAGGGCCTGCCCTGGTGGCGAGTTGTCACCAGCCAGGGCAGACTGGTGCCAGGACACGAGGTGCGCCAGGCACAGCTTCTTTCAGACGAGGGGGTCGCGATCGATCAGAGTCGGTGCCGGATCGCCCGGACGGGCCCCGGGAATCCGGACTAGGGCCCGCGCAGCCACAGGCTGGCATGGCTGGGCTGAACCGTTTCGTCGACGGCACGGAGAAGGTCGGATGTGATCACCTCCAGCGTTACCTGTTCGCCGAGCCGCCCGGCGAAGGCATCAACCACGGCCTGGGCGTCGTAGCGGGAGCGGTTAAAGCGCTTGTCGACCGCCGCTCGGGCTCGCGCTCGCAGAGGAGCAAACAGCGCGACAGCAACAAGCACCGCGATGACCACACTGACACTTCCCCGGAGTGGCAGCACAGTTGTCATCAGCAGAACGCAGCCAACATACACCCCAAACAGAAGGCCCACTACGAGTAGGTAGGAAAACGTTCGCGAAACAAGGCGGTCAATGTCGTAGAGGCGGTAGCGTGCGATGGCCAGACCGATGCTCCCCGCCAATCCGTTGGCGGCAACCAGAACGGGAAACACCGACCACCACCAGCTCGTCGGCGTCACCGAGGCGAAAATAATTGCGGGGGCAAGCAGAAGGCTGGTATAGGCGAGCCACTTGAACTGCTGTCGCTCGATACCGCGAGATCGGCGCAGCCGGAGGAGCGCGTCGGCCACCGCAATCAGCAAGAACGCGACGTAGAAAATCGTGACGAAGTGACTCACCGTATTGGCCAATCCATCCCAAGCGCGGACGCTCAGCGGGTTGTGGTAGTTCCGGGCATCCCCCGACAGCCACGGTGTGAAGTACGAGTCAATCGTTCCCACGATCCAATCAACGATGAGTATCTGTACCAGCCTGGGACGCCAGCCAGGAGCGAAGGTGCCGCTCGGGAAGAGCAAGACCAAGACCCCGACCAGAGTCATCGCTAGATAGAGGAGGGGAAGACCGCTGGCTAGCGCCACGGCCTGCAGATCTGTGGGGTGCGGCCCCGGGGAATACGCGAAGGCAAGTTGGCTGGTCACGCCGACGACTCCCACGGCCAAGAGGACCCACCCGATGGCATTTCTTGGTCGCAGAGCGGCGGTCAGGCCGCCCACCAGAGGGGAAGCCAACCAGATGAGGACCCACAATGCGTTGCCGGGACCCCAGGCCCGGTCCACCAGCACCGCCGTGACCACGCAGCCTAAGAACGTAGCTATGCCGATGACCACGGCCAACGCCGGGAGACGAGACCGAACCGTGCCGGCAGCGAGGGATCGCTTACTGCTCAGCGGAATCCTCCTCAGCAAAAGGGCTAGGCCGGACCATAGGCCAGCTGCGTTCCGTGAACGTTACGGCGTCAAGTCTTCGCCGGCCGGGGAACTTGAGCTTCGGCAGCACCCGACCCGATAACCGCAACGATCACCTCCGCCACCGCCTCCCGGGGGGCCGCGTACATCCCGCCAGAAGCGCTCGGGCGCCGACCGGCTCGCAGCGACTGGTGGAATTCGGTATCGGTGATTCCAGGGTAAACAAGGGAGACGACCACACCCTGGTCGGCGAACTCGGCCCGGGCTATTTGGGAGATCATGTTCAACGCCGCTTTGGTCGCGGCATAGGCGCCCAGGCCGGGAATCACCCGCAGCGAGGTGCCGGAACTGACGTTGACGATGGCCCCCGATCCCTGGGCGGCCATGGTGGGTACCACAGCCTGCATCAAGGCCAGGGGTGCCATCACATTCAGCTGCCAGACCGCCTGGAAGTCGCCCTGCTTGACTTCCATGAGCGCCACATGGAGCCCTTGGCCGGCGTTGTTGACCAGCACGTCGACAGTTCCAAACTCCGCCAGGGCTCGGTCGCGGAGCGCTCCGATGGCCGCAGCGGAGGTCACGTCCGTGGGAACCGCGAGGGCCCCACGGAGTTCCTCCGCGAGGTTGGCGAGCAGGTCAGCTCGTCGGGCCGCCAGCACTAGCCGCGCCCCTTGGCGGTGGGCCAGCCGCGCGGTTGCCTCGCCAATGCCCGAGGAGGCACCGGTCACGATCATCACTTTGCCGGCCAGCTTCACGCAATCTGAGCTTAGCGAGCGGCGCTGGGAGGCACCCAGAGGACCTGGGCGCGGCACCGGTTACGCTCCGGTAGCGGTCCCGTGTCGCCCCCCCAATCGGCCCCGCGATCGGCCAATCTAGGCTGGTGCGGAACTGGATTTGGCGTTGGGGAAGTGCCCTGACGGCGCTCGGCCTGGGGTTGGCCGCAGTCGGGGGATCTGTCTTGCCCGCCTCAGCTGCGGCTGCTGGCAGTCCCACCTGGTCGCTGCGCTCGGTCGACACCATGGCCTGGTCCAAAGACCAACTGCGCAATCAAGCCTCCCCGTCCAGCATCGCTCAACTGCTCACCACCGACCGCGACACCGGGGCCGACACGGTTGCGGTTGAAGTTCCCTACGACGCCGCTGCCACATACTCGCCGCCGGTCGCTCCGGGCTACGAGCCGACCTGGAGCGAGGCCGCTCACTCGCTCGGCTTGCACGTCTGGTTCCGCTCCCACTGGAATAGCTGGGAAGGCGATTACGGATTCCCCAAGGAAACCCCCACCAGCAGTCCGGCTCGCGCCTTGGGAACAGCGAACGCGGTGTTGGACGGCCAGGACACCACCTCCTACCTGGCTCTCACCTACCACTGGATTCTCGATAATGCTGACCTTTTCCAGAGTGGTGACACCTTCACTCCTGCCGCGGAACCGGAAAACGCTGGAATATCTCCCCTTTGTACGAGCAACTGCATGTTCTCCAGCGTTTCCGTCTACAACCAATGGCTCCAGGACAGCATGACCGTCGATCGCGACGCCTTCGCCAGCCTCCACCTCAACGTCCAGGTCGGCTACTGGGGAACCAACGGCTGGATTGCCACCAATGGCTATCTCAGCCAAGCCACCGTGCAAGACATGGGCGTCCTCGCTGTTGACGACTACTTCCAGTCGCCTGCGGCCTTGGTCGCCAACCTGGCCCAGATCGAGGCCACCTACCACGTGCCCCTGGTTGTGGGGGAGTGGGGGGACATCTGGGATGACGGCAATCTGACCCTGATGGGCCCTGAGGTCAATTCCGTCCTGGCGGCGGTGGCGCAGTTGCCCTATGTCATCGGCTTCAACTACTGGCGTGACATCGGTGAGACGCAGGGGGAGGGAATCGTCGACCCCACCACCCTGCAGCTCAACTCGGCCGGGGAGGCGGTGGCGTACTGGTATTCGGTCATGGCCTCTTCGGTCGCACCCAGTCCCGCCCCGACCCCGACCGGCATTGCCGCCGCCCCCCGGGCGACTGAGACGCCCAACCAGGCACGTGTCCCGGATTGGGGCGGCGATCACCTTGTCAGAACGGAAGGGAGCGGGCGTTCTGCCGTTCAACTCAGTGGCGCTCAGCAGAATGAATCGGTGATCGCAAGTGTTGGGACGAGCTGGCTCCCGGCCTTGGTCGCGGCCATCCTGCTGGTGCTCGCCCTAGGCGTGGTGTGGCAAGGACGTCGCGTACTCTCCCGACGGCGTCACTGAGGGGCAGGTCCGACTATCCGGTAAAGGCGCCATTGCACCCCGGAACCGAGCTGGGCTACCTGAGTAGCGAAGCCATCACCGTCTTCCCAAAGCCCCGGGTAGCGGCGATTGATGGCGTCGAGCTTGCCGTCACCGATGGGCTCGGGAACGACGAAGTAGGCGACGCGATACGCCTGAGGATCATTCAGAGCCGCCTCAAAGTCAAGGTCGCTGGTGACGACGAAGAGCCTCGGGTCGGGGCTGCCTAGAACCAGGGGCCCGCCTTCAAAGGTATCAATCAGGACGAGATGATGGGCGCGGTCCAAGCGGTTGATGACCCGGCCCAAGCGCAGCTCCTGGAGGATGGGACTGGACTGGAGCGGCCGATTTTGGCGGGCAGCGGCGACCGCGGCATGTTCTTCGACGCCAAGTCCGGGGTTGGCCATGGCCAGATAGCTGGCTGCTCCGCTGGCGGCGAAGGCGAGGAGCAGAACCCCAGCCAGAGCACGCTCTCTAAGGCGGTGACGGACCAGGCTGAGGCAATACGCCGCCAGGACAAAGCTGAAAGGGATGACACTCACGAAATAGCGGAGGTAGAGTGCCAATCCGCCGCGATGAATCAAGTAGGCCATCATCATCAGAGCAGCCGTGGACATCAGCGCGAGTCCGATGCCGAGCAAAGCCTGGCGTCGCCACACGGACAGCAGCAGCGTCAGTATCACCAGGGCTGGGTATGCCGGGAAGAGCTGGACTGACTCGGTAGCGACGAAGCGCACCGCAGCGGGCCACGTCTCCAGTCGAAGCGCTGCCAGCTGTCCCGCGTGCGTCGATTGGGTCTGGGAGAGATTGGCGTAGGAACCGTTGAGGAAGTACAGGGGGTTGTGCATGATCACGGCATTGGCACCCACCCAGAAGAGGATTGCCAAAAGCACTGGTAGGCCGTAGAGGAGAAGCCTCGCCTCCAACTCTCTCCAGTTGCTCCCCGCCCGGTGCTCGCGAACCACGACCACCAGGGCCACCAGGCCGGCGAAGGGGATGGCCTCATAGCGCACCAGGGTCGCAGCCGCCACCATAGCGCCCAGACCGACCAGGAGGATGTCGCGGGGATTGCGTAACCAGCGCAACAGCAGCCAACCCGCCGCCAGCAGGAAGAACATCAAGGTGATGTCACTCATGCCATTGCTGCTGTAGAGCAACACCATCGGATTGAGGGCCCAAACCGCGACCAGCCCTATCCGCAGGGCACGTCCCACGCCCGCATCACGAAGCAAGACGGCCACCACGGTTGCCGCTCCGGCACCGAAGCAGGCCGTCTCTACATTGCCCGCAAAACCGCGGTCAACCAACCACGGAAGCCAGCTCTTGAGCGCCACCAGTGGCAGCTCGAGGAAGCTCGGGAGCGGATTCCAGATCATTCCGATGGCGGCCAGGTGGGGATCGCGCGAATAGAGAACATAGAAGGCGTTGGCAACGCGGGAGAGGGCATCCGGCGCGACGTAGTTAAGCCGGAAGACGAGGTAGTAGGCAGCCGCCAGGTAGGCGCTCAGCGAGCCGACGAAGATCAAGGGGCCCTCGTGCGCGATGGCACGGGCCCCGCTGGCCGACCTTCCCAACGCAGTACGCCAGTTCCCTCGCCGCGGAGCGAGTGAACTGGGGCCAGGCAGGACTCCATCGACGCCGACGGCCAGAGTCGGCATCGTGGACGCCGGTCTCATGAGTCGCCACCGAGGGGATGCATGAGCCCCCGTCCCTTGGCCCCGGTATCGAGCGAAGTGATCTTGGAGTCCGGTCCAACCTGGCCCGCGAGAGCTGGCGAGACGCTGGCCGCGGCCGGGGGCTGCGCCTGGTCGAGCCGGGCGCGAAGCGCCGCGTTCGAGGTGGCCGCCATGCCCGCCCAGGTCACCGCGGCCACAGCTGCCGTCAGGCCCACCGTGAGTCCTGGGGCGATCCAGCGGAGGCCCCGACGCCGGCTGTGGCCGCCTCCGGGTTTCAGAGCTCGGGCCAGATGCCTAACCGGCACCGGCTCCAGCCGCGGGCTCAGGTCAGCCAGCTTGGGATCCGGCGGCCGGCCGGCTGTAGGCGGACCTCCCGAGGGGGGAGTGAGGCCGTGGATGGTCTTCTCCCAGTAGACGTGGTCGGTCAGCAGTTGCAGGCTGGCCTTGACCATGGCCACGCTCATCATCACCCAGTAGGCGGGGTAGCTGAGAGCGAGCCGGGTCAATCCGAAGGCGCCGCTCTCGGTCGCGCACCAAAGGGTGACGTAGAGGAAGAAGAAGTTGCCCAGCAGCAACTCGAGCATGGCCAGGTAGTAAATGCCCGAGGGGAACAAGCTGGCCACCGCCGTCGGTTGGCCCAGGATCCAGACCACCATCAGGCCCCAGAGCAAGAGGTTGAGGACGGCGGTTAGGTAGGTGCCGGCCAGGGTCATCTGCACCGACAGCCAGGCTCTAGCCCCAAGCTCCCGCCAGAGACGGACCGGCCGGCGCATGTTCACCGCCCAGGTGACGAAGTAGCCCTTGCCCCAGCGCGAGCGCTGCTTAGTCCAGTTGACGAAGTCGCTGTTGGCCTCCTCCCAGGTCACCGAGTCGACGATCACCGTGCGGTAGCCGGCCCGATGCAGCCGGATGCCCAAGTCGGCATCCTCGGTGACGTTGAAGGCGTCCCAGCAGCCCATCTGGCGAAGAACCGAAGTCGGGAAGTGGTTGGAGCTTCCCCCCAGCGGCACCGGCAGGCCCAGCTTGACCAGGCCCGGGAGGAAGAAGTCGAACCAGCTGAGGTACTCCAGTGCAAACCATCCGGTCAACCAGTTCTGGCGCGCGTTGTAGTAGGCCAGTCGGGCTTGGACGCAGCCCACGGGACGACCGGGAGAATCCTGGTGGCGCCGGAACAACCCCAGCGCTTTGCGCAGCTGGTCGGGCTCGGGCCGGTCTTCGGCGTCAAAAATGACTACGAATTCACCCCGGGCGAACTGGAGGCCGTAATTGCAGGCCTTGGGCTTGGTCTGCGGGGCCATGTCCGGAACGACTAGGACCTCGCAACAGGGCGGCAGATCGATCGAGTCGAGCACCGCCTTGGTCTCTCGGTCGCCCGCCTCCACCAGCAGCTTGACATCGAGCTTGACGCTCGGATAGTCAATTGATTCGATCTGGCGCACTAGTTGCTCAACCACCGATCCCTCGTGGTACAGCGGGCAGAGAACGGTGTAAACGGGAAGATCTTTGAGGCCGCGAGCCTCGGTCGCGTCGACCGTCTCACCCGATCTGGTCCGGGCACCGTTCACGATGACCCAGGTGCGGTAAGCCAGCCAGACGGCATAGAAGATCACCACAGCGCCCATGACCGCGACCATCGCCGCCCCGCGCCACAGAACTAAGGCAATGAGCAGTAGGCCGAAGCCCCCCAGCCCGAACGCGACTTGACGACCGGTGAGCTGCCGCTCAGCTGACGCGTCGGGGTGAGCCGATCTCAACGTGGCGACCGCAGCCTCGCCTAGGGCGTGATCGAAGAGAGCGGCCTGGACTTTGCGGAGCGAGCTGGGAGTGGCAGCGAACCAAAGCAGGGGGCGAGTGATCTCCCGCGAGACGGTGGCCCGGACAGCCCCATCGCTGGGGTCGATCGCGGCAATCCAGATCAGACCTCCTGACTCTTTGAAGGGAAGGACGCCAGATTCCACCGAGGTGATGGGGTCCAGGAGCAGGGCGGTGGCCGGATCCACCGTGTCAAGGGTCATCTCCATCCAAGGCACATCCCAAGCGCTGGCGAGGGACTTCCAGACGGCAGACTCAGCGACCGCCCCTCTGGCGACCAGCAGCTCACCCAGATGGCAGCCGACCTCCGCCTGGTCACGGAGATGACTCTCCAGCTGAGACGCTCTGAGCAGACCGTCATCGAGGAGGCGCTCACCCAAGCGGGGCGGAGGTGGAGTCACGGCGGCGCTCAAATGCGCTCTCGACGGGGTGCCACGGTGGCGCCAACGAAGGCCACCCCAAAAGAGGCCAGAGCAGCGTCAGCGCCACGGTACTGAGCGGCAATCTGGTCACGCGTCCTGGACCCAGCGGCGCCGAAGAAGTTCTCCACGCCGAGGACCAGACTTTCGATGGGGGCCGATACCGGACGCAGATCCGGCACCTTGGCGGATCCAGGCATCAGGTCGGCCGTCAACTCGATGCGCTCGTAGGCGGTGGTGCCCCCCAGCCGAACCGGCCAAGTCCAGGAGAGGGTGGCCCAGCGACCGTGCGAGGCGGGATCGGAGTAGTTGAGCAGCACGGCGGTGACGCCGTGACTGAGGGCCAGAGTACGGCTCGAGATGATGTCGTAGTTGTGGAAGAGGAAGCAGTTCTCGATGGTGTAGGTCTGCAGGGCGTTGACGTCCGGAGTGGTCACCACGTCGGCCCAGAGCACGGGCTCACCGATCGAGGAGGCAGGATTGCTCAGCTGATACCGGACGTAAGAAGAGCCGGCCCCGAAATACTCATCCCCCCAGGGGTAGGTGGCCAGCAATGACACACTCCAGCCCGGGGGCACCCGGGAGCTGGTCCCCATGGCGGCCACGGTCGGCGCCCCTTGCCCATTGGCGAAGCCGGCATACAGCCCGAGGGTCTGATCTCCGGCCACGAACAGTCCGAGGACGACGAGCGCGACCGCCAGTCGGGTGGTCAGCCGCCGCCGACTCAGACCGGCCCCAAAAGGCGGTCGCGTGGGCGCCTCGCCGGGCGCCGCCGGGACACTGCCAGAATGGCGGGCCCGGTGCGCCAGGCCGAAGGCGGGGAGCAGCCAGACCATGCCTGCCAGACCGACGCCGAACAAGAACAGCCCGATGAACTCATGAAAGACACCCAGGGCAAAAACCGGGTGGTTCTCCCGCACCAGGAAGGCGATGGCCACGATCCGGGCGACGTTGAGGACGAAGGTGACCAGGGTGCCGGCCACCAGCCAAGCCAGCCGCGAGAAGAGGGCTCCGGTGACCGCGACCATGAGCGTGCCGCCGATGAGGAGGAAGCCCAAGACCCCATCACCACCGGCGCAGGCGGTGCTGACGCTGACCTGGATCAACTGCCCAGTCGTGGTGTGAATGGAGAGGACGGCCGGGTTTTGCACCACCTGGGAGACCCCGAGTGGCAGGTGGGAGGTGACCAGCCCGAGGATGGCATCGGTGGCCAAGACGCACCAGTTGAGGAAGCCGGCCACGGCGCCCACGTAGAGGGCTGGCCACATCAGCAAGAGGAGCAGCAAGGGAACTCGCATCCGCCAGGCCCAACCGACCCCGTAGGCAAGGACCACCCCAGCCACCACGAAGAGCGCGAAGGAGAGAACGTCGGGACGGAGCGACCAGTAAAAGGTCCCCCACAGCACCGGAGTGATGGTGATCAGAAAGAGGGCAATCAGCAGCAGCGGAACACCGAGGATGTAGTCGAGCTGGCGATCTCGGATCGGTGCCTTCTTGCCCTGGTAACGGCCCGCCGCCTCCCAGCTGGCCCAGACCGCGATCAGGGGAAGAAGCGGCAGGTAGGCGAGGGGAGTGTCGAGAGTCAGGTTGTTGAGAAAGGTCGCCAGGGTGAAGGCATAGGCGAGCAGCGCGCAGAGAGCGATTCCAATGGCCGGCCAAAGATGACGCCCACTTATCTGGCGGACAGCCGCGCCAGCGGCCCCTGAGAGCGCCGCCACTGCGGTCGCCCGGCCGATAGGGGCGCGGAGACGCACCTTGCCCCTGGGTAACACCCCCACCAGAGATCCTCCCTGTGCGACTTCGGTAACCGTGCCAGCACAACTGCCGGGGCGGCTCGCTTATTCAGTAGGAGGTCGAGGAGGGGAGAAGTCCTCGCCTTGGCCCAGCTCAGATCAGCCGGGCGTCGCCGTGGGCCCTTCTTCAAGTGCTAGCCGAAGGCCGGGATGAGTGGCCAGCTGGTCGGCTAGGGGAGCGGGCTTACCGGGATGGCGGGAAGTGAACTCAGGGGCGGGTTAGTCACCACCTTGGGAACGTTCACTCCTGGTAGGCCGGCGAAGAGCGGGTGTGCTTGCGCGGCGCCGAGGCTGCCCGCTCCCAAGACAACCCCACCCTGACTGACACTCGGCGGAGCGAGGCTCGGAGCCGTGATTAGTGATCCGCTCGGCGGCACAGCTGAGAGAGAAGGCAGAGTGGCGCAGCTCACGTTGCAGGCCGACGGCTGGGGCGCCGACGTCACCGCGTTCTGTTGTGGCGAGGAGACCAATTCCGACGCGGAAACTCCAACCGGCGTCCGAACGGTGTGGTTCGAGCCGCCGCCGCTCAGAAGTACGGGGGCGACCGCCAGGCCGCCGATGGCCAGAAGCACCACCAGTCCGTGGGCTCCCACCGAGCCGACCTGGGTCAGTTCGGTCGAGTCGCCGACAAGCCCGGTACGGATCCGAGCGAACCGGCGTCCCAGGTACTGCCAGCCCACCACGGCCACACCACCCAGGGAATCGATGCCCAAGCGGTTGGCATGGAGCCGAGCCGCGCGCAGGGCGCGGTCCACCCGACAGCGGTAGGCCTTGACGGAGAGACGCAGGCGGGCAGCTCCGTCGGCGTCGTGCCGCTCCTCGACATAGCGCATGCGCAGGACAGCGAGGTAGTGGGCGGGCAGACTCTTGGCGATCTGATCGCAAAGCATTCGCGCCTGGGACCGCTCCCAGACTCCGCTGGCTGTCTCAACCACGCCGCCGTGCGACTCTTGGTCGAGTTCGGAGGTCTCGTTGCGCCGGCGTCGCTCCACCAGTTCCAGAGCCGCCCAGCGCGTGTTGCGCACGACCACCCTCTCCGGATCGTCACGGAGCAGGTCGTGATCCCCGCCGCTGACGCGGGCCAGAATCCGAGCGAAGGCCAATTGGACGGCGTCCTCGGCCAGGGCCCGGTCGCGAAGCACGGAGAAGGCGTACCCGACTGCTTGATCGCGGTAGCGGTCGCAGAGCCAGCCAAGGTCGAGGTCGGAGGCGAGATCGCCTGACTCAGTCGCCCGGATCGCCGTCCCGGCAGTCAACTACTGCTCCCCCCTCTAGCCGAGGTCAGTTAGCCGCTATCAGTAACGCGCTGGTGGGCATCTTAGACAGCCCTTGCCAGAATGTCCAACGGTGACCGGCCGGGATGGTGTCGCTGCAAAGCATCCCGAAGAGGGCAGCCCGTGGGCTGCCCTCGGTGGGGGTGCAATGGTCAGTGGCACCCAGGCTGGGTACCTCCGCGATTAGCCGTTCTTGGTTTGGAATCGACGCAGCCGCCGCAATCCGTAGCTGGAGGCAAAGAGGAGACCAAGCCCGGCCAGGGGTAGGAGGGGTGCCCAGGGCACCTGGGGAACCTGGCCGGCCGGAGGGGTACCACCGCTCGTTCCGGGCTGGCCGGTGGCCCCGCAGTACTCGCCGATGGTGTAGTTGTATCCGGGCCCGGCGCTGTCGACAGCCTCGAGAAGGCCGCCCGCACCGGGAACTCCGACCTCCGCAAACGTGGCTCCAGCCGGGCCCACCAGCAGGTCCCCGGTGGTTGGCGAGCCAACGTGGCTCAGGGGCACATCGATCTCGACCGTGCCATCTGCTCCATCCACGATCTTGCCGGTGTCGTCGGTATTGGTTGGGGCGTAGCTGTTGCCGGTGACGGTCCCGTCCGAGTAAGTGACGGTGCCGGTCCCAGCATCCACCTCAGCGTTGGCAAAGTAGGCCGTGGTGGTGGTCGACCCGGGCGGCGTATAGGACCACTTCATGTAGTACTCGTTGGAAGTCGAGGTGGGAGCACCTGCCTCGGCGCTGGCCGGACTCGAAGACATGTTCTCGATGGTCAGGATCGCCTCCAGGGTCTGGCCGTTCGGGCTAATGTGCATGTCGCCCTGGATCACGTCCATTTGCGGGTTACCGCCGCTGTTGCCCTCGAAGTCATCTCCGCCGGGCGGGGCGATGAAGAGGGGATAGCAAGCAGCAACCGTGGCCGGGGTGCTTCCGGTGCCGCCGCCTCCGTAGACGGGCAGGACGTCGTCGCTGGGGGCGGTGTTGCCGCCGTCGGCATCCTTGGCGATCTGGGTGATGTCAGGCGACCCAAACCCCGACACGTAGTCCCACCCCGACGGGTCGACGGCGCTCCGGGGCAAGGCGCTGAAGTAGCCGTTTCCGGAGGGCTCAGAGTCGGTGGTGCCGCCGATGTCGAAGAAGGCAGTCGGATCCTCGCCGGTGTTGGTTCCGATGCTGTAGAAGGTGAAGTTGGCGAAGCCCAGACCGGGGTAGGTCGCATTGCCATCCACGGTCACCGCAGGCGCCGCAGATTGCACCCGTGTCCACATCCCCATCCAGAGGGGAGAGGCGAGGCTGGTCCCCGCTCCCTGGGAGTCCGGCGTTCCAGCAGCCACAATCGCGTAGCCGTTGCTCTGAATGTCTCCCGACTGGGCTGCCACGTCAGGCACGCCGCGGCAAGTTCCACTCCCGTAGCCTCCATCGATGGCCGGACCGCAGGGGAGGTCTACAGTTGATACCCCATCCTGGTAAGAGGGCTCCGGGAAATCCCAACTTCCGCCGCCACCGGTGAAGGTCCAGGCGTACTCCAGGACCCGCGTCGGCGGGGTGGCCCCATTGCCGTAGAGGACGGTTCCACCGACGTCCACGGCGTGAGGACTGTCAGCGGGATAGTTCGGCTGCGGGTAGCCCTGAGGGGCGACCCCGTTGGTGTCGGCCGGCAGGATCGGGCACGAGGAGCCGGTGTCGCCGGCGGAGGAGAAGAGGGTGCGGCCCTCCATGTTTGCCTCCATGAGGTTGTTTTCGCTGGCCTCCTGGAAGGCCTGGCCGGCGCTCACCCCGGCAGTTGAGCCGGCGACGCTGTACTCACACTCGCCGTAGCTGGCATTGGCCTGGAGCGGACCGTTGGGATCGTTGGTCCAGGTGGTCATAGCGGTCAGGACCGAGGCGTCGGTCAGGGAGGCGCCGAAGTACCAGACCTCGTCAAGGGCGTTGGGGGACATCCCGGTCGACGATTGGCTGTCGATGTCCCACTCCTCAGACCCTGAGGTGTCGCTGTAGTCAGCGTTGGGCCCGTCAGTGAGGACCACCTTGATGGGAATTTGCGGGAGTCCGTTGAGAGACTCGAAAATGCGTAGGTCGGAGAGAGGACCGGCCGTCTGACCCTCGCCGAAGACGGCCATCTGCTGACCCTCCCCGAAGTTGTCGTTCGGCCCCTCCTTGGTCAGGTCGACTCCCGGCTGGTCGTAGATGCTCCAGAGGTCTTGGGGCGTAGTCAGGCCCACGCAGACGTCGGGCTCGCAGGTGCCCTGGGCCGGCTGAACCTCGGCTACTGTGCCGTGCTCCGCGCTGGCCGACGGCAGGTGATTGTTGGTCACGCTGCGCAGAAAGCTGTTGAGCCCGATCACTGAAAGAATGCCCATGTTTGCGGGCACGGTGGGATTGTTGGTGTTGGCATAGAAGGTGAGTCCGTGACTACTGAAGTTGTCCAGGCTCACCGAGAAGGTGCTATCCACCTGGGCGGGGGTGCCCGCCAGGGTGAGACTGAGGTGATCAGTCGGCGCCAGCACCACCGACAGCCCCTGGGCCGTCGCCCACGATTGCACCGCGGAGTAGTCACTTGCCGATACCCCGAACTCGGCTGCGAACTGGGCCGGGGTCAGGAAGTGGTGGTAGTTGGCGTTGCCCTTGGTGTACATCGCCTTGTAGGCCGCCTGCTCGGCAGCCTGGTCGGGCTGGTTGAAGGCAATCACCACCTCAACCCGGGTCCCGCTGGGCGTCGCCCCCAGATCGGTGGCCGACGCCAGTCCGGGAAGGACATCCCCCGACAAAGTCGTCATAGTGGTGGCCGCCTGGACTGGCGCGCTGGCCAGTGAGAAGGCTGCGGCCGCCAGGATGACACCAGCCGACAGGGCCGCCATCATCAAGCGGGCGGCGCTTCGCCGTGGACCGGCAAGACGGCCCGACCAGCTAGAAGCGAGCTCCCGCCAGACGGCCGCCTGCAAAGTTGGCCGCTCGCTGGTCCGATCCCATCCCGAAGGGGCAAATTTCGCCCCGGCCTGCCGCCTTGCCATCCCTGGTCCTCCCATGTCACATCCCAAAGCGCCACGGCCGCTGCTGCGGACGCGCATGTTCGCTAGGAGGTGGACCGAGCCAAAAGTCCTCGCGCAAGCCCAGGAAGATGTCGCAGCCTGGACTGGTTAGCGCGGCACCCGTGGGTTGGCAGAAGCCGCCGGGCCGGGCCCACCAGTAGCGGATCGCTGCGATCCGTCCTCGGTCAGCGATTCATCATCGATTGGCCATTCCAGCCCCAACCCCAGCAGGCCGGGGAGAGGCTCCCTTAGCCCGGATCTTGGCTAGTTACTGATAAGGTCTCTTACAGAAAGCTAAATCTGATCTGGCACCCAGCGCTTCCGGTATCCCCTGCCCAGACCTGGCCAGGAGCGGTCGAGGCGCCTCAGGCCCAGGTCATGGTGATGGCGCGCTCGAAGTTGTCCCAGCCAGCTGGGATGAAGGCGGCAGCCATGGGCAGGTTGTCGAGATCAGTCGACGCCGGGATGCGGGGCACGTTCTGGCCGGCGAGGATCCGCGTTCCCTCCGCCAGCAGCTCATCGACATAGCCCTGTCCGCGGTGGGCGGGCGGCACGCCCAGATAGGCCAGCGCAGACTGAGTTCTTCCGGGGCAGTTATCAGGGTGCCCTCCAGCACGAGCTGACCCAAGCAAGCGCGCCATTTGGCGCAGGAACCCCGCTAAGTTACGCACCATCCGGCTCTGGGGTCACCGATCGAGCGCCTGGCACCAAGAGCACCAGACCGCAGGCAGCCGCCAGCAGCCCGCTCACCAGGAAGGCCCCGCGAGCTCCTATGGCGGCCGCAGCGAATCCGGCCAGAATCATGCCCACCGGAATCAAGGTCCCGACCATGACGTAGGAGACCGAGGACACCCTGCCCATGAGGTGCTTGGGTACCGACGTCTGGAGCTTGGTGAAATAGAGCACGTCGCCGTAAACCACAGAGCCCGCCGATCCGGCCACCAGCACGCCAGCCACCCAGGCGTTGGGAGCTAGGGCAACCCCGGCGACGAAGAGCCCAGCGAGGCAGTAGGCGGTCCACATCGCTTCGAGCAAGTGTCGGGGTGAGCCCAAACGGGCTACCAGCAGGGAGGCGATCACGCCCGCCGCTCCGGCGCTGGCGTAGACCAAGCCGAGGGCCAACGGACTGGCGTGCAAGACGTGGCGGACCAATACCGGGAGCAGAACGATGTACGGTCCCAACCCGACCAGGTTGGCCAGCCCCGCTCCCATCAGCAGGACAAAGAGCCAGCGCCGGGACACGATGTAATGGATCCCCTCGGCGGCTTCTGCCAGCAGGGACTTTCCGCTGCTACTGGGGCGCGCCCGCTGATGTAAACCAAACAAGCAAGCAGCCGCGACCAGGAAGCTAAGGGCATCGAACCCGAAGGCTGCGGCGGTGCCCATGACACCGACCGCCAAACCCCCCACCGCGGGGCCGATCAAGTTGACACACAGCTCCTGGCTGGTGCTGTTGAGGGCATTGGCCTGAGTGATCATCTCGACCGGTACTAGTTCAGGCAAGAGCGCCATCGACGCAGGCCCGGAGAAGGCGTCGGCGGTGCCAAAAACGATACCCATCACCACCAGCTGCCAGAGGGTGATGGCATGGTCTACGACCAGGAGAGCGATGACGGCGACCGCAGCACCCTGCACCAGCTCCGCTGTCAGCATGGTCGTCCGTCGAGGAATTCGATCCACCACTACGCCGCCTACGATCGACAGCACCACGCCAGGTACGGCCCGAGCGGCCAGGACATAGGCGAGCCCGGTAGGCGCGTGATCCACTCGAAGGGCCTCGAGGGCGATGGCCACGGTGAAGAAGCCGTCGCCCAGGCGTGAGACGAGGTTCCCCGACCACACGAGCCGGTAATCCCGCCGCCGCAAGGGCGCCAGCATGTTTGACCACGCGCCAGAATCGACCACTTATCCCTCGCTCTGGGCAGCCCTGATTACATGTAGGGGCAACCAACTACTGGACTCGCCCGAACCTCGCGAAGTCCGACGCCGCAGCTGGATCGGCGGCTCTTGCAGCCCCAGTTTATCAACGTGGTATCGCGCTGATGGCGCTGGTGGGGAGGCCTCGCCGCCGGATTATTGCGCGCTCGCCGCAACCGCGCTAGGGGCGCACTCGCTGCTGGTCCATCAGCGACCGTCTACGAGAGACAAGGCTCTTGATAAGAACGTCCTGGGGCGCTTATCCCCCTCCTGGGATTACATCCCGGTTGGTCCAGGTGACTGCAGCGCCATGGCCCTGGGTGGCAATCTAGCCTCGTGCCTGAAGCCGAAATCCGCAATGTCTCCCCACCGCTCCCCGAAGATGTGGAGCGGGTCATCATCAATCAAGTCACGCCTCAGGTCGACGGAGGTCGCCTTGCCGCCAAGGCAGTGGTCGGCGAGGAGTTCCCCGTCAGAGCCTGCGCCTTCAGCGAGGGCCAACCAGTCCTGGTCGTCCGTGCCCGCTGGCGCATGTGCGGCCCGGGCGCGGATCCGATCTGGGAGTACGTTCCCCTGAAGGGACACATCGACGACTTCTGGATCGGCAACATCATCTTCACTGAGCAGCAGCTAGCCACCTTCCAGATCGAGGCTTGGCGGGACGACTTCGCCAGCTGGCGCAACGACTTCCGGCGCTGGTTGCGGGTGGGAGTGGATCCCGGCCAGGACCTCTTGACCGGGATCGAATTGGCTCGGTCCCGGGCGGAGCTCCTTCCCGGAGCCAGGGGCGCGGCGATTCAGGAGCAGTTGGAGCAACTCGCCCCAGGACCGCGCGAAAAGCTACAGCGCTACCTCCTTGACCCCCGTACCGCCCGACAGATGCAAGAGGCTCTGGTCCAGACACCGCCGGTTCGATCCCCCGAGGTGCCGGTCTGGGTGGAGCGCCGCACCGCCCTCTTCAGTTCTTGGTACGAGATGTTCCCGCGCTCCGAGGGCTCCGACGGTCAGACCTCGGCGACCTTGGCCTCGGCTCAGGCACGACTTCCCGGTATCGCTGCGATGAAGTTCGATGTCCTCTACCTCCCCCCCATCCATCCCATCGGCACCACCGCGCGCCGCGGCCGCAACAACGCCCCGGTTGCGTCTCCCGGAGAGCCGGGCAGCCCGTGGGCCATCGGAGGTCCTCCCGGAGGCCACACGGCAGTTCACCCTGACCTGGGCAACCTGGACGATTTCCAGCAGTTTCGGCAGACCGCCGAGAAGCTCGGTCTGGAGATTGCTCTGGACTACGCTCTGCAATGCTCCCCCGACCACCCCTGGGTGACCGAACATCCGGACTGGTTCGAGCACCGTCCCGATGGCAGCATCCGTCCCGCCGAGAATCCTCCCAAGCGCTATGACGACGTTTTTCCCATCAACTTCGCCTGCGCCGAATGGCGCTCGCTCTGGCAGGCTTGCTATGAGATTCTCGAGTTCTGGATCGCCCAAGGGGTACGCATCTTTCGGGTCGACAATCCCCACACCAAGCCCGTGCCCTTTTGGACGTGGGTCTTCACTCGACTCCGCGCTAGCCACCCGGATGTAATCCTTCTCGCCGAGGCCTTCACACGCCCCGCCTTGATGGGCGAGCTTTCCAAGGTTGGCTTCAGCCAGACGTACACCTATTTCACCTGGCGGTCCAGCAAGTCCGAGTTGCGAACCTATCTGACCCAGTTGACCAAGATCACGCCCGACTACCTGCGGCCCAATTTCTTCGCCAACACCCCGGATATCCTGACCGAGGAGTTGCAGTTAGGTGGACCCCCGGCCTTCCGCTACCGGCTGGTTCTCGCCGCCACCCTCTCCCCCGCCTACGGGATCTACAGCGGTTACGAGCTTTGCGAGAACCGGCCCCAGTCGGAGCGATCCGAGGAGTATTGGGACTCCGAGAAATACCAGTACCGGCCCCGGGACTGGGATAGCTCCAACTCCCTCTCCCCCTTGATCACCCAGCTCAACGAGATTCGTCGCCGCCATCCGGCTCTGCAGCAACTGCGCCGGCTCTACTTCCATAGCACCGACAACCCCTGGGTGCTCGCCTACTCCAAGCACACCTCCGCGCGCACCGATGTGGTTCTGGTCGTGGTCAATCTGGATCCCCGCCGAGCACAGCGAGCCCGGATCAGACTCTCCCTCAAGCAGCTAGGGATAAGAGCGGGGACCACCTATCACGCTACTGACCTTCTCAGCGGAACAGCGTTGGAGTGGGCGAATGGCCTTCAGGAAGTCGAGATCGACCCCACCGAGGCCCCTGCGCTGGTTCTCTCGGTGGAACAATGAACCTGGGCCCCGATCCCCAGTGGTACCGCGACGCAGTCATATACGAGGTCTTCGTCAGAGGGTTCTTCGATGCCGATGATGATGGCATTGGTGATTTGCCCGGCCTGATCGCCAAACTCGACTACCTGCACTGGCTCGGCGTGAACTGCCTGTGGCTGTTGCCTGTCTTCGCATCGCCGCAGCGGGATGGCGGCTATGACATCTCCGACTTCTTCGCCATCCAACCGGAGTACGGATCAGTCGCCGATATGGAACGCCTGATCACTGAGGCGCATTCCCGGGGCATCCGGGTGATCACCGACTTGGTGGTGAACCACACCTCCGACCAGCACCCATGGTTCCAGGAGGCTCGAAGCAGCCGGCACTCCCCCAAGCGTGACTGGTACGTGTGGAGCGAGACCACCAGCCGTTACCAGGATGCCCGGGTCATCTTCGTCGACACCGAGGCGTCCAACTGGAGCCTGGATCCCCAAACTGGCGCTTACTACTGGCACCGCTTCTTCAGCCACCAGCCTGACCTCAACTACGAGAACCCTGAGGTTCAGCAGGCCATGCTGGAGGTGATCTTCTTCTGGCTGGACTTGGGACTTGATGGCCTGCGCTTGGACGCCGTGCCCTATCTCTTCGAGGAAGAGGGCACCACCTGCGAGAGTCTTCCCCAGACTCACGAGTTCCTGAAGCGCATCCGCCGCGAGGTCGACTCTCGCTTTCACGACCGGGTCCTCCTCGCCGAGGCCAACCAGTGGCCGACCGACGTGCGGGCGTACTTCGGGGACGGCGATGAGTGCCAGATGTGCTTTCACTTTCCCCTCATGCCCCGGATGTTCATGGCCCTGCGCCAGGAGCAGCGCTACCCGATAACCGAGATCCTGGCCCAGACCCCTGACATCCCTCCCGATTGCCAGTGGGGAATCTTTCTGCGCAACCACGATGAGCTCACCCTGGAGATGGTCACCGACGCCGAGCGCGACTACATGTATGCCGAATACGCCCGAGATCCCCGGATGAAGCTCAACATCGGCATCCGCCGCCGCTTGGCACCTCTCCTCGGCAATGGGCGGCGCCAGATGGAGCTCCTCTACGGCCTCTTGCTCTCCTTTCCGGGAACCCCTGTCCTCTACTACGGCGACGAGATCGGGATGGGCGACAACGTCTACGTGGGGGACCGAGACGGAGTGCGGACTCCGATGCAGTGGAATGGCGACCGCAACGGGGGCTTCTCACGGGCCGACTTCGCCCAGCTCTACCTGCCTCCACTAATGGACCCCCTCTATGGCTACCAGGCCTGCAACGTCGAACAGCAGCAGCGCAGCGAGACCTCGCTGCTGCAGTGGCTGCGCCGCTTCATCCGCGTGCGCCAGTCCCACCCCGTCTTCGGCCGGGGTACCTTCGAAGTGGTCGAAGCTACCAATCCCTCGATCCTGGGGTTCCTCCGAGCCAGCGAAGGCGAGACCATCCTCTGCGTGAACAACCTCTCCCGCTTCGCCCAGCCGGTGGAGTTGGACCTGCGCCAGTTTGCCGGGGCCATCCCCGTCGAACTTGTCGGGCGGGTGCCCTTTCCCCGCGTCGGGCAGCAGCCCTACCCCTTCACCCTCGGGCCCCACGCCTTTTACTGGCTGAGTCTGGAGGGCGCCGGATGAGCCCCGTCCCGGAACTGGGAGCGATCCCCGGCATCGAGGCCGCCCTGGCAGCCTCGCTCTCCCAAGAACGCTGGTTCGCTGACAAACACCGACGGATCAGGCAACTCCACATTGAGCAGACGTTCTGGATTGACCGCGAAGTACCGGGGTTGGTGATTGCCCTGATCGCGGTTGACTTCGAGGACGGCATAGCCGCCGCTTACCAGCTGGTGCTGGGAGTGCGCCCCTGGGACCGACACCTGCCGGCGGCGATTCGCTCCGTAGCCCGCCGAGTCGGGCCCGAGGAGGCCGACCCCGAGGGAGAGTCCAGCTCCAGCTGGGCGGTGTACGACAGCTTTGCCGACCCCCAGGTGGCGGTCAAATTCCTCGCTTCCCTGGGCGCCAGCGCCACCATCAAGGGATCACCCTCTGGGCGGCTCCACTTCCGCCTCCTGCACCCGCCCCTGCCGCCTTTGGCCGCCCTGGAGCCAAACCAGATGGCCCCCAAGGACCAGAGCCAGTCGACCGTCCTCTATGGCGACGAGGTCCTGATCAAGGTCCTGCGCCGGGTCTGGCCCGGGGTAAGTCCGGAAGTCGAGCTTCTAGAGGCGCTCGACGCAGCTGGTTTCACGGGAATCGCTCGACCCTTGGGAGTCGTGGAGGCCGAGACCGAGGGAGTCACGAGCTCGCTGGCGGTAGCCCAGAGCTACCTCCGCAACGGAACCGACGGCTTCTCTCTGGCTCTTACCTCCCTGCGCGATCTCTACGGCGATCTGTTGATCGACGCGGATGGAGCGGTGCCTCTGCCCGAGGACTGCCTCCAGGCCGTGCAGCGCCAGGGATCCTCTTTCGCGGGCGCAGCCGGCCAGATCGGGGCTCTGACAGCGGAGATGCACCTGGCCCTGGCTGGCCTTGAAAGCGCGCCGGAGCTCGTTCCTCGGCCCCTGAACGGGGACGACCTACAGGTCATCGCGGACGACCTGGACTCACTCACCGAGAAGCTCCTCGGCCTAGACGACCCCCGCCTCGAGCCCTTGGCGGTCCACGCCAATGCCCTTCGCGAGTTGGCCCAACAGGTTGTCGGTTTGACGCCCGCGGGGAAGGCCATCCGGATCCACGGCGATTACCACCTGGGCCAAATACTTCGCACCGATGCCGGCTGGCACGCCCTCGACTTTGAGGGGCGGCCCTCGCTACCCATCGCCGTCCGCCGTCGTAAGGCGACTCCGCTCCAGGATTTGGCGGGAATGCTGCGCTCCTTCGACTACGCCGCCACCGTCGCCCTCCGCCAGCAAGTCGATGCGGCCGACGTCAGCGCGGCCAGCCTGGGACCGTACGGCCGCGCCTGGTCGGGACTGGCTCGCGATGCCTTCCTGGGCCATTATTTCGCGACCCTGGGAGACGATGGCATGGTCCCCGAGGATGGCCACACGGTGCGCGTCCTGCTCACCTGCCTGCAGGCCAGCCAGGCCCTCTACGAGGTTGACTACGAGCTACGCAGTCGACCTGACTGGGTTGCCATCCCCCTCGAAGGACTGGCCCGCTTGCTGAGCTCCCCCGCCGATGGGTGGTCGGCCCGGGACTACCGCCCCCAATCTCCGCAGCAGTCCTGACAGCTGCGCGCTAGTGGAGCGACGGCCCGTTGGCCGCCGCCCCCCAGTCACTTCTCGGTGAAGGGGACGCCCCCGTCACTGGAAGAGGTTATGCGCGGTTGCGTCGCAGACTGAACCCGGCCGATGTGGCCAGCACACCTACGCAAATGAGCGTCAGCGCGATTACGCTCAGGGGCAAGCCGCCCGGTCCCACTCCGTAGATTCCGGTACCCGGCGTCGGGGTGGTCGTCGATGACGTAGGAGTAGTAGTAGTAGTCGCGGCGGCATAGACACAGCCACCGGTTGGTTCATCGATCAAGTTGGCGGTATCCATCGACAAGAGACCCGCCGTGTTCACCAAGGCCCGGCCTCCGTTCACCCCTCCACCGACTCCGATCGTGGAATCAGAACCCATGGTGATGCCGGCCTGCGTCATCAGGTTGCCCTGAAATGAGGTCGTGCTTCCCAAGGTGGCTTCGCTGGTGACCTGCCAATACAGGGCACACCCGCTCGCGCCGTTCTCGAAGACCACCGAGGAGCCGCTAGCAGTGGTCAGTTCAGCTTCCATTTGGAAGATGAATGTGGGATTGGTTTGGCCCTCGCCGTTCAGAGTGAGGATGCCTGTCAGCTGGGCGTTGGAGGTAAACCGGTATACGCCCGGAGTCAACGTCAAGCCGCCTAGGTTAGTCCCCGTCAGGTTGGTAAAGGGTGTGGCGTTGGCTGCCTCGGTGTAGGCGCCCGTGAGGTCAGTCTGCGCTTGGAGAGCGACAGCCTGACCAGCGCCGCCATCGGCATCCAGACTGGTATAGGTTCCCGGAGGAAAGCCCGTTACCGCAGCGGCAGTCGCCGGATAAACAGCGGCGGCCCCGGCGATGATCGTCCCGGTTCCAGGCGCGTTGGTGATGCCAGTACCGGCAATGGCGGCAAAGTTCGCAGCGGTGAGCAGGTTCGGTGGGGCGACGTTGGCGAGGACACTCGTCGGTAGCGCGGCTAGAGCGACCCCGGCGGCTATCGCCGCGATCACACCAAAACGGCGGGAGTACTTCGGCACGCCGATTCTGCTACTCACGAGGAATTAGAGAGCTGGCAGGGAATCCGCCCGGCCGAGCATTCGATCCAGGGCCCACCACGAAGGGCACCTGGCTCGTTGACGTGACGGTAGGTCGCGATCGACGGCTGGACCTTCATGAGATCCTCCTAGGGTGATGAGCCGGAGTGTTTAGCCGGGTTGTCCGGCGGGCCGACCCGAAAGACTCGCTCTAGCGGTCAGTCGGGGAACTCTCCACCCTTCCTAGCTGCCGATGCGGGACTGATGAAGTCATACCACCACCTCCGACCAGCCCCCGTGTCCCTCCCATGCCGAAGCCGTGACGGAATGAATTTCTAGAGCGGCCACCGCGGTCAAGTTCATGGCCAACGGCCAGCCAGGATGGCGGTTGGCGTTCCTTCAGCCCGGTAGATCGGGGACTGTTAGACCTGCAAAGGGCTGAGGCGCCCGAGTGAATGGGTAAGTCGCCCAGTAGAGTTTGAGCTCAGGCCCGGGAATACCCTCTGCGCCACCCCGGACCACCAGAAGGCGCTCACCGCGCTCCGGGCCGGTGATGGCGACGAACTCGTCCGCCGACAGCTCCTCGAAAGTGGTGACCTCGTCATCCTGAGCCCCGTCCGCCGGGGTGGCCTGCAGATGGCCATCGTGCCAGCGAAAGATCCATTCGTTCCACTCGGACCACCACCGGCCCAGCAGCGGCTCGATGTGCGACGGCGGCGATCCTGCGGGCGCCCACGCGGGAGAAAGGATCCTTTGCTCCCGCACAATGCCCAGCAGCTCGACAGCCAGGGCACCAATCTTCACCCCTCCTGTCGTGTTGGCCAACACCACGACTCCCAGGCCGCTCGCCGGATGGCACACCACGGCGGCCAGGAACCCCGGCATCGAGCCGGTATGACCCAGGTAAACCGTCTCCCCGTCCCGAAGCAGCATCAGACCCAGACCGAAGCCCCAGGTCCAGTGCTGGATATCGGCCATGGTGCGCAGCCCGCTCATTTGCGCCAAGCTGTCGGCCGCGAGTACATCGGGCCGTCCACCCACCAACAGTCCACTCCAGCGACAGAGGTCCTCGGCGGTGCTCCAGAGCTGGGCCGCCGGAGCCAGTCCTGCACAGTCCACCGGGGGCTCCGCGACCACCCCATCCTTATATGGCTCGACCGAGTATCCCTGGGCGGCGGGTGACGTCACCGAGATGCTGGTGCGGACCATACCCAGGGGGGCCAGAACGTGCTCGGTAACGTGCTTAACCCAGGTGGTACCCGTCCTCTGCGCGACCATCTCCCCCAAAAGGGCGAAGCCCAGGTTCGAGTAATGGAACCAGCTGTCCTGGGGATAGAGCCTCTCCGCCTGATCGGCCACCTGCACCAGTTGGTCTCGGGAGGGAAAGGTCAGGGTTTCCCAGACCGCCCCACCAGGTTCTCGCTGCAGGCCCGACCCGTGGGTTAGGAGGTCTGCGACCGAGATGTCATCGTGAGGGCCGCCCTTCCAGGCCTGACTCAAGGGCCCACGGAGATCAATCTTCCCGGCGGCGACCAACTTCATCACCGCCACCGCGGTGACCGTCTTGGTGATCGAGCCGATGCGGAATTGGATGTCGGGGCCGGCGGGCAGTCCGCTAGCAATGTCGGCGTGTCCGATCGAGATGTGCTCGATTAGACGTCCTCGTTCCCCGATTGCCACGACGAGACCGGGAATGCGCCGCTCACTCTGAGCTGCAGAGGCACGGGCGCGAACTCGCTCCAGCGCACCAACCGCAAGTCCCACCGGAGCAGACTATCGGGTCGCGGCGACCTGCGCGGTTCGGCCTGCGCTCAAATTGGAGGGAGTAGGAGCCGCTCACCCGCGGTGATAGCCGCCCCTTCCAGGTGGTTTGTCGACTCGATCGCAGCGATGGCTGTGCGGGGGTCAGAGTTTGGGTAATGCTGGGCGGCTATCCCCCACAGCGTTTGCCCAGGTCGCACAACCACCGAGGGTCCTCGCGAGCCGGCCGTGCCCAGAACGACCTGGGTCATGAGCGCCGCCAGCAGTACGGTCAGGACGGCCACCTTCAGAAGAAAGCCCCACGGGCCTGTTCGCCCTCGGGAGGTCATGCGTCGGCGCTCGTGGCGGCGTGCGGCGGGAACCTGGCTAGAATCGAACATCGGTTCGTACTTTAGGGAACAACTGTTCGCTGTGTCAAGCCCGAGATGGCTATCAGTGGGTCGGCTCGGTCTCCCGAAGGTAGGGCACCTTGACCGGCGCGGTTGAAAGCATCTGACTGAAAAAGGCTACGGGGTCGGGCGCCCAGGACAGCTCAAACCAGCCCCGGTTCTGGGGCTCGGGGCCAAACGGGCCGAACAGCCGTTTGCGCTAGAGCACCGGTGATGCTACCATCGGGCGATCATTTGTTCTGGGCCGCAACCACCAGGCCACTATCGCTTCGCAAGGGAGCTCTGAAAGATGTCCGAAGGCCTCCATCCTCGGCAACAGGAAATCGTCGAGTACCTGCGATCGCGAAGCCTCGACGGTGGCTACCCCCCCTCGGTACGAGAGATCGGGCGGGCAGTGGGGCTGAGTTCCAGCTCAACCGTACAAAACCACTTGAACGTTCTCGAGCGCAAGGGGATGATCCGTCGCGACCCGACCAAGTCCCGGACCGTACTCCTCACCGATTTCTCCGCCCCGTCCACGCACGGAGCGGGCGCCTACTGGCTGCCTCTCGTCGGTCAGGTAGCTGCCGGCGCTCCTCTTCTCGCCGAGCAAAATGTCGAAGAACACCTAGCCATCGGTCCAGAGATTGCCGGCGGTGACGACTCGTTCCTACTCCGTGTGCGCGGCGAAAGTATGCAAGGAGATGGGATTTTCGACGGCGATCTGGTGGTCGTCAAGCCCACCTCCGATGTTACCAATGGGACCGTCACCGTGGTGCGCTTGGAGGACCCAGAGACCGGAGAGAGCGAAGTCACCGTCAAACGCCTCTTCCGGGAGGCGGGGCATCTTCGCTTGCAGCCCTCGAATGAGGCCTTCGCACCCATCATTGTTGATGACGCCCATGTGGAGGGCAAGGTGGTGGCGGTGATCAGGGTT
Source organism: Candidatus Dormiibacterota bacterium (assembly GCA_049790415.1). Classification (GTDB taxonomy): domain Bacteria; phylum Chloroflexota; class Dormibacteria; order Aeolococcales; family Bog-877; genus Bog-877. The sequence goes on along the minus strand of JBAQYY010000102.1, from coordinate 26,554 downwards.
CTTCGCCAGTAACAGCCGCTCTACTCTGAGGGGCCGTCGGCCTCCGCGCTAGCGATGATCCCGCCGGCGAGCGACTCGGGCAAACGTCCCCGGACGTGGACCCCGTCACTTGCGAAATCCTCTCCCTCCACCACTCCATAGCGGCGCCAGTTGGAGAGCGCCTTCCAATTGTCATATGGGATGGTCGCCTCGACCGCCAGCATGTCGCGGGAGAGCGCGTCCGCGATGGCAATCCGGAGCTCTTCCAAACCCTCGCCCGTGGACCCGCTTACCAAAACCACAGCAAGGTAGCGCTCCGGATGGTAGCTCACTAGGCGGCGCCGGCTCTCGGGCGAACAACGGTCCACCTTGTTGATTGCCAGAATTAGGGAACGGCCATCGAGTTCGAGCTCGCGCAGGGTCGCATGTACCGTCTCCAGACGAGTCTCCGCTCCGGTTCGACTCGCATCGAGCACGTGCACCAGCAGATCGGCTTCACCGACCTCCTCCAAGGTGGCGTGGAAGGCGGCAACCAGCTCGTGCGGCAGCTTCTGAATGAAACCGACCGTGTCCACTAGGAGGCAGGGCTGGCCGAAGGGCAGACGCACCGCCCGGGTGGTCGGGTCGAGGGTAGCGAAGAGCTGGTTTTCCGCGACCGCGCCGCCCGCGGTCATGGCGTTGAGCAGGGTCGACTTGCCGGCGTTGGTATAGCCCACCAACGCCGCCGTGCGAAAGGGACGCCGCCGACGCGCGTCGCGGTGCAGGGCCCGCTCTTCATGAAGTTCGTTGAGATCCTTGTGGAGGAGGCGGAGCCGGTTTCGGATGCGCCGCCGATCTGTTTCCAACTTCTGCTCTCCCGGGCCTCTGGTCCCGATTCCTCCCCCCAATCGGGATAGGCCACTGGTTCCCGTGAGCCGGGGCAGGAGGTGCTGCAGCTGGGCCACCTCAACCTGTATCCGGCCCTCACGGGAGCGCGCGTGCTGCGCAAAGATGTCCAGAATCAGCCCAGTTCGGTCAACCACCGGGAGGTCCAGTTCAGCTTCCAGGTTGCGCTGCTGGCGCGGCGAAAGGTCGTCGTTGGTGATGACCATTCCGAAGTCAAGTGTTTCCCGCAAAGCGCGCACCTCAGCGACCTTGCCCCGACCGAAGAAGAGCGAGGCGTCGACTTTGGGGCGCTTCTGAATATCCGAGCCCACGACTGAGGCGCCGGCCGTACGGGCCAGGTCACTTAGCTCATCCATCTCCAGCTCGACATGGGCCAGATTGCGCTCCGAGGGAGCCCAGCCGAGCAGGAAGGCGCGCTCACCCTCGCGCTGCATCGACTCGTCGAAAACGCTCATGGACACCTCTAAGTCGCCCTTCCGCCGACCGCCGCGAGGCACTGACTCAGCACCTGCTCCGGGCTGGCATCGGCATCGACCCACACCAGATCGGGCTCGCTGCGGAGCCAGGTCATCTGGGCCCTGGCGTAGCGCCAAGTCCTGCGGACCAGGCGCCCAACTGCCTCATCCCGTTGGCAGCGGCCGGCCAACCAGTCGAGGACTTCAGCGTACCCGATTGCGCAACGAGCCAGGACTGGGTCGGAGAAGCCTTGGCGCCGCAGACTCTCCACCTCTAACACCAGCGCCTCCCCCACCAGGCGGTCCGAGCGGGCCTCGATGCGGGCTCGGAGGCGGCCCGGGCTGACGCGCAAGGCGAGCTTCTGGGACTGCCAAGCCGGGCTCCGTCGGCCCGGTCGAGCTCCGCGCCGGGCAAGTTCCAGCGCCCGGGATACCCGCCTAGGATTTTTAGCATCCACGGTGTCGGCCCGCTGCGGATCCAGATCCCGGAGCTCCGCTAGTGGGTCCGCGGACAAATCGCTCGATGACGTTAATGGCATGGCCGCCACGGCCCCAGTTGGATCAGGGGCTAACCCACCGAAGTCAAACCCCTGGAGCAGCGAGCGCAGATAAAGACCGGTACCGCCCACCACCACCGCGACGTGACCCCGGTCCGCGATCGTCTGCACCGCGGCTCGGGCCATCGGCACGTATTCGGCGACCGTGAACTGGCGGTCAAGGTGACTCCAGTCCAAACCGTGGCAAGAGACCTCCTGGAGTTCTTCAGGGGTCGGCTTACAGACACCAACCGAAAGTTCCCCGATCGCCTGCCGTGAATCGGCATTCACCAATTCCCCGTCGAGGGCGCGCGCAAGTGCCACGGCCGACCAGGTCTTGCCCGAAGCGGTGGGGCCCATGATGGCCACCACCCGGACCTCCGGCCCGCCCCCGAACCGGCCGGTCGGCAGCCTCAAGCGCGCCTCCGAAAGGCGACCAGAAGATCCCGTTCTGAGAGCAGTAGAACTGAGGGTCGGCCGTGGGGGCAGGTAATCCCTCCAGGAGTGCTCGCCAGCTCAGCAAGCAACTTGGCCACCTCACCAGAACTTACTCGATCGCCAAAGCGAATGGCACTGTGGCAGGCAACTGAAGCGGCTACCCGGTGTGTCCGGGTGGCTGAGCTCTCCTGGTTTCCTCCCCCGCTCTCCAAGACCTCACTGAGCAAGACGGGCAGCTCTGACAGCCGCGTCCCCATGGGGACAGCCCCACAGCGGATCGTCGCTTCACCAAACGCCTCCAGATCCAAGCCCGTCCGGCGAAGAACCTCCCCGGAATCGACCAACCTGGCAACCATGAGAGGACCCACCTCCAGAAGCATCGGCGTGAGCAGGCCCTGGCTCGGGGCCGGCCGGGCGTCAGGACCGTCGGCCAAAGACTCGAGGATGCGCGCGTAAAGCACCTTCTCGTGGGCAGCGTGCTGGTCCAAGAGTGCGATGCCACGCTCGGTCTCGACTACCAGATAGCGATTGTGAGCCTGCCCGAGGTAGCGCCAATGGACTGCCTCCGCGAGGCCTATCCCGTCATCGCTGGGGCCTAGCTGCTCACTGAGAAGGCCGATCTGAGCAGCTGTGGTCAAGGCATCTGTGCCCGCCGCTTCGGGTCGCTGGAGACCCACCCTGACCTCTAACCCCCCCGCCTCCGCCGTGGCTAGTTCCATGCCGGCTGGTTTGGCATTGCGCAGAGCGCCCCAGCAGGCGCGCTGCACCGCTTCAAAGAAGCGGCCCTCGTCACGGAATCGCACCTCACGCTTGGTCGGGTGCACGTTGACGTCGACCTCGGAAAGAGCACACCGCACATCGATCACAGCCAGGGGATGGCGGCCTACCTCGATCATGCCCCGGAAGGCCCCCTCCACGGCAGCCATCAGTGCCCTTTGATGGACTCGACGCCCGTTAACCATCAGGACCAGAGAGTTGCGGGTGGCTTGGGCCACACCCGGCGCTCCCAGCACTCCGCTGACCTCAGTGTTCTCCGCCGACCAGGCAACCGGGAGCAACTGCTCGGCGACAGCTCGGCCCAGCACCGCTCGGGCGGCGTCGGCAATGTCCCCGCTGCCCGGGCTGAGGAGAGCCTTCCTGGAGCCCAAGTAGGCCTCAAAGCGCACGTCCGGGCGACCCAGGGCCGCCTCCGACACGACCCGCAGGCAGGCGGCCGCCTCGCTGCGTTCGCTCCGTAGAAAGGCCCGACGAGCCGGCGTCTTCTGGAAGAGGTCATGAACCTCTACTGTGGTTCCCGGGGCGGCCGCCACCAGGACCACGCCGCCCTCCTCCCCATCTTCGGCCGCCAGCGACGCGCCAGCCGAAGATGTGGCCTCTCTCGACAAGGCGGTGACCCGCGCCACCGCGGCGATGCTGGCCAGGGCCTCACCGCGGAAGCCCAGGGTCGAGATCCTCGAGAGGTCGTCAACCTGCCGCAGCTTGCTGGTGGCGTGCCGTTGAAAGGCCAGGGCCAGCTCATCGGCCGGCATACCCCTGCCGTTGTCAGCCACCCGGATCAGCCGGCTCCCACCTCCTTGGATCTCCACCGTGATCCTGGTGGCTCCGGCGTCGAGGCTGTTCTCGACCAGTTCCTTGACCACCGACGCGGGCCTCTCGATGACCTCGCCGGCGGCGATCTCGTTGGCCACCGCCGGGGGAAGCCGCTGGATGCGCTGCCGACCGGAATCAGATGGCTCCTGACCCAGGGCAAGCCCACCGTCCCGATTCAGGTGTCTTCCCCGGCCTGGCGTTGCCACTCGGCGATCTTTTGCAGGGCCTCCAGCGGAGTCATGCCGTCCACCCGCAAGCCTTCCAACTCCAGCATCACCGGGTGCGTCGGAGTCAACGGCAGAGCCAGCTGCTGCTCCTGGCCCCCTCCCCCTCCCAGCGGCCGTTCGGACTCGCGCCTCGCCAGCACCTCGGCAGCACGGTCGAGGACACCCTGGGGCAGACCAGCGAGTTGAGCGACGTTGATCCCGTAGGAGCGGTCCGCCCCGCCGGCCACGATCTGGTGCAGAAAGGTGATCCGAGGCTCGGCGCCGACGCTTCCCTCGACGACCTCCACTCGGTAGTTCCGCAGCGCTGCCAGCGAACGCTCGAGCGCAGTCAGCTCGTGATAGTGGGTGGCGAAGAGAACTCGTCGAGCCATGCCGGAGTGGTCGTGCAGGTATTCCAAGATGGCCTGAGCGATGCTCATCCCGTCATATGTGCTGGTGCCTCTCCCCAGCTCATCCAGGATGAGTAGGCTGCGCGCAGACGACTGACTCAGGATCAGGGCCATCTCCTCCATCTCGACCATGAAGGTGCTCCGCCCGGCGGCGATGTCGTCCTGGGCACCGACCCTGGTGAAGATCCGGTCGATCAGCCCCCACCGAGCTCTGCCGCAGGGAACCATCGAGCCCACCTGGCCGAGTAAGCAGATGAGGGCCACCTGGCGCAGGAAGGTCGATTTGCCCGCCATATTGGGACCGGTCAGCAGCCAGACCCGTTCGCTCTCGCCGTCCATGCTCACGTCATTGGGGACAAAGCGCCCCCCACCCAGACTGGCCTCTACCAGGGGATGGCGTCCACCCACCAGGTCCAGGGACAAGCCGGTATCGATCTCCGGCATCACCCAACCCAATTCCACTCCGCTCTCGGCCAAGGCCTGCAGGGCGTCCAGCTCCCCCAGGGCCGACGCAGCCCGCCCGATCCGAGCCGCTTCAGCCGCGATCGCAGCGAGCAACGACTCGAGGCAGGCTAGCTCCCGGAGAACTCCTCTATCGCGGGCGCTAAGGACGACGTTCTCGTGTTCGCGCAGCTCCGGAGTGACGTATCTCTCAGCGCCTACCAACGTCTGGCGGCGCACGTACTCAGGCGGTATCTCGTCGCGGGCGGCGTTGCGCACCTCGATGTAGTAGCCGAAGACCCGGTTATAGCCGACGCGCAGTCCCTTGATCCCGGTGCGCTGCCGCTCCGCCTGCTCAAGTCGGGAAAGGTATTCCCTCGCCCCTGAGCTCGCCTCCCGTATCTCGTCCAGTTCCCGGTCGAATCCCGCCCGTAGGAAGCCGCCATCTCTGGCCTGGGCGGGCAGATCGGCTCCTAGAGCTCGCCGGAGTAGCCCGCTCAGCTCGAGCGGAGCCGCCTCGAGGTCGGTCGCCAGTTCCGCCAGCCGCCCGGACTCCACTCCACCGAGGCAGCTCCCCAGGTCCGGCAGCCGCTCCAGGGTGGTCATTAGGTTGCCCAAGTCGCGGGGACCGGCGGCCCCGTGAACGCACCTTCCGAGCAGCCGCTCCAGGTCTCGGCAGAGACCCAGGGCGGAACGGACCTTGGCGCGTCGGGAACCTGCCCGGGCCAACTCGGAGACGCACGCTTGGCGCTCATGGATCTCGGCTAGCTGGCTGAGCGGCTCCTGGAGCCATCCCCGCAGACGGCGGGCTCCGATCGGGGTCAGAGTGCGGTCGATCAGCCGGAACAGCGAGGTACCCCCACCCGGGGTCTCGATCAGCTCGAGATTTCTTCGAGTGGAAGCGTCGAGGTTCATCGTCGCCCCCGCGACTCGCCAGCTGACCCTCAGAAAGGTTGCATCGAGGGCAAGCTCGCCCTCGACGCAGTAGTCGATCAGCGCTCCCAAGGCCGCTTGGGCCAGCCCGATAGCTTCGCTCTCCCATCCGCCCGCGGGTTGCTCAGCACCCGTCGCCCGAAGCAAGGTCGCGCCCCGCTCAGAGTCAAACCCGGACCGAGGGCGGCGGGATATCGCTGTCCCGGCCGGAATCCCGGCAGGTAAGGCTGAGCCCTCGGGCAGGAGGACCTCGGCCACCTCCAGGGCGGCCAACTGGTAGCCGACTTGGACCGAATCCAGGGCTGCCCCGACGACTCCCAATTGGCAGCTTCCGGTACTAACGTCCAGGGCAGCGAGACCGACGCGCCGACCATCCCCACAGACCGCGACGCAACGCGCCGACGCCCCCGGGGCCAGGAACCCATCCTCAAGCAGAGTCCCTGCTGTAAGGACCCGCACCACCCGCCGGGCTACCAGCTTGCCCGGCCGCGGCGTCTCTACCTGGTCGCAAACAGCTAGCTTTATGCCAGCGTCAAGCAGCTTGCGGGCGTAGGGCTCGAGGCTGTGGTGGGGAACCCCGCACATGGCGATCCGCCCCGCTTTGCCGAAGGGACGAGCGGTTAGGGCCACCCCGAGGATGGGCGCCGCGCGCTCGGCATCGTCACCGAAGATTTCAAAGAAGTCACCCATCCGAAAGAGCACCAGGCAGTCGGGGTGGCTGCGTTTCGCGGCCCAGTACTGGCGCACCGCGGGGGTGTCAGGCGTCTCCGCCGTCCCCGGTGCCTCGGGCGTCGCGGCGCCCATCGAGGTCAAGCGGCCACGAGCTGCCAAGCACTGGCCGAGGTCACCCGAGCGGTAACCACGTCCCCGGGCTCAGCTGGGCGCCCCAGCCAGGTGACTCGGTTCTGGCGGGTCCGACCAAAGGCCCGACCGTCTTTGCCCGTGCCCTCGACGAGCACCTCCACCGTCCCACCCACCAGCTTCTGATTGCGCTCTTCGCTGATCCTGCGCTGTAGTTCCAGGACCGCCTGCAAGCGCTCCTTCTTGGCCGGCAAGGGCACGTCATCGGATCGGCGGTAGGCGGCTGTCCCCGGCCGTGGTGAATAGGCCTGGATGTGGACGGTATCGAAGCGCACTTCGGCCAGCATCCGCAGCGTGTCCTGGAATTCGGCCTCGGTTTCCCCGCAGAAGCCCACGATCACGTCTGTACTCAGCGAGATAGCCTCGACTCGAGCTCGCGCCCGCTCCAGCACGGCGCGGTAGTCCGCCACCGTGTACTCCCGCTTCATCCGCGCCAGGCAGGAATCGCTCCCTGACTGTACGGGAAGGTGAAGCTGCTCGCAGGCGCTGGGCAACTCCGCGATGGCGTCCAGCAGTTGGTCGGAAGCATTCCGAGGATGGGAGGTGAGGAAGCGGAGCCGACGTAGGCCGGCCACGGCGTCCACCCTCGTCATGAGGTCGGCCAGGCCGGTTCCGTCCTCCGGGCTCTGATAGGAATTCACGTTCTGGCCCAGCAGGGTGATCTCCACCACTCCCCGCTCGACCAGGCGCCGAGCCTCGAGTTCGACCTGGGCGGCGGGCCGGCTCGACTCCCGTCCCCTGACAAAAGGGACGATGCAGTAGGTGCACATCTCGTTGCAGCCGAGGATCACCGGCAGGTAAGCGAAAAGCCGGTCAGACGCGGGCAGCGGGACCGGTCCCTCCAGCGCCCCCTGGTACAGGTCGCGAAGGCGGGCGAAGAAGCCATCTGGCTCGCGCATGTCGAAGACGTAATCCAGGTGCCGAAAACGGCGGAGCAGTGCCGCTCCGTGCTCGCCGACCATGCACCCGGTCAAGGCGATTCCTCGACCCGCGCGAGCTGCCTTCCACGCTGCCAGCTCGCCCAGCCGGCTGCTCGCCCGGTCCTCGGCGTGCTGCCGGACGGCGCAGGTAACCAGCACCGCGAGGTCCGCATTTTCCAGATCCACTCCGGGCACCATGCCGATTTCGGAGAACTGCTCGGCCAGGCTGTCGGCATCGGCGCTGTTCATCTGACAGCCCACCTGCCAGATGTTCACTCGGGGGGCCCGCTCACCGCTCAGTGAGATGGGTGACCGCTGGGGCCGCGCCTCCAGTAAAGGCAGCGGGCTGAACACAGATCGGGGCCCCGCAGAAGCCGTCAGCGGACCTCCACCACGAGCCGGATACCCGTCCGCTCCTCGCCGTCGATCGCGATGTCGATGAAGGAGGGGATGCAGACCAGATCGAGTCCCCCCGGGGCCACGTAACCACGGGAGATGGCGATCGCCTTGACCGCCTGATTGATTGCCCCCGCCCCGATCGCCTGGATCTCAACCCGATGTTTGGTTCTGACCACGCCCGCAATCGCCCCGGCAACCCGCACCGGCTGCGAGGTGGCAGAGACCTTGAGTACTTCCACTGGGGTGGCGGCGCTCCCGCCGGTGGGCGAAGTCGGAATTGACAAGCTGTGCAAGGTCCTGAAGTGTGATGGGATTCTACGGCTAAAAGGGCAACGGAGGACCGCCTGGGGGCCAGGAGGCGGGATTTCGGCGCCATGCGAACTGGCCCAACATGGTCACCGCTAAGCAAACCACCACCGCGGCCGCTGTCAGTACCAACAGAAAGTCCTCTCGGTTCAGGTGGGCAGTTCCCCAGGTGGCGACTAGCGCCCCCAAGGCCCGACCGAGGCACATGAACCAAAGCGCCGCTCCCATGGCCTGGCCAACACCTTCGGTGGGAGTCTTGGTCTGGATCCGATTGAATCCCCAGACCTCTTGCAATGCTCCACTCCCGGCAAAGATCACCAACGCTGCTGCGACCAGACCTGCCCCCAGCATCAGGCCAACCGCGGCAGCGACCATCAAGTGGATGTATCCGATGATCAGAATGCTCTTGCGACGCACCTGGGGTAGGCGAAGAGCGACTGCACTGCCGAGGATGGAAGCTCCGCCAACCAGGACGTACATCAAACCGACCTGGTTGGTCCGGACGTGGAATAGGTACCAGGCGAGCGGGACGAAGTACACCTGCACCACCGTCGCCAGGGCCGCGCCGACCGCCGCCTGAACTGCGAAGAGCCGCATACCCGGCTCGAACAGAAGCATCTGGAAGCCCCTCCGCAGGCTGGAACGGACCCGTTCGGACGTGTACGCGCGCGCCACCCACGCCGCGGGCTGGCCACCCAACCGGACCATCAATGCCGCCGACAGCAAGAAGGTCACGCCATCGACCAGGATCAAGACGGTGGGATGTAGGAAGAGCAGCAGTAGCGCTCCGATAGCCGGTGCCACGACCAAGGCAGACTCGGAGACAACTGAGAGGAGAGTGCTACCTGCGGGAACCAGAGACGCGGGTAGCAGGACCGCGACCAGCCTCCGCCGTCCTGGTTCGTAGAGCGCGGATGCGGCCCGGGCTCCCGCTGCCGCTACCAGTACGGCAACGAGGAGATGCCCCTCCGCCCCCACCACCGTTACGCAGGCCAGCGAGGCCCTGACGAGATCGAGTGCCACGGAGCGTCGCCTACGATCACCCCTGTCCCCCAGGTGACCCCCAACTGGGAGCAGCGCCAGCAAAGGAGCCGACTCAAATACAAAGAGGAGGCTGATACCGGTTTCTCCCCCAAGCCGGTAGCAGATGATCACCAGGGCCGGCAGCGTCAGGAAGTCGCCGTACCAGGAGAGAACACCAGCGGTCCAAAGGGCTCGAAAACGGGGCACCCGAAGCGGCGCATTCCAATCCGCCCGCCTTTCGGCCAAACCGGCCCCTCCAGCCCTGAAGTTCCTCGACGGTTCAGATCTCGATCGGCAGTGTAAGGATCCGGCATCGCAGCCCACGGCAGGTCAGACCAGCAGACTTTGAGGCGTCTGTATGCCGTATTGATCCGGCCGGATGTTACCTGCGCGTCACTTGGAAGTCAGGTCGCTGCGACAACTTTCCACTTCAGGTATGGTCGCGACGAAGGGTTTCTGCGACAGGTGGGTCTGTGCAGAGCACGCAGTTGACGTCATGGGAGAGAACGCAGTATGAGTACGTGGGACCTTTTCGAGTGGGGCCGGTAGGCTAACGCCTCGGAGGGCCCTCGGCCCTCTTTCGGTGCCTCAAAGAGAGAGCAGTTCCTCGGTGGGCTGCTCTTTCTTTTGTGCTACGGCCTCCAGTTCCACATCCGTGATGCTATTGAAGGCGGCGACCGCCTTCGGATCAAACTGTGTCCCTGAGCACCGCACGACCTCCGCCCGGGCGTCCTCCAGTGACATGGCCGCTCGGTACGGGCGGTCTGAGATCATGGCATCGAAGGCGTCCGCAATGGTGAAAACTCGAGCCGCCAAAGGCACTTCAGCCCCCACCAAGCCGTTCGGGTAGCCCTTGCCATCGAAGCGCTCATGGTGCGTCAGGATCACCTCGCGGGCCTTCTCCAGCTGACGGACATCCGCAACCATCAGCGCTCCGAGCTGCGGGTGAGTGCGCATCACGCGCCACTCTTCGTCGGTGAGCGGTCCTGGCTTGTGGAGAATCGCATCGGGGACGCCTATCTTGCCAATGTCGTGGAGAAGGGCACCGTGGCACAAGCGCATCAGGTCCTCATCTGAGAGTTTGAGATAGCGGCCCATCATCAACGAATAGTCCACCACCCTGCGGCAGTGGCCCTCGGTATCGCTGTCCCGAAGGTCGATCGCCTTCGAGAGGCTGACCAAGGTAGCGTTGAATCCGCTCTGGGCCTCGACGGCGCGGGCCTGCTGCGCTCGCATCCATCGGTTGGTGGCGGTCTGCACAATCGCCACCGGCGCTGCCAGTGTGAGCAGCGCGCCAATCGGACGCAACCAGAGTGCGGCTGCCACCACGCCAATGCCAGTCAAGCCGTAGCCAACGTAGTAGGGCATGGCGTCGACCAGGTAGCGGAAGAAGTCGCGATGGCGGAAATTCCGGATTCCCTGATCCGCGATCATGACCAAACCCAGAAGGGCCTGGTTGGTGAACCAGGCGGCGAGACCGCCCGCCGCTCCTGCCAATAGGAGCCAACCAATGGTCGGGTGAGGTCGTATCGCCAGCGCGTCGAAAATCCAAAACGCCGAGGCGTACACCAGCAGACTCATCGCCCCGTTGAAGAGGGTCTTGATGTCCACGGCACGCCTCACGACTGCACTCATGATGAGCGAGGCGAGGCTGGATGCAGCTGCCGCCGGAAGTCCTAGCAGATACACCGCACCGATGCTGGCGTAGGCCTTGGCGCTGAAATTCATCGTGCTGCGCCCCACACGTAAGGGCACCGCTCCTCGCGCCTCCAGGAGAGCGACCAGGGCGAACACGATGAGCAGCGTGCTCCACTGGAACGGAGGCCGAATGTAGATGACCCCAACTGCACCAGCGGCGCCTGTGGTCGCCGCGACCACGGCCATTACCCCCCAGTGGGGGCCCGAACCGGCCGGCGCCTCAATGAAATCAGACCTTACGACCGGTGTGGAGTGGGTATGGGGCCCGACCTTGGTGGCCTCCGGAGCTGGTGTGGCGACCACCCCGTGAACTGCCGACGCGCTACTCACGAAGGCCACGGTGAAATGGACCGCCTACATCGCGCCCAACTGCCCCGAGGCCCGACCAGCCCGGGGACTTGGGTACGATCCAACCGAAAATTCGAACGACAAGCCGCAACATTATCTCCCACACCATGAGGTCGTCCCTTCCAACGGACCAGGGCAGTCTAGCCCGCGGATTATGACTTCAGGGGCAGTTCCAGGGCATTGCGGCACGGTTGTGACAGGTTTGGGACAGGTGTGCCGAGATCGGGAGTCGAGCTACTTGGCGTAATCGACGGAGCGCGTCTCCCTGACCACAGTGACCTTGATCGTACCCGGGTAGCTCATCTCGCCCTCGATCCGGCGGGCCACGTCTCTGGCCAGAACAACAGCTGAGTCGTCGTTGATGCGGTCGGGCTTGACCATGATCCGAACCTCCCGACCCGCCTGGATGGCGAAAGACCGCTCCACGCCCTCAAAGGCATTGGCGATCTCCTCGAGCTTTTCCAGGCGCTTGATGTAGCTGGCCAGGGTCTCCCGCCGGGCCCCGGGCCGGGAGGCTGAGATCGCATCGGCACTGAGAACGATGAAAGCCATGATGGTGGCGGGCTCGATGTCGTAGTGGTGACACTGAACCGCGCTCACCACTTCGGGATGCCGGCCCAACCGGCGCAGGATCTCGCCCCCGATGATGGCGTGCGAGCCCTCGACCTCGTGGTCGACGGCCTTGCCAATGTCGTGGAACATACCCGCCTCCTTGGCGAGATGCTCGTCCGCCCCGATCTCGGCGGCGATCATGCCGGCAAGATAGGCCACCTCCTTGACGTGGGCGAGGACGTTCTGTCCGTAGCTGTAGCGGAAGCGCAGCGTTCCAACCAACTTGACCAACTCGGGGTGAACGTTCTGCAGCCCCAACTCAAATAGAGCTTGGTGCCCCTCCTCCACGATCCGGGCGATGACCTCTTCTCGCGACTTGACGACCACCTCCTCGATCCGGGTGGGGTGGATTCGCCCGTCGCTGAGAAGCTTGTTGAGGGTGACCCGAGCAACCTCGCGGCGCACCGGATCGAAGCCACTCAGAACCACAGTCTCGGGGGTGTCATCGATGATCAGATCGACACCCAGAGCCGCCTCGAGGGCGCGAATATTGCGCCCCTCGCGCCCGATGATCCGTCCCTTCACCTCGTCATTGGGAAGTGGCACCACCGAGACCGAGGTCTCCCCTGTCTGATCGGCGGCATGGCGCTGAATGGTGGTGACCAACACCTCCCGCGAGCGCTCGTCGGCCTCGGCCTGGGCGGCGGCCACGGAATGCCTGATCAGATCGGCCTTCTCGGAGACAAGCTCACGATCCAGGGATTGCAGAACTTCCTGGCGGGCATCCTCTCGGGAGAGTCCGGCAACCCGCTCCAACTCGCGCTCTGCGACCTCACGAAGGGCGCTGATCTCGCCCCTCCCCTCCTCCAGCTGGGTGCGCTCCACGGCTATGGCGTCGATACGCTGGAGAAGATCCTGCTGCTGGCGGTCGAGCTGCTCTTCGCGTTGGACGATCCGCTGCTCCAGACGGGAGACTTCCGAGCGCCGCTCCCGGAGCTCGTCCTCCAGCTCGGTCCGGACCCGAAGCGCCTCGGCCTTGGCCTCGAGACCCGCTGCCTTGCGCTCGGTCTCGATGGCTGCCCGGGAGCTGGTCAGCTCGTCCTGCCCCCGCCTTCCCTGGCGCGAGGCCATCAGGCCGAAGACGATGCCTCCGACGGCGAGCACGGCTAGTACGACCAGCAACACAACAGTTGCTGTGCTCATGGACCAGACCTCGCAGTGCCGAGCGAGGGACTACCGATGCCCCTCCCCGACTTCAACCCCTCTCGAAGGCGGAGGAGCAGGAAATTAATCGGAAATCGGGTCCGATTTTAGCGCGCCTTCGGCAACCTCCGGGCGTCTGTCGAAGTTGTGGATTAGCCGGCCGCGGTAGCGGGCTCGACCTCCACCTCGTCGGCAGCAGCCGGTACCGGCTCTCCGATCACCGCCTGGCGGACCTTGTCGGCGATTTCCTGGGTCAACTCGGCATTGCCTCGGAGGAGATCGCGGACGTTATCTCGACCCTGACCCAGGCGCATCTCGCCGTAGCTGAACCAGGCACCGCTCTTCTCGATTATCCCGGCCTCGATGGCTCCGTCGAGAACGCTTCCCTCGTAGGAGATGCCCTCGTTGTAGAGGAGATCAAGTTCTGCCGACCGGAAGGGTGCGGCGACCTTGTTCTTGACCACCCGGACCCTGACTCGGCCGCCGATCACGTCAAGACCTTGCTTCAGGGAGTCGATCTTGCGAATGTCCAGCCGCACTGAGGCGTAGAACTTCAGGGCCCGACCCCCGCTCGTGACCTCGGGATTGCCGAACATGACCCCAACCTTCTCCCGGAGCTGATTGATGAAAATCACCACGCAGTTGGAGCGACTGATGGCCGCGGTCAGCTTGCGCATGGCCTGGGACATGAGGCGGGCCTGGAGGCCGACATGGGTGTCGCCCATCTCACCGTCGATCTCGGCCTTGGGAACCAGTGCCGCTACCGAGTCGATCACCACCACATCAACCGCCTGGCTCCGAACCAGCACCTCAACGATCTCCAGGGCCTGCTCACCAGTGTCCGGTTGGGAGATCAGAAGTTCATCGATGTTGACCCCGATTCGGGCGGCATAGGCGGGATCGAGTGCGTGCTCGGCATCGATGAAGGCGGCCACGCCACCAGCTTTCTGCGCTTCCGCCACGATGTGGAGGCTGAGGCTGGTCTTGCCCGATGACTCAGGGCCGAAGATCTCCACGATCCGACCTCTCGGGATACCCCCGACCCCGAGAGCTAGGTCGAGGGTCAACGCGCCCGTCGAGATCACCTCGATGCCCTTGGCACCGGTGCCGTCGCCGAGGCGCATGATCGCGCCCTTGCCGTAGCTCCGCTCGATCTGGGTCAGAGCGGCTCCCAGGGCTCGGTCCTTCTCAGTGGCCACCCGAGCAGACTCCTTGGCATCGCGGTTCGCCGGGCCGCTCACGCGTCCCGCGACTTCGAGTGTAGCGCTCAATTGGGTGACCTCCGGTGTGGCGGTGCGGACCGGCCGCGGACGATGACTAGTGATTGGACGGCTCGCTGATGGTGGGGAACAGCTGTTCGCTATTGTACCGCGTCCAGGCCCCCAGTGGTAGGTCCTGCGAGTCCATTGGGAGGGGCTGGGAGCAAGTCATTCCAGCGACACCAGAAGCAGGTCGAGGGCGGCCAGGACTGCCCCAACTCGATTCTCGTGCCGACCTCGATCTTGATCCAGCCGGACCACTTCGATGCCTCCCAGACCAGCCACTGCCACGTAGATCAGGCCGGCAGGCTTGCCCTCCGAAGCTCCCGGTCCCGCAACTCCCGTGGTCGCCAGCCCAAAGGTGCTTCGGTAACGATTCCGCACTCCCTCAGCCATCGCCTCAACCACCTCTCGACTCACCGCCCCGTGCCTGCGGATCAGGGACGGAGCCACCCCCAACCCCTCCGTTTTGACACCATTGGCGTAGGCAACTATCCCACCCAGGTAGGAGCGCGAACTTCCCGGGACCGCAGTCAAGACAGCGGCCAGCAATCCTCCGGTGCAGGACTCGGCGGTGGCCAGCGTCTGGGCTGGGTAGCCACCAGCGCGCTCCGCAACCAGCCGTGCCTGGGGAAAGGCGAGGGCGAGATCGCTCAGCTCGGAGGGGATCATCGCCAACTGATCAGAGATCGGAAGCGCCAGAGGTAGACGCCCCCACTCCAGACGGTGAAGACGAGGGCCAGGGCAACCAACCACCCGGACGCTCCGCGCAACTCGGTGAAGGGGCGCTGGAGGATCAGGATGACGACCATGGCATCCTGACTAAGCGTCTTGAGCTTGGCCACCCGGTTGGCGCTGATCGAGATCCCCGAGCGCGTGCCCCGGGCGCGCAGGATCACTACCGCCACCTCGCGGGCCACGATCACGAATCCAGCCCAGGCAGGCAGAGCACCCTCGCTGACCAGGGGGAAGAGAGCCGCGATCACCAGCAGCTTGTCGGCCAGTGGGTCGAGAAAAATCCCCAACGAGCTGACCTGGTGGCGGCGTCGGGCAACCATCCCGTCCAGACTGTCGGTGGCCGCCCCCAAGACAAAGAGCCCGGCGGCCAGCTGGTGGCTGCCTTGGAAGCCCGCCTCCAGGCAGAAGAGGATCACCGGGATGAGGCCGAGCCGACTTAGGGTGATCAGGTTGGCCGCTCCATGCCAGCTCACCTCGAGTGGTGCAGCCGCCTCCCCGGTCGTCCTAGGGGGAGCGGTGGTCCCCCTGGTGGTCATCGGTAGTTGGTGTACTGCAGGGGCACCGGCAGGTCCAGCTCGCGGAGCTCCTTGATGACCGCCTGCAGCGCGTCCTTGTCCTTGCTGCTGACTCGCAGCTCGTCCCCCTGGATCCGCACTTGCACTTTGCCGTGGTTGGCCTTGATCCGCTTGGTCAGGTCGCGGGCCGTCTCCTCGGCAATCCCCTTGCGCAGCTGAATCACCTGGCGGACGTTGCCCTTGGCGGCCGGTTCGGGCTTGCCCGGGTCGAGGATCTTGAGCGACAGCTGGCGGCGCACCAGCTTGCCCTTGAGGACGTCCAGAATGGCGTCGGCCCGGCCGTCGGAGGCCGCCAGAAGGACGATCTCCTTGTCGTGCAGATCGAGCTCCGCGGTGACGTCTTTGAAGTCGTATCGGGTGGCGATTTCCCGCTTGGCCTGCTCTACCGCATTGACCAATTCCTGGCGGTCGAAGTCGGAGACCACGTCGAAGGAATGCTCGCTGCTGGCCACTCGCCAAGCCTAGCGGCTAGTCGCCATCCTCGTTGGAGTCGAGCATCTGCTCCAACTCGGCCAGGTTCATCAGCACCTCGCGCGATTTGCTGCCTTCGTAGGGTCCCACCACCCGGGCGTCGGAGAGCTGGTCGATGAGCCGCGCCGCCCGGGTATACCCAACGTTGAGCTTGCGCTGCAGCAGTGAGGCAGCACCGCGCTGCTCCCCGATGACGATCCGCCCGGCCCGCTCGAAGAGGGGATCGCGCTTGAGCACCGGATCGCCCAGCGCGGGTGCTAGAGCCGCTGCCTGGAGGATCTCCTCCTGATAGTGAGGCCGGCCCTGCGCCTTCCACCAGCCGATCAGCTGGTCCAGCTCCCGGTCGGAAACGTAAGCCCCCTGCAGGCGCACCGCCTTGCCAGCGTCGATGGGTAAGTAGAGCATGTCCCCTCGCCCGAGGAGCTTCTCGGCGCCCATCTCATCGAGGATCACCCGCGAGTCGACGCCGCTGCTCACCGCGAAGGCGATCCGCGAAGGGATGTTGGCCTTGATCAGGCCGGTGATGATGTCGGCCGATGGCCGCTGCGTGGCCACGATCAGGTGGATACCCACCGCCCGGGCCAGCTGGGCGATGCGACAGATGAGGTCCTCGATCTCGTTGGCGGCCACCATCATCAGATCGGCGAGCTCGTCGATCACGATCACGATTTTGGGCAGGGTACGCAGCCCTAGCTGAGGAGCTCGGTCGTTGAAGTTGGTGATGTTGCGGGCCCCGTGACCAGCGAAGAGCTTGTAGCGCTGCTCCATCTCCATCACCGCCCAGCGCAGCGCGGCCACGGCCGGATCGGCGTCGACCACCACCGGGACCAGGAGGTGGGGAAGTCCGGAGAAGTTGCTCAGCTCGACGCGCTTGGGATCGACCAGGATCAGGCGCAGATCGCGGGGGGTGGACTGCAGGAGCAGCCCGGCCAGTACCGCATTGATGCAGACGCTCTTGCCCGACCCGGTAGTACCGGCGATGAGGAGATGGGGCATCCCGGCCAGGTCGCCCAGCACGGGATGGCCGCTGACGTCCGCCCCCAAGGCTACGGCCAGCTTGCTCTTGACGCCATTAAAGGTGGGGGCTTGAACCACCTCCTTGAGCGTCACCAGCTGAGCTGCCTTGTTGGGTACCTCGATGCCGATGGCCGATTTACCGGGGATGGGAGCCTGGATCCGGATCGGCGCCGCCAGGGCCATCGAGAGGTCAGGCTGGTAGGCGAGGACCTTGCGAACCGCCACGCCGGGGGCCGGCTGGAGCTCGTACTGGGTCACCGTCGGCCCAGCGTTGACACCCATCACCTTGCACTGCACCCCGAAGTTGGCCAGGGTGGACTCGATGGTGCGAATTCGGCTCCGGATTTCGTCCCGGAGCCGCTCCCGCTTGCCACTGGCGGAATCGAGCAACTCGACGCTGGGAAGGATCCAGATGGGCTCGGGCTCGTCGTCGAGTTCGTCGGTGGGCTGGGGAGCGGACGTCCGCACGGCTGGAGCGACTGGACTCCCTCCCACCTCAACGGCCTCAGCCGCCGCCTCGACGGCGATCTGGTCTGGCTCCAGATCTTCCAGGCCCTCGAAGATCCGCTGGAACGCCTCCGGAGCAACTTCATCCGGGCCCGGCCCAGGATCGTCGCTCTCGGCGATTTGGGGCAGCTGCCCGCCCAGAGGTCCGTGTCCGTTTCCGCTGGCGGGCGTTGCCGCCAGTCGACCGCGAACCGAAGTTGCCCCGTCGGAGGCAAAGGCACGAGAAGCGGCATCACCCAGCTGGCCGAAGGCGCGCACCGAGAGTCGCGAAGGGTAGATCTCCAAGCCTACGATCAACCCCGCCAATGCCAGCGCGGCCAGTGCCACCAGGGTCGGCGGAGCCCCCACCAGATCCGCCAACCGCGGTCCAATCGCCGCGCCGAGCGCTCCTCCACTCCCGTGCTGAACGGTAGCCGCCATGGCAATGGCGGAAACGGCCGACACCACCAGCGCCAGCAACACCTGGCCACCGCTTCTCTCTGAGGTTCTTGAGGCCAGCATGCCAACCCCACCGGCAAGCAGGCCGACTCCGATGATCCAGCCCCCGATCCCCACCGCATCCGAGATCGCCCGACCGAAGTCGAATGCGATCTTGGCCTGGGGGAAGGCGAGGAGGATCATCCAGATCAAGCCCAAGGCGATGGCGCTGACCCCGGCCAGCTCGCGCCGCTGGGTCGACTTGAGACGCAGGGCAGGACTCGTGGGGCGCCGCCCTCGCGCGGTCGACGGTCTACGTCGAGGGCTGGCCGCCCGCGGACTCGGCGCCCGGCGCCGCTTCGTTTTCGCCATCTATGAGGGCGTTGACATGGGTGGGATTGGATGGGTCTGAAGCGGTATTGCCACCCGCTGGCCGAAGTCTAGCAGCGAGACCGCACATCTGCTCGCCCTACGGGTGGCGGGTCAGGCGCCACCACAAGCTCGGGCCCGTCAATCCGCGCGCCGCCAGCAGCGGCACTCGGCGCCAGATCCCGACCGGCGTGGTCAACGTCAAATAGCCCACCTCCGAGCGTCGCCGCAGGGGTAGGCGCGGGATCTCAGAGCGGATGGACCAAGCCAGACCAGCTCCCGCCTGGGCGACCAGCGAGAGGGTAGCGCCGGCGCGGACGGCAATGCTCTTCGACCAGGGCGCCGTCAGCCGGGCAACCAGTGTGCCCGGGGTGGGCAGGCGAACCAGGCGCAGCCCGGACTCCCCCGCCGAAAGCAGCGCCGACGCTACCCGGGCAGCCGCGACGAGGCCCGACTCCGGACCGCCTGGCTGACCGAGCACGGCTCCGATGAGTTGGACTGGTCGGCCCGCCACCTCCGTGTTGGCGGCGAAGACCAGACATCCGAGCGCTGCCGCCGTCCACCCCGTCTTGATTCCGACCACGCCGGCCTGGCCCAAGATCGGGTTGTAGTTGTGGAGCGTTCCGGCTACCGGCAGGGTGACTTCAGGCATGGCCACCACCGAGGCAAAGACTGGATTCTTCATGGCCAGGACAGCCAGGGTCACCAGGTCGCGAGCCGAGCTCACGCTGGCGGGGTCCAAGCCACTGCTGTCGGTGAAATGGGTGTCCCTCAGGTGGAGCGTGGATACCAGCTGGTTCATCCGCGCCACGAAGGCCGGCTCTGATCCCGCCACCCAGTCGGCCAGCAGTACTGCCAGGTTGTCCCCGGAAGGCAGCAGCAAACCCTCCAGGAGCTGCAGCTCGGTGAGACTCTCCCCCGCTTGCACTGCCACCACCGAGTCGCCCTGGGCAATCTCGCTTTGGTAGAGGGCGACGTCGCTGGGGGCGACGGTCACCGCTGGCCCCACTGATCCCGAGCTCAGGGGATGCGCCCTGAGAACGACCAGAGCAGTGACGATTTTGGTGACGCTGGCGATGGGCACGGCCGTCTCGGCGGAAGACGACCCCAGCCAGCCGAAGCCGGGCAGGTAGAGGGCGGCTTGTCCTGTTGCCGGCAGCGGCAAGGCGGGTGCGCTTCCAGGAACGCGCAGGGAGCTGGCGATTTCACGATGGAGAGTTGGTCGTGGAACCGGGCGCTTCAGTTGGGCTCCGGCGGCCGCCCCCGCTCCCAGGATGACCAAGACCGCCACCCCGAGTGCCACCCAGCGAAGAGTTCGGCCCACCGACTAGACGAGGCTGACGACGGCCACCACCCGGGGGCGCCAGGGGCCGCTGGCCGCCAGGTGATCCTCCATCGCCGCTCCTACCGCCCGGCGCACGGCCCCGGGGTCGCGGAAGGCCCTCCGCCCGCGGAGGGCATGGCGAACCTGCTCGCGGCCGCCGTCGATAAGGCGGCGCTCCGCTTGCTCCGCATCTCCCACCAGGACGGTCTCTGGACCGGCCAGGAGCTTGCTCAGGGTTCGGTTCATGGTCACCGAGACGACCACAACCGGAATCGGGGTCAGACTGGGGGTGGCACCGGCAGCAAGCCCTTTACCTTCGGCATCGATGGGAATGGAGCCAACACTGACGCTACCCCGGACCTGCATCTCACTCGCTGAGATCTCCGCCACATCGCCGTTCTCCAGGATCGAGACTGCGCCCGCAGCCAGCCCCACCTGACTGGCCAGTTGGGCGTGGGCAGCCAGGTGACGGGGCTCGCCGTGGACCGGGATGAAGTAATGCGGCCTAACCACCTCCAGGAGAAAGCGCAGCTCCTCCTGGGCCGCATGTCCACTGGCATGAACGCCAGAGGCACTGCCAGCGAGAACGCGCACACCGCGCTCGACGAGTTGGTTGACGATGCGCCCGACGGTGGCCTCGTTACCTGGGATGGGGTTGGCGGCCAGGACCACGGTGTCGTCGTCCCGGAGGCGGATGAAGGGGTGGCTGCCGGCGGCAATACGACTAAGCGCCGCCAGTGGTTCGCCCTGGGATCCGGTCGCCAGGAGGCAGAGCTCCCGGGGGGGGATGCTGGCCAGCTCCCGGGGAGCAGCCAGCAGACCGGGAGGGATGTTGAGGTAGCCCAGCTGGCGCGCGGTATCGGTGTTGCGGAGCATGCGCCGCCCGACCAGACAGCAGCGCCGGCCGGCCTGCTCGGCCAGCTCCAGGGTCTGCCGCATGCGCGCTAGATTGCTGGCGAAGGTCACCATCAACACCCGCCCGGGCGCATCCTCCAGGGCTTCCTTCAGAGCGGGTCGCACGGTCAGCTCCGAGGGGGTCAGTCCGGCCACGGTTGCGTTGGTACTGTCGCTTAGTAGGAGACGCACCCCCTCCCCGCCCAGGTGAGCCAGCCGGCCCAGATCGGGAACCACCCCGCCGACTGGGGACTGGTCGAGCTTGAAGTCCCCGGTGTGCACCACCAGGCCGGCCGGAGTATGAATGGCGAGACCGCAGCTGCCGGGCACACTGTGGGTCATGTGAAAGAGCTCCACCTGGAGTTGGCCCACCGCGAACGCCTGGCCCAGCTCAGTCTCGGCCAGCGTGGCGTGGCCGGCGAAGCCCCGACGCTCGAGTTTGTTGCGCAGCAGGCCGATGGTCATTCGAGTGCCGTAGACAGGCACCCCGAGCTCCTTCAGATAGAAGGGGAGCGCCCCGATGTGGTCCTCGTGGCCGTGGGTGAGCAGAACCGCCCGGAGTCGATCCCGCCGGGTACGCAGAAAGGAGATGTCCGGCAGCACCACGTCCACCCCGGGGGTCTCCTCCTCCGGAAAGGCCAAGCCGGCATCGATGACGACGACATCGGGGCCCACCTCGAGCAGCGCCAGGTTCTTGCCGATCTCCCCCACCCCACCCAGCGGGATGAAACGCAGGATCCCCGGCGCCGGCTGGGCCAGGAAGTCGGCAGCAGCCAATTCCGAAGTCTGGTTAGAAGAGGCCAAGCTGCTCGTCGGCAGGAACCACTGGAGCCTCCGCCGGGGCCGCCACCGGGGGCGAGGGCGGCGGCTGGCCGAGATGTTCCTTGAGCCGCTGGAAGTCCTGGCGCAACACTCCCAGAAGGCCACCGTTATAGAGCGCGGCAGCGGGGTGGTAGCAGGGCATGTAGGTGCGCTCGCCTTGGCGCACCAGCGTGCCGTGAGCCCGGGAGATCCCCGCGGCCTGAGGCAAGAGCCGCTGCAGAGCATGCCGCCCCAGCAGCAGGATCACTTCTGGCTGGAGCACCTCGATCTGGGCGTCCAGGTAGGGAGCGCAGGCGATGACCTCCTCGGGCAGGGGATCTCGATTGCCCGGGGGCCGCGACTTGAGCACGTTGGTGATGAAGATGTCTTCTCGGCTCAGGCCGATCTCCTCCAGCAACTGGGTAAGCAGCCGTCCAGCGGCTCCCACGAAGGGTCTACCCTCGCGGTCCTCGCTCTCACCGGGAGCTTCGCCCACCGCCATGATGCGAGCCGTCGCTGGCCCGACTCCAGGGACGCCTTGGGTTCGACTTAGATGAAGTGGGCAGAGGTTGCAGGCCCGGACCTGGACGCCAATCGCGTCCAGCCGGGCCTGCGCCCCCAGCGCCAGGTCCAAACTCGAATCAGGCACCCGGCGAGCGGTCACCGGAAGGAGCGCCGTTGCCGCTCGGAGCGGGACTACCGGCCAGCTCCAGTATCGCCTGCTTGCGGGACAGGTTGACCCGGCCCCGGTCGTCGATCTCCGTCACCTTGACCATGATCTCGTCGCCGATGTTGACCACATCCTCGACCTTGCCCACCCGCTGGTCGGCCAGCTGGGAGATGTGCACCAGGCCGTCCTGGCGAGGCAGGATCTCGACGAAGGCGCCGAAGGGCATGATCCGAACCACCTTGCCCTTGTAGATGCGACCCACCTCGACCGACTCGGTGAGGTCGCGGATCATGGCCACCGCCCGCTGCATGGCCTCCTCGTCCACTGTCGCCAAGAAGACCTTGCCATCGTCCTCGATGTCGATCTGGCAGCCGGTCTCCTCCTGGATCCGCCGGATGGTCTTGCCACCAGGACCGATCAGGTCGCGGATCTTGTCGGGATGGATCTGGATGGTGGTGATGCGCGGTGCGTAGGTGGACATCGCCTGGCGCGGATCGGCTAGCGCCTCAGCCATCTTGTCGAGGATGAAGAGACGGCCCAGGCGGGCCTGCTCCAGCGCCTTGCGAAAGAGGTCGGAGGTGAGGCCCCGGGCCTTCATGTCCATCTGCAGGGCGGTCACCCCGCGCCGGGTACCGGCCACCTTGAAGTCCATGTCGCCGAGGGCGTCCTCCATCCCCTGGATGTCAGACAGGATGGCGTAGCGGCTCGGGTCTTTCTCGTCGGTCACCAGGCCCATGGCGATGCCTCCCACCGGAGCAGCCAGGGGCACGCCGGCATCCATCAGCGCCAGGGTGCTGCCGCAGACGCTGGCCATCGAGGTGCTGCCGTTGCTGGAGAGGATCTCGCTGACGATCCGGATCACGTAGGGGAAGTCGTCAGCCGGAGGAACCATGACCCTGACAGCCCGCTCGGCCAGGGCGCCATGGCCGATCTCGCGCCGTCCCGGGGAACGCAGCGGCCGGGCCTCACCCACCGAGTAGGGCGGGAAGTTGTAGTGGTGCATATAGCGCTTGAAGTCGTCCAGGCCCAGCCCGTCCAGCTTCTGGTGGTCGGACATGGTGCCCAGGGTTACGATCGAGAGGGCCTGTGTCTGACCCCGGGTGAAGATGGCACTGCCGTGAGCGCGCGGCAGGACGCCGACCTCGCACCAGATGGGACGGATCTCGTCGGTGCGACGCCCGTCGGGGCGGATCCCCTGGTCGAGCACGGCCCGGCGGACCGCTGACTTGAGCACCGACTCGAAGGCTCCGCCGATGTCGCCCACCCGATCGGGGAAGCGTGAGGTGAGCTGGGCGACCACCTCGGCACGAAGCTTGTCCACCTGATCGTCACGCTGGGCCTTGTCGGACTCCCGGAAGACCTGGTCGATGCGGTCGGCGGCGAAGTCCGCCACCGCCTGCTTGATCTCGGCGGGGACACCGACGTGGGGATACTCCATGTTCGGCCGGCCCACCTTGCCCACCAGTTCATCGATCATGCCGATGATCTCGCGGATACGCTCGTGGGCCCTTGCCAGCGCTTCGACCAGGGTCTCCTCCGAGACCTCGCGGGCGCCAGCCTCGACCATGTTGAGAGAGTCCTTGGTCCCGGCCACCACCAGGTCGAGCTGGCTGCGCTCCAAATCCGGCATGCCGGGGTTCTCCACCAGGTGACCTTCGAACTGGCCCATCCGGACCGCCGCCACCGGGCCGTCGTGGGGGATGTCGCTGATCGCCACCGCCGCCCCGGCTCCGACCAGAGCGAGGATGGAGGGGTCGTGGACTTGGTCGGTGGAGAGCACCGTGGCCACGATCTGGACATCGTTGCGAAAGTCCTTGGGGAAGAGCGGCCGCATGGGACGGTCGATCATCCGTGAGGTCAAGATGGCGGCCTCCGAGGGCCTCGCTTCCCGGCGCATGAAGGCGCCGGGGATGCGTCCCACCGCGTACATCTTCTCCTCGTAGTCGCAGGTCAAGGGGAAGAAGTCAATCCCCGGCCGGGGCGCCTTGCTGGCGGTGGCGGTCACCAGGACCACCGAGTCGCCCTGGCGCACCAGGACGGCGCCGTTGGCCTGGCCGGCTAGGCGGCCGGTCTCGAGGCTTAGTTCGGCGCCGTCAAATGTGCGTGAAACAACGGTCTTTTCCATAGAGATCCTCCCCGCGGCTCCGGCCTGCAGAGAGAGGTAGGCTGCTCCGGGGAAAGGGCTGTCGCGGTTAGGGAAAGGGGATGAGAGCTGAACCTTCGTTCGGCTCCGATCGCCAGTCTCCAACCGCGCGCTTGCCGCTCCGGTGAAGTCTGCCGCAACTCCGCTCGGGAGAGCTCGCGGTCGTAAAAGTAACCGGCTCTCGGTTGCAAACGAGTAAGCCGGAAATCGGTCAGTGTCAGTGGCGCAGCCCCAACTGGGCGATCAGCGCCCGGTAGCGGGCGATGTCCACCCGCATCAGGTAATCCAGCAAACGCCGACGCTTGCCCACCAACTTGAGCAGACCGCGCCGGGTGTGATGGTCTTTGGGGTGCACCTTGAGATGCTCGGTGAGCTCGCGGATCCGCTCGCTAAAGATGGCGATTTGGACCTCGGGCGAGCCGGTATCACCCTCGTGTTGGCGGTGACCTTCGATCACCGCAGCTTTGGCTTCACCCTGAAGCATTGTTGGGTACTTTCTCCTTGAGTCGCCACGGAGCCCGCCCCACGCGCTCGAGCGCTGTCTAGCTGGGCTCCGGGTCGGGCCGAGCATAGCACAGGGGGTCACCCCCGCCGGCCCAGCCGGGGCGGGCGGATGGGGTGGCTAGAGGGACTTGAACCCTCGACCTCCAGGGCCACAACCTGGCACTCTAACCAACTGAGCTATAGCCACCACGAGGGGCCAAATTATAGGTGCGGCCCTAGTTCTCCCCAACCGAGGATAGCCATCTCAGCAACGAATCCCCTTTCCTTATCTGAAACCGACCGCGAATTCATGGCTCGCGCTCTGCAGCTGGCTGCCGCGGCCGGCGACCGTGGCGAGGTTCCCATCGGCGCCGTGGCGGTTCGCGGCGGCACGGTCATCGGAAGTGCTGCCAACCGGGTGGAAGAGGCCCAGGATGCCACTGCCCATGCCGAGCTGCTGGTAATCGCTGAGGCCACCCGGGCTCTGGGCTCGTGGCGCCTACAGGGAGTAACCGTGTATACGACGCTGGAGCCTTGTCCGATGTGCGCCGGCGCGCTCCTGCTGGCACGCGTCGACCGGGTTGTGTACGGCGCCGACGATCCCAAGAAGGGAGCCGTAGGGAGCGTCTACAACGTCCTCGAGAACTCGGCCGGAAACCACCACCCCCAAGTCGCGGGCGGCTGCTTGGCGGAAGAGTCGGGGCTTCTCCTCCAGGCATTCTTTCGGAGCCTGCGGGACCGATCAGGCTGACTCCTCCGGGCGGCGCGCCCAGGCACTTGGGCGGAGACGGTCCCGCGGGGCAGTAGCCCAACCTACACTTTCCGAGCGCACGGAGAGGTGTCCGAGTGGTTTAAGGTGCCGCTCTCGAAAAGCGGTGTGGTGCAAGCCACCGCGGGTTCGAATCCCGCCCTCTCCGCCAAATTGTCATAAGAGCGGTCCACTTTTTGGGGCCTAGGTCAACCCGGAACATGAATCCGCTGCTACCCGAAGCAGCCCGCACCAACCTTTTGACTGGTGGTTGGCCCCCGGTTACAATGGCCCCACTTTGCGCACGGAAGCGGTAATTCAGCCGACCACCGCTGGGCTCGGGCTCAGTGCATCCCTACTTGCAGGAGGGCCGGTCAGCTAGCGCAACCGCATCGCTAGAGCAAAGACCGGTTCCCGAGTTTCGGGCGCCGGTCTTTTTTTAGTTGCGGGACGCTGGCCGCAGAGTTCATGTCCCCGCCAAGTTCTCAGCGCACCCAGAGAAGCCGTCCCGGCGCCCAGGGTTCGGCCGCGGAGGAGATCCGGTTTGTCCCGCGCGGGCCCCACCTGGCCGATCCAGGTGAGCAGCACGATAGCTGTGGCATGGGCTTCGTGGCCACTCTGCAAGGCCAGCCCAACCCCGAGATCGTCCGCTTGGGGCTGGGCGTGCTCCGCCGGATGCTTCACCGCGGTGCGGTCGGGGCCGACCCCGGTACCGGTGACGGCGCGGGGATCCTGATCCAGACCCCCGACCGCTTCCTCCGCCGGGTCTGCGCTCCCGTGGGTATCTCCCTGCCGGCCCGAGGGCGATACGCGGTGGGAACCGTTTTCTTCCCCCGTCGAGCCGAGGATCGGACCGCCTGCCAGGCGGTGTTCGAGCTAGCGGTCGCCGAGTCCGGGCTTCGCCTGCTCGGGTGGCGCGACGTTCCCGTGCGGGCGGCCGCCGTCGGCCCGGTGG
>JBAQYY010000101.1:0-7550 GCA_049790415.1 Candidatus Dormiibacterota bacterium | reverse complement strand
GAGTCAGACCATAAACGCAGCCCGGCGAGTGATCGGTGAAAACGGAATTGTGGGCAACGGATTGCGGATTGGGTTCGGAAAGACCCATGGCGTCACCATCAGCGGCGTAGGGTCATGTCCCAACATCACGATTCCCCCTCTAGGCGGTGGCTTGAGCGGCCCCGGCCCCGCCGGACCCTCACTGGCGCAGAAGTGCATGGACCAGCTAGGGGTTCGTGACCTGCTCACCTACCAACCGGCGGGGCGCTACTGGAGTTTCCAGTGGTACGAGTTCGTGATCTTTGTTGCCCTGGCGTTGCTCTTGGTCGGGATCTGCTTTTGGTGGGTGCGCCGCCGGATCGCCTGACAGACAACTGATACCCTCGAGATGACTACCCTTGAACCTGCCTCTAGGAGGGGCGCATTTGAGCGAGGCACGTGAGCACGCGGCGTGGTTGGATTCGAGCCTGAACTTTGCCGATCGACGATCAATCGGTTCCCTCGTGCCGAGTGGGTTCGCCAGCTACGCCCGACTTCTGCACCCAGCTCGAGCCCGAACCACGTCAGGATCGTCGACAGTGCGGTGGCGTGAGATCGCCCGATGGAGCGGCTCCCGCCTTACACGGACTGCGGGTTTCACAGCAGTGGCACTGCCCACCACCACTCCTGGCGTCCCCGTGCCCTGGTCCTCCGGGCCACTCCGCGGCACTTTGGCAGAGGGAGATGCGCGATCGCTTGTGGACGCGCTGGCTGAGCGTTCGGCACCTCCGGTCGCGTGTTGGTACGGGCTTTGGGATGGTTATAGGTGGATGACTACCCATGAGACATCCAGCGGAGAGAGGATTTCTGACGGAGTGGGCCTGCCGGACTTGGGAAGTACCGACCAGAAGTTTCGGATTGGGGAGCGTCAGTATTTTCTCTACCCGGGCAATATTCGGACCGCTCTATCGCTTCTGGACCATGTGCCACAGACACCGAACCTGTGGTGGCCCGATGATCGCAGTTGGTGCGTAGTGTCAGAGGTCGACCTCGAGTGCACCTACGTCGGTGGGTCGGCAGAGTTGATCGCGTCGCTCCTGCGCGACCCGGGTCTCGAGGCGCTACCGGCCAAACTGATCGACTTGACGCACTACCACATGCGGTCTCGATATCAAAAGTCACTTGACGAGATGGCGACAGTTCTTTCTACTCGCGGCTCTGCGGAGCTCGCCACTCCAATTGGGCGGTTAGGCGCCCGGCTTGAGGGAGACGGGCAGGCGGAGCGAGTCAGAGTCAAGTGGAGTCGGGCAGATGGGGCACACGTGGGGGAGCTAGCCGCCAAGATCGGCAACTCAGGCCCGAGAGCCCATCGCGGGTATCTCATGCTGGGTCTTGAAAAACTGGTGCGAGGCTAGATCCGCTCAGACCGCATTGGGGTAGCTCTGCCTTGGGCAGCGCTTGTTT
The DNA here is from genome assembly GCA_049790415.1 of Candidatus Dormiibacterota bacterium. GTDB lineage: Bacteria > Chloroflexota > Dormibacteria > Aeolococcales > Bog-877 > Bog-877. The sequence continues at coordinate 6,128 of JBAQYY010000101.1, read as the reverse complement.
CGCGGTTCCTTCTCGGATCTGCTTCCAAGTCACTGCGCCTCGAAATGCTTTCACGGCTCGGGCCATAGGCGATGGACGACCGGGCTCGTGGCGCAAAACTGAGGAGCCAACCATTCTCCTGAGATAACACAGATATGTGTTATCTCAGGAGGTTGTGGTAAGATGTCCGCATGCCAAGTGACGAGGAGATTACGTTCGCCGACCATACCGGCCGGTTCTATGCCCGCCGATACGCGATGGCCCCGATGGTGGGCCGCCTACTGGGATACCTGGGGGTCTGCGATCCCCCGGAACAGAGCCTCACGGAGCTGGCTGATGCCCTGCTGGCAAGCAGAAGCGCCATCGCTGGCGCGGTCAATACGCTGGAGAGCCTCGGGCTCATCCGGCGGTCCCGGGCGGCGGGCGAGCGGATGGACCGGGTGTGCGTCGACATGTCGTCACCACGGGCGCTGGGCTTCGACATCTCCGAGTACCAGGAGCAGGGCGAGCTGGCCCGAGAAGGTCTGCGCCTGCTGGCCAACACCCCACTCGAACGGCGGGCGACCTTGTTGGAGTGGGCCGCGTTATCTGATTTCCTGGTGGAGCGGCTTCCCGTGCTGGAGAAGGAGTGGAAGGAGCGTCGAGAAGCGCTCAGCGCCGCCGGCAAGCTCCCGGTAGGCCCGCGTCCCCACCTAGAAAGCAGAGCGCGATGACCGGTCAGACCGGCGCGCCGGGGATCGTGGTCAGGGACGTCTGCAAGTCGTTCGGCAACCAGATGGTGCTCGACAAGGTGAACCTGAACGCGGATCAGGGCACAATCTTCGCGCTGCTGGGTCCGAACGGGGCCGGCAAGACCACCATCGTGAAGATCCTGTGCACGCTGCTGAAGGCCGACACGGGGACTGCCAGCGTCAACGGCTTCGATGTCGCCACCCAGGCTACGGACATCCGGGAGTCCATCAGTCTCACCGGACAGTTCGCCGCCGTCGACGAGATTCTCAGCGGACGGGAGAACCTCGTGCTGGTCGCCAGGTTGCGGCACCTGAGGGACCCCGGCACGATCGCCGATGACCTGCTCGATCGCTTCTCGCTGGCCGACGCGGCCGCACGGAGGGTGTCCACCTATTCGGGTGGCATGCGCCGGCGCCTCGACATCGCGATGAGCCTCATCGGGAATCCGCAGGTCATCTTCCTCGACGAGCCGACGGCTGGCCTCGACCCCCAGGCTCGCATCGAGGTGTGGCGGGCCGTCAAGGAACTCGCCGAGCAGGGCACGACGGTGCTCCTCACGACGCAGTATCTGGACGAGGCCGAGGAACTCGCCGACCGGATCGCGATCCTCCAACAGGGTCGGATCATCGTGAACGGCACCCTCTCCGAGCTCAAGCAGCTACTCCCTCCCGCCAAGGTCGAATACGTCGAGAAGCAGCCCACCCTCGAGGAAGTCTTCCTCGCCATCGTCGGTGACGACGGCAAGGACGGCGCATCCAGCCATGACAGGAGGCGGGCAGGTACGAGCAGGGAACAACGATGACCAATTATTTCTTCAGCGACACCACCGTCCTGCTGGGAAGATCCCTGCGCCACATCACGCGCAGCCTGGACACCATCATCACCACCACGCTCATGCCGATCGGCTTCATGCTGGTCTTCGTCTACGTGTTCGGCGGCGCGATCAAGTCCGGGTCGCATTCGTATGTGAACTACCTGCTGCCCGGCATTCTGTTGATCACGATTGCTTCGGGCATCTCCTACACCGCCCTCCGGCTCTTCATGGACATGCAGAGCGGCATCTTCGAGCGATTCCAGTCCATGCCGATCGCTCGGTCGTCCGTGCTGTGGGCGCACGTGCTGACCTCACTGGTCGCCAATCTCGTCTCGCTAGTGGTCGTCGTGCTCGTCGCCCTCCTCATGGGCTTCCGCTCGGGCGCGGGAGTGCTGGCGTGGCTGGCGGTCGCCGGCATCCTGATCCTGTTCACCCTGGCGTTGACGTGGCTCGCCGTGATCCCCGGTCTCTCCGCCAAGTCCGTGGACGGCGCGAGTGCCTTCGCCTACCCGCTCATCTTCCTGCCGCTCATCAGCTCGGCATTCGTGCCCACCGCCACCATGCCTGGTCCGGTGCGCGCCTTCGCTGAGTACCAGCCGGTGACCTCCATAGTCAACGCGATCCGCGACCTGTTCGCACAGAAGCCGGTCGGCTCCGACATGGGGACTGCCCTTGCCTGGTGCGTGGGCATCCTCATCGTTGCCTACATCTTCGCCATGTTCACTTACCGCCGCAAGATCTCTCCGTAGCGCGTCGAGCGGGGGATGCTGGCGCTGGGCGTGCGCCGCGGGACTGTCTGCGCATGAATCAGGCTAACGGTCTGCGAACACTCGAGAAATGCCCGAGGGATCGGAGCGGGGGCAGGTGATCAACCCACCACCGCTCATCAGCTCTACGCCCTTACTGGAGCGAGAACCACCTCGTAGAACTCGATGCGCGGCTGTCCGACGACGCCGGCGTCGGGAGTGGTCGGAATTCCGGAATCACGGACGATGACGTTCTGGCCGAGCACGTGGCTTTTGCTGGGCGCGGATCAGCTACAGCAAGTCACCCAGCCCTACTGTGGCCCAGCTTCGGGGGCAGAGACGCAGGGCAATCTAGGGGTAGGCATCTCGCAGTCAACGGCGCCGGGTACCTTGACAAGACAGACTCAGAGCGGACTACCTGGGCCGGCCCAGATAGTGGTCCCAAAATTCGACCGCTGGGCGGATCTGGCGGTCGCAAGTTCGATTGCCACGTGGAACTACGTGCCAGGCTGGGGAGAGCAGGTGCCTACCGCCCATGGAGTCAGAGCTGACCCCGATCGCGCCCGCTCCTAGCAGTTGACAGTCTCATCTTAACTCGGACATCTGGGGGGATGACGCCGGACGAGATGGGTTGAAATAGGAAACTGCCGGACCCAAGTGCCACTGATGAGCCCGGCTGCGGCAACGAGCTGCCGCTCAAGCGCTCGACGGCCATCGTTATGCCGGTCTGAATATAATCAGGACGTGACCGCCTTTCTGCGATGGGACCTTGTCCACGTCAGGCGCCGAGTTCGACCCTCGCTGCTCGCTCTCGTGGTTGCTGGTATTGCCGTCGCGTCTGTAGCTCCGGCCCTCGCCGCGCAGAATTTTTCGTCCACCCTGAAACCCTGCTCGGTACTGCCTGCCCCGGATATTGCCAAGGTGCTCGGGCAATCGGGCAAGCCGCAGCCGCTCCAGCAAGCCCTCACGGACGCCTGTGTCTTCGGCGGCGGGCGCTTGAAAGTGGCCGCACATACCGCCCTGATCGATTACGCCGAGACAGGAGTCAGCTCCACACCAATCTTTGGGTTGCCCGCAAACTTGCTCGTTTGGGATTCGACCGCGCTGCAGCCGGCGCTGGCCGGTCGAGCCCATGTGCAGTTTCTGGTGCCATTACGGTCCTACTATTGGGAGCTCGTAGGCACCGAGTCGGTGAGCAATGGGCAGCTGCTGAGCTTGGCCCAAGACTTGTACCACGCCCTCGGAGGGACGATCGAAGCCACTGCGAAGACCGCGATCGACGGTGAGGTGAATGCGATCACCAGCTTGGATATGAACCTCCAGGGAACATTCAGCGACGAAGTGAAGCAGGTTGCTGTCGAGATCTGCAGCACCAATAGTTCACTCGATTCCGCGGTTTCCGGTGGAGGGACAGTCAGTTGCGCGAACAGTGCCCGGGTGGAAAGCGCGGCCACCGTCCTGATTACACCGTTCGTGAACAAGCTCGCTGGCTATCAATTGGCCTTCGCGAGGGCCCTACCGCCCGATGTCAAGGGGGGTCAATCGGCTACCAAAGCCCAACTGAACTCTGCCGCCCAAACCTTAGCTCGAGTGTTCGTGACCGTTCAGTCCATCGTGCCCTCCGGCCAGCCACTGGTTCCCTTCAGGGAACGGCCATCGAACTCGAGCGGTTACTGGGTGCCGGCGGCTGAAGGATGGATCTCGTACACGCTCGGGGCAATCGCCGAGGCCGAGGCGTATGTCCAGCGGCAAGGCACCAAGATTGGGAGCAATCCCGGAGCCGAAGCCTCGATCAAGGCGGGGTTGTAAGCGCCGGAGCGACATTCGAACTAACGAACACTTTCGACCTGCAGCTTGGAAGACAGATGCTACTACAAGGGCAGCCAAGACAGCCCGCTTTATCGAGCCCGGCATAGGGGTCGCTAAAAGAGGGCTTTACGCGTTTTGAGCGCCCCGAAAGCGCCACCCTTATAGGGTAGGCCGATTCCCGATTTTCGGGATCCCGCAAGTGTCCCGGTAACAGACCGACAACAAGGGACGGCCTAACAAGGACCGCTGAAGCTCCGGCGAAGGGAGGTCGTGGCGCCGCCCGCCGATCCTGACGCCTGGCAGCGGACCATCTCGCGGCCCATCGGGGGTACGACGCACCACACACGGTATGTCGTGACCGCGCAGTGGAGGGTTGGGCCCGACGGTGAGCTCATCGAGAAGCACTGAGTCGGGTCGGCCAACGATCACGAGTACGACCACCGGTTGAACATGTTGCGGCGGTCGCTGGCGGAAGGTATCGCCATCGACTACTCCTGGCGGACCGCGGGTTCTCGCAGAACCCTCACTTCCGCGAGAGCGTCCGCGAGCCGGGAATCGACCTGGTCTTCGACCTCAAGTCCGACGAGTGCGGGCCTGACGCCAAGATCTGGACGGAGACGGACTCTTCGCTGGGCTGTGCTGGGGCCGCAACAAAGTGACGACGCTGCCTCGAGGCAGCCGCCCGCGGGGCGATGATCAGCCGATCTTGAGCCAGCATGACCAGACGACCGACGCGAGCATAGGGTTGACCTCCCTGCGCCCGTGGTCATGGCTCCTCGGCCCGCGTCGTCCGAGCGCTCGGATGCGCCCCCTCGGGCCAGATCCCACTTCGGCGGAAGCCCGGCAGCGGTCTGAGCAATGACGCGGACGTCCCAAGTTTTGGGTGCGACCCTGCTCTTGGCCAGCTTGCTAGTGATCACCCTGACCGGGGCCTCCTATCCCGCAGCCTTGAGCCAGAAACAGGCGGTCCAGACGGTGGTTCACTATGGCAAGACTGACAACAAGGCCAGTGCCACCTACAACATCGGCCTGCAGAACGCGGTCGAGGAGGGAATCGAGGCCCGTCAGGACGACTCCAACTTCAGCCTACTGAGCCAGGCCCAGGCCGCCGCGATAACGGCTGGCACGACTCCCAGCACCGCCAACCTCAGGGTCTACCTGACTGGCTCCAGCAAGACCCCCGCCGAATTTTTGGCCACGATCCCCGAGCTGGCCACGAGCGGGACCGACCCCTCGCCTGCCTACACCTGGTACGGGGTGTTTCGCAAGGACTCCAAAAAGGCCGCCTGGCGTCTCGACTTCGGAGCGGCCATCCTGGCCACCAACTTGCCCGGCAGCGTGACCATGACTAGCGGCAAAGCGCAGATTCACTCCGCGGCCCCGAATTCCGGCCTGGTCGCGCTAGTCAAGTACCTCACCACCGGTCAGGGAAACGTGGCCCCCAGCCCCAACGCCAATAGTTGGTACGCCACCGATCAGCAGGTAGCCAGCAGTGACGCCAACAGTGGGATTGCCGTGGGCCTGAAATTCACGGTGGATCGAAGTCCCGTCACCTCCATCGAGGTAAGCGGTGGCAGCTTGGAGTTCGGCGGAATCGATGAGATGTCCACCGAGCGGGCCTTGTCGAGTGTTCAGTGCGTGGCCGCGAACCCGTCCAATACCTCTGAGTACCTGACCTTGGTCCCTGCCGGTATCCAGTACCAGCAGATCCAGGTCGACACGCTGATCCAGGTGTCGCTCTTCGTGCCCGCGAACCTATCCCAGCCGGTCCAGTTGCTCTCCCTGCAGGCGCAGCTGATGAGCGCCAACACCCCGCCCTGCCCGGCCAGCTAGGCCTGACCGCGCCACCTCCGCGGGGTGCTCCGAGCTTCCTCTTCAGATGCCCCGACTACGCTGTAGAGCATCCAGAACAGATTGCCGTTGCTGTTCAGCTCGAGCAACACTTCGCTCCCAGCGCCTGCGTGAGAACCCGAGGGGTTGCGAGATGGTGAGCTCGTAGCCTAATCTCTCGCCGACGTAGGCAGAGGCGGCGCGCTCTACTTTGGGGC
>JBAQYY010000100.1:0-19361 GCA_049790415.1 Candidatus Dormiibacterota bacterium | reverse complement strand
TGCTGTTCAGCTCGAGCAACACTTCGCTCCCAGCGCCTGCGTGAGAACCCGAGGGGTTGCGAGATGGTGAGCTCGTAGCCTAATCTCTCGCCGACGTAGGCAGAGGCGGCGCGCTCTACTTTGGGGCCAAGACGCACGTTTTGCCACCCGCACCAAACCATGGCGACGCCGGCGATAACGGCTGGTACCAACATGATATGGGAGCGCACCACCGGGGCCCACGTTCCTAGTGGGACTAGGACCAGTAAGAGAAGGCCGCACACCCACATTCCCACCTTCCACCTGTAGGAGTCAAGAGAGAGCGAGGTGGCCTCACCCCCGATTACCTCGTCAACCTCTGTCGCTGTGCGCTGGGCGATGGGGGTGAACGCGGTCGCGATTCCGACCACACTCATGATCGCAATGACGACCGCTTCGACCGCATAGTCGATTGCTGCGGTTGTGTAATAGATTGCCGTCGCTGCAATCACTACTTGCGGCGTCACTCGAATTCGGCCGCTCCCACTGCTCTAGCTTACCTAGCTAGCTAGCTCGATCGTTTCGTTCGTTCCGTTTCCGTTGAGCCAGGCATAAGTTTCATTATCGCAACCATACGTGGGATCCCTGAGGCCCCTCCGGGCGGCTTTCCCACCCCCTACCCCTGCTTTTTCCCGCCTTCGGGATTCTACACCCCATGTTTTGACTTTGCAAATTGAGGCGCCTCCCGAAGATGGCTGTCTGGGGCCGACGCGGCGAGCAGCTGCAGGGACTGGTGCACCACTCCGACCGGGGCGTTCAATACCTGGCGGTGCGCTACACCGAGCGACTGGCCGAGGCGGGGGCGGTGGCCTCGGTGGGATCCAGGGGCGACAGTTACGACTGCGATGATCCCCCGTGCTGCCTGAGAGTCTGACCCTGGTTACGACCGGCTTCGTGCCCTGGCGTTGACGTGTCGGCTGTCAGGCCGCACATGCTGAAGTGCTCGCCAACGAACGGCTGTGACCTGATAGGAGCCTGATCTCACCAGTTCCCATCGCAGTCCTGTCCAGCCGCCCGCGGCGAGCGATACCGGTGACCTTGAAGGAGATCAACAGCGTGGACATCATCGCACCTGGTCCGAGGGATGTCATCGTTGGCGTCGACACGCACAAGGAGGAGCACGTCGCGGTAGCCTTGGACGGTCTTGGCGCTCGGCTCCACACCGAGCCGGGTATGGTTCCCCCCGCTGAGTTCGAAGCCGCCCACTACCATGAGGAGGCCCCTGCTCTGAGCTTCCACACCTGTTCACAAAACCTCTTGACCCATTCGGTACGGGGGTCTACACTCCCGGCCGTGCGAGGTACTCGGACTCAAGCTTAGCCCGGATTGAGTAGCACGCGCCATCAGGAAGAGGGAGAACGATGGTGGTCATCCACAGCAGTCGGTCATGGACCAGCAAACTTGCCGCGGTCGCGTTCGCCTCGCTAGCCGCTGCGGCCTTCCTGACGGTACCGGCGCTGGCGGCCTCACCGGCTCCTGCTCCGCCCGTGCCCTGTTGTGGGGGCGGTGGTGGCTATCCAGCCGCGTCGGTCAGGGCCAGCGCCTCGACAGACGGCTACACCGGCGCGGATGTGACGGTGTCATCAACCGGCTGGCAGCAGGCCGTGTCCGGCCAGCGCGTTCAAATAGACTATTACGTCAAGTGGCCCAATGGTTCCGAGAGCGAGGTGTATCAACTGACCGCCTGTAATGCGGCTACCTCCTGCGGAGGTACAAGTTGGTACCAGCCTTGTTATGACTGCACTACCCCTGTTGGCACCTATACGGTCTATGCGTTCGGGTATGCAACCCTAAAGGGAAACCAATTCCAAGACTCGAACACCGCGGTGACAACTTTCTACTTATACTAGCCAACCTGACGGAGATGCGGCATGTCCATCCTCGAACCGATGAGGTCGATGCGCAGTCGGCGACCCCGCACTCTGGTTCATAGAACTTATCGACTTGCTTCCTCGGTTGCAGCTGCCGTGGCGATTACTGGCTTGTCCAGTGGCTTCGTAGCCTTGTCGGCTCGGGCCGCCGACTCACCTACGATCATCCCTCCGCCGCCGACTGTCTGCTACGCCGGCACGCAGGAACCACATTACTCGGGGCATTCCGACAATGTGGTCAATACCATCGGCTACTTAGCAAAGCCTTGCAACGAGGTTGTTTCCAGTCTGACGATCACGACAAGGGTCTACTATGATCTAGGGGGCAGCTGGGTATTTGTTGGAAGCGGTAACGCCGACTGTAATAACTGCACCGGAGCGGGCATGCAAGATATCGTTCCCGTTTCGTGTTCCATCTTCGGTAATGGTACTTACGAAGGTACAACGACTGGGACGTTTGTCTATAACGACAAGCAGGGAGGAGTCAGTCCTTTGACTAGATCGGGTCCAATTACTCAGTGCACTTGATGTGCTCACCCGATGGCCTCGTTCCGTCGCGACTCTACCATAAAGGCGGCCGTGGCCAGGTGAGCGTAGATACATTGCCACCTGCCGCTTGCCCTCGGTTTGACGGCAGCGGCGCCTCCCGTTCATTGTTGGGGTAGACTGGACCGAAAGTGAGCGACTTGGGCGAGGCGCTTCGGCTTGTGCTTATGGACGGGCCGCGTCAGGTACGCAACTCAGAATTCTCAGCCGTAGTCGAGCGTGAGCTTCAAGTGACTGGCGCTGGTCCTAAGATGCGACTCTCGTGGCGACTCGATGTCGACAGGGGCGGATGGAAGTGCCAGTCGGCCAACGGCGGGCATCAGGGGATCGAGGAAGATCCATTTCCGAAGCAACCATGGTGGATGACCAAGGTGCTGGCAGTGAGGGAGATGCTCGATCCTGGCCTGGTCATCTCCTCCCTCCGGGGAGTCGGTGCGGTGGAGACACGGGGCGGCTACCGGTTGACCGGCCGGCCGCGTCCAGGAGGAATGTCCGGTTCGATGTCGGTGTTGGTCGTTCCGGAAGCGACCGAGTGGAGCGGCGTGTTGGAAAAGGACTCAGGGGTTCTGCTCGAGGCCACCAGCGTGGTCAACGGCCAGGTGGTCGAGGTTACGCGACTGAACTGGCAAGAGCGCCCCGAGCTCACTTCGCGTATCCGGCGGGGCGACGAAGAGGTCGGCCCTGCCGTCGAAACAGCTGAAGCGGCACTTGTGAAGATGGCTGGATCCAGCGATCGCCTACCAGGCCTTCAGTTACGAGCTAGGGGCATCAGCACCTTTTACAAGGCCGGCTTGAGAGCGGTATTGGACGATGATGCGGGACCTTCCGGTCGGAATGGAGATCGAGAGTGGCGAGGCTTTCTTGTGTGGGGCACCACCCGCTGGCCGAGCTACTACGGCAACCTACGGGCATTGCGGGAGGTGCTTCTCCGCGAGCTGGGGGCCAATGGAGAGTCCGACTTCACCGTCGCGGAGGACTTGGATTTGGGATACGACATGGGGAAGACCCGGGAGTGGGATGCGCACGACACACTCCTTGGCGAGTGGAAGAGTGCGCGGAGAGAGGATGGAGACGTGCGGGGCCTGTACTTCCCGCCGGCGCTGGAAGAGATGATTGAGCCTATTTGGACGTTCTCCGCCGTCGAGTTTGACTCGGTCGGGCTTTCTGATTCGGGGTACGTGCTTCGAGGCCGACCACGGGTTCCGAGTAACCAGACCTCCCCAGTGATCGTCCACCCGCACGGTGACCTGTGGCAGGCGACGGTTGACCGGGAACTCGGCACCATCATGGAGTGCAGCACCTCTCGGAACGGGGTGTTGCTGTCTGCCCACAGCCTCGATTGGATCGCGCGCCCTACACCGCGGGAGTCGTCTCCATCTGCATGAAAGCTCTGTCCCCGTACACCCCGGACGTCCGTATGCCCTCTGTGCCCCGCGACTGATGCAATAGCTTGCTGCTCTAGCAGCAAGCTAGATAGACCGATCCATGACTACAATCGGTCACGGCAGGGGGAGGAGCCCCTGGACTTGCCCCGTTTTGACGGACACTTTTGCTAAGCGGATTGCGCCACCAGCGAATGGCGCTGCTCGTAGGTTACCGGGCTGAGGTTGCCGAGGGTGGAGTGGATCCGGCGAGGGTTGTAGAAACCCTCGACGAGGGCAAGAACTCCAACCTGGCGCGCTCGGTCGTCGAGACCGCCTGCGGATGTTCGCAATGATTTGCCGACCTCCCCCTGACGAGCACTGACCCCTCGGGTGTGACCACGACCGACACCTACGACTCTGCTGGCAATCTCCTATCGACCTCCCGTCCCCTCCTCAACTCGGACGACGACACGATCGCCACCCAGACCACCAGCTACAGCTACGGGGACAGCGGGAATCCCGGTCTGCCAACCACCATCGAGGACCCCGATGGTGACACCACCACGGACGCCTACGACAGCTACGGGGACCTGACCAGCACCACCACTGCCGCCGGCGACGAGACGACCTACACCTACAACGTCCTCGGTCAGAAGCTGACCATGGTCTCGCCAGATGGCAACGTCTCGGGTGGCGACCCGAGCGAGTATCAGACCACGTATACGTACAACGCTCTGGGTGAGGTGTTGACCACTACCGACCCCAATGGCGACGTGACCACCAACACCTATGACAATGACGGGAACCTGCTGACCACCACCGATCCAGATGGCAACGAGACCCTGACCACCTACAACGCCGACGGACAGCCGACCGAGGTGGAGAGCAAGGACAGCGGTGGCACAGTGTTGCGGACCACCTACACCGCCTATGACGACGCCGGCAACGTCAGCAGCGTCACTGACGGGGATGGCAATGTCACCACCTACGGGTACAACGGTCTGGACCAGAAGACCTCGTCGACCAACGCCCTGGGCAAGGCCACCACGTATTCGTACGACGGTGACGGCGACCTGCTCACTGAGGTCGAGCCCAGCGGGGACGTTATCAGTGACACCTACGACGCCGACGGCGATCTTCTCACCACCAGCTACAGCGACAGCACGCCCACGGTGAGCTACGCCTACGACTCCCTGGGCGAGAAGACGAGCATGACCGATGGCACGGGCACCTCTTCCTGGACCTACAACTCGCTGGGGGAGGAGACCAGCTGCACCAATGGTGCCGGAGCTGGAGTGGAGTACGGCTATGACTTGGCTGGCAACGAGACTTCGATCACCTACCCGGGTGGGGACGTGGTGACCCAGCACTTCAACAGCGCCGACGAGATCAGCTCGATCGTGGACTGGAACTCCAACGAGAGCACCTTCAGCTACGACGCCAGCGGGAACCTGACGGCCGAGGCCATGGCCAATGGGGTCACCAACAGCTACAGCTACGATCCAGATGGCAATTTGGCCTCGATCTCGGACGCCAAGGACGAGACGACCGTTTTCTCCGCCGACTACAGCCGCAACGAGGACAGCCTGGTGTCCGCGGACACGTCGCAGCCCTCAGCTGGCGAATATCAGTACACGGGGCTCGACCAGGTCTGCTATGCCGCGGCCAGCAACACAGCCGGTTGCGCCAGCGCTCCGAGCGGGGCCACCGTCTACTCCTATGACGCCTCGGGCAACCTGACCGACGACAACGGAACCCAGCAGGAGTTCAACGCCGGGGACGAACTCTGCTGGTCGGTCAGTGGGAGCTCTAGCAACGGGTGCTCAGCGCCGCCCAGCGGCGCGACGGAGTATGCCTACGGGGCTGACGGCGACCTCACCTCCATCACCCCGCCGACTGGGAGTGCCACGTCTCTGACCTACAACGCGGCCAATGAGCTGACCAGTTACCAGGTGGGCAGCGGAGCCACGACTACCTACGCCTACGATGGGAACGGGCTGCGCCAGTCTAAGACGACTGCGGGCTCAACCACTGAGTTCGCCTGGAACGACTCCGGCTCCCTACCCTTGCTGCTTCAAGAGACCACTGGGTCTGCCACCACCAGCTACGTGTACGGCCCGACCGGCCTGCCTCTGGAGGAGGTCCTGTCCAGCGGGGCGACCTACTACTACTCCCAGGACAACCTCGGCTCCACCAGGGTGCTGACCGACTCCACCGGCGCCGTGGCCAACACCTACACCTACGACCCTTATGGAAATGTGACGGCGGCCACTGGCTCGGTTCAGAACAACTTGCTATATTGCGGTCAGTACATGGATTCAGAAAGCGGTTTCTACTATTTGCAAGCCCGCTACTACGATCCTGCGATTGCCCAGTTCACCAGCGTGGACCCGTTGATTGAGGAAACCCAGCTCCCGTACGCCTATGCCTCTGGCGACCCAATAAACGATGTCGACCCTACTGGCCTGTCTGGCTGCGGGTGGAATCCCTTCTGCGATGCTGCAACTGCGGTCGTGACAGCGACTAAGGCAGTGGTTTCTACCGTCACCAATTTATGCGTCCGTGATCCCTTCCAGGGAAGCCCCAACTCCAATCTCTACGACGGATGTCAGACCACCTTTACTCCCACCCAGGGAGCCCTCGCCGCAGCCGTGGGCGCCACAGTCCTTAGTGCTGGAACCGCAGGAGGCGGAATCGCTCTACTTGGGCTCTCGGACGTGGGTACTTCTGCAGTGGTGGGGTCCCTTGGAGTGGCTGGTGCGAGCCTAGATATTAAGTCATGTGCGACAACGCGCAATCTCAACTCGTGTGCTGCCGCGGCGATGGGGATCGCGTCCGCGGGGGGTGGGGTGTATGCTGAGGAAGCAGCGTTGTCGAACTTGTTCCGCCTGGGGCTCTTTAGCGCAGGAGTACTGTCTACGCTAGACGATGCCATTGCAATGGACGGGATAAACTTTAATGCCTGCTGACGTCGAGCCATCACCGCCAGAGGGCGGCCCTAGCAACTCACCTTTCTTGGACCACGTCTTTCCCGCGCATCGCCACAGGGTATTTGCGCGTCTCACGCCGGTGATTGGGACGCAGGCTGCTCTGGTCAGGGCGCGCGCGAGTAGCCTGCTTTTCTTCCAGGTCTTGGTCGGCTTTGCAATCATTGCTATGGCTACGGTCACCAAATTTTTGGGAGGTGTGGTACTCTTCTCAATAACGCTGATCCTTTGTGCGGCATGGCTTGTGGTCACAGCGTGGGTAGTGAGGCTCGGTCAACGCGCGGATCGTCTTGCGCGGCAATTCGTGAGTGCAGAAGTGGGTTACGACATCGGCCACATTACTGGCTCTGGGTTAGCGGTATCCTGGCAAAGGAGTGTTGACCGGATGCAGAAGCGTCACGAGCGGCAACAGCATCATGGTCGACAGTAGTGGGCTGGGGTTCTTGCCGGCGGCGGCGCTGAACCGCGCCAATGGCCGGGATGGTGCACCAGCCGCGTGGTCGATGTTCGGCGCGGAATCGGCCTGAAGGCGTCGGATGTGACAGTCAACGTGAATTGACCACCACCCTCAAGCGCACTGGAGATTCGAAATCGGAGAACCGTGCGGTCTCATAACACCTGCTCTCGGATTTGGGTTGTGATCCCATACGCCGTTCCCATAGAAAGCTTCGCGTGGGATTCAAGCCGGCTACAAAGGTGAAGGGTGGGGTACGCGGAGGTGGAAGCGGCCTAGCCCAGTGGGTGGTCGGGGCCTCGGAGCTGGCCACCAAACCTCAGGAAGTCGCGATCTCGGCCATTCGTTCAGGTTTGACCCGGCTGCTGCAGACGAGAGCGTCGGGGGAGAACTGGTTAGCGCGACCAGCAAACAGCGATTGAATCGGTCGATCAAATCCTGACCAGCGCTACGGCGCTGGCCTACAACGCCGCCAATCAGCTGACCAGCTACCAGGTGGGCAGCGGGGCCACGACCACATACGCCTACGACGGGGACGGGCTGCGGCAGAGCAAGACGACTGGAAGCTCGACCACCGAGTTCGCCTGGAACGACTCTGACTCCCTGCCCCTGCTGCTCCAAGAGACCACTGGGTCTGCCACCACCAGCTACGTGTATGGCCCGACCGGCCTGCCCCTGGAGGAGGTCTTGCCCAGTGGGGCTACATACTACTACTCCCAGGACGATCTTGGCTCGACCAGGGTCCTGACCGACTCCACTGGAGCCGTGGCCAACACGTACACTTACGACGCTTACGGAAATGTCACGGCTCAGACTGGCACGATCCAGAACCACCTGCTATTCTGCGGCCAGTACATGGACAGCGAGTCGGGCTTCTACTACCTGCAGGCCCGCTACTACGGTCCGGTCATCGCGCAGTTCATCACGGTAGACCCGCTCGTGGAGCAAACCCAAGCGCCGTACTCCTATGTCGCGGGCGATCCCATCAATGACGTGGATCTCACGGGCCTCAAGGGATGCGGCTGGAATCCCATCTGTAACGTAGCCTCGGCGGTATCGACCGCGACCAACTGGGCTGGACAACATGCGGTGACGATCGGGCATGACGCGGCGACAGCGCTGGCCGTGACATCCGCGGCTGCGTCAACGATTGCCGGGATATGTGAAGTCGCGACTCTCGGGATCTGCACTCCGGGAGCGGCTGTGCTGGAGGGCACTTCGTTGAGCTTGGGCGCCGCAGCAATGAGTATAGATGTCGGATTGGCCGCTACTGGCAATGGAACATGGGGGCAAGTGGGACTCGACGCCATTGGCGTTGTTCCTGGCCTGGGGAGTTTCAGCGCTCTTAGATGGACCGAGAGCTTGTCTGACCTGGCTCGGCTAGGTATTGATGGAGCCGACTTCGCTGCCGACTGGCCAGGGATACTAGGGGGCCTTTCCTGGATGGGGCAGGGCGAGGGATGCTAGACGATCAGCTCGACGAGCGTCGGAGGAGGTTGGCCGAGGTCAGTGCGCAAATTGAGCAAGTATCGCCCGACTTTTGGCGAGCGCTGGGGCACTCGTTGCGCTGGGGTTGGGGGTTCGTAGTCTGTGGTCTGCTAGCGGCCGGTGTTGGTTACCTGCTTCGGCACACCGAGCTCAGCGCACCATCGGCCGGCGCGTGCGTTCTCGTCGCCCTATTTTGCGTGGTGCAGTATTGGCGGGAGACGATCCACAATATGCCTCTCTACAAAAGACGCTCAACCCTGAGGAATGAACAATTGAGACTCCAGAGGGAGCTGAAGCGCTCAAGGTGATTACCGCTAGCCGTGCCAACAATGAAGATCCCACACTCACTGTACGTTCTTTCAGAGATTTTGGAGTGCTGCTGTGCAACGATGCGAATCAAGTGACGTCTATGATGGGGGGGGGGTGGAGACATACCAATACGATGGCGACGACCTCGACCGCCTGTGATAGTGAGACGGGAGTTCCTTCGGAACGACTCCGGCTCCCTGCCCCTGCTGCTTCAAGAGACCACTGGGTCTGACACCACCAGCTACGTGTACGGCCCGACCGGCTTGCCCCTGGAGGAGGTCTTGCCCAGCGGGGCAACCTACTACTACTCCCAGGACAATTTGGGCTCCACGAGGGTTCTGACCGACTCTACCGGAGCCGTGGCCAACACCTACACCTACGACCCTTACGGAAATGTGACGGCGGCCACTGGCTCAGTTCAGAACAACTTGCTATTCTGTGGTCAGTACATGGACTCTGAAAGTGGTTTCTACTATTTGCAGGCTAGATACTACGACTCCGCGACCGGGCAATTCTTGAGCGTGGATCCGCTGGTTGCCGAGACGGGGATGCCTTATGCGTATACAGCGGGCGACCCTGTCAACACGTCCGATGTGAGTGGGCTCTGCTCTTGGCTGGGCTGTATCGGCGCTGCCGTCTATGCCGCATCTCAGGCTACCGGAGTCTGTCTTCGGGACCCCTTCGGGGGGAATAACGGAAACGGTGGCTGCGAAACGACGCTCAGCACTAGGGAGGGCGAAGCCGGCATCGCGCTGGCAGTGGCCACAGGAGGAGTGGTCCTCAGCGGCGGTGCGCTTCTTGGAGTTGGTGCCGTTGGACTTGACGCGGGTACCTCTGGGACGTTTGGCGCCTTTGTTGGATTGACGGCATCTGCCAGCGATGCGAGAGGGTGCCTCGCGGGCGATAGAGTGGCGTGCGCGGGGGCAGCACTCGGGATAGGTGCCTCAGGGCTCGGACTGCTGCCTCTGTTGGGCATCGATGGCAGCACAGTTCTGGGGGCATCGTTCACCCTAGGGGCCACGGGTCTGGGCTGGGATTTGGGAGCCTTTCTGGCTCAATGGGAAGGTTCGTTGTGTTGACTCGCGATGAGGAAAGCCACGCCTCGACTCGACGCGCCCAGGTTTCCGAGCTAGTTGGCAGGGATGCTTCAGACCTCGCCTATCGTGGAACCTACTGGCTACGGGTCGCATACTTCTCGGTATTTCCTGCGGTCCCCGTTTTCGCCTTTGCAGCCTCTATTGTGCACCAACCTGGCCTTTGGGTTGGGGTCCTCGCAGCCCTTATGATAGGCTTGCCGTGTCTTTTCCAGGGCGGGCGAATTCAGGCACAAGCTGGTCGCAGCGCCAGTGCCTTCCTTTCACGGCAATACGGCTATCCGATCAGGGTGAAGTCTGGCGGCATTCGCTTAGGGGTGTGGCGCAAAGAGATCGATAAAGCCATGAAGTCGGGGCAGAGGCCGGCGGGGCAGTAGCCTACGCGCGCTACCGTTGGCAGCGTCGTAAACCACCACTTACCCGTATGCCCCGTCAGATTTGTCCCCGGACGAGGGGAGATCCAGCGGAGCCACCTACTACTTTCAGAACAACCTCGGCTCGACCAGAGTCCTGACCGACTCCACTGGAGCCGTGGCCAACACGTGCACTTACGACGCTTACGGAAATGTCACGGCCCAGACTGGCACGATCCAGAACCATCTCCTATACTGCGGCCAGTATATGGACGCCGAGAGCGGCTTTTACTACCTGCAAGCCCGTTACTATGACCCTGCGACGGGGCAATTCACCAGCGTGGATCCGTTGGTGGCAGAGACAGGGATGCCCTACGCTTATGTGGCAGGGGATCCGGTAAATGCACTTGACTTGACAGGTCTCGCTGGGTGCGGCGTTTTCACACTCGTTTGTGATGCGGCAGGAGCCGTGACTCACGCGGTGAGCAAGGCTGCTAGTGCAATCAGCGATTCCGTGGCTAATGCATGCCTTCGCGTACCGATCGGTGCGGGGTGGAATTCCAACAGCAACGGTGGTTGCGACACCACGCTCACCACGAGCCAAGGTGTACAACTTGCCGCAGCCACTATCGTAACCGCGGTTGGTACCGTCGGGACGCTCGGTCTAGCAGACTTGCTTGGCGGGTCGATTGAGAGCGAGTACGCCGCGGGGACATTGGGTGCGCTCGATGCGACTCACCTAGCCATCTCGGCGCCCTTCATTCTAGCCCCGACCGCAGGAATCGCCCTTGCCGGATTTTGTTGGGCAGAGCGTGCCCTCTTTGGAGGCTCAGAGAGCTGCTGATGATTCGCACGGGGAGTGGACTCGATCGGATAACCAGGACTCTCGCGCTGTACGCTCTATTGGGGGTTGGGGTTGCCGTTGGAGCGGTAGTTTGTGGGATAGTTCGCGCTATGCCGCCTGGCGTTGCTGCCGGCGTAGCGTTTGGTGGGCTACTCATGTGCGGTGCCTTTCTCCGCATGTTGGTTCGCCTGCATAGGCTCGCTACCCGCCCACCCGCAACTCCGGAGGATGCACCCGACTCGAGTGGCGGGTGACGTCCTCGTCAGAATGCCTCAGCTGGAACGATGCGGCTGCCCTGAGCGGTGCGGCGCTTGTCGGCGTCCCCATGGGCTCTGGCGCCCTGAGAGCGTTGGCTGACTACCCGGCCTGTTCTCACGGTGACGCCGCAGCATGCTTGGGTGGGGGATTGGGACTGGTAGGCGCCGGGCTCGGCTTGGGCGGACCCGCACTCGGGTTCTTCGGTGCATTCCTGGGGTTGAACGCAATCGGGCTCGATATTGCCTTTGGGATAAATGGGGTGAGCGTATGCTGGTGAATCTGTGGGACAGCGCCTACGCTGCGCGTCGCGACGATGTGGCCACGTTGATCGGTCCATCGGCTGCCCGACTCGCGGTGAAGGTGTATGTTCAATATCAAGCAAGTGCTACTGCAGTCATAATGGGCCTGGTAGCGGGGATATGGTTGGAGCGAAAGGGACCAGTCCTCCTGTGGCTGCCGATGAGCCTCGCAATCGCCATCTTCTGCGGCCTATTTGTGCCTGTCGCGGTCGGCGTCAAGCGGATGAACCGAGCGGCGTCTGAGTTTGTGAGCGCCGAGGTGGGGTACTCGTTATCCGTAACACCTAATCAATTTGTGCTTCGCCGGGCATCGTGGGAAAGTGCCATTGGGCGGGCGAAGCAGCTTCACGAACGAGCACTGGCGGGAAGGCGTGGCGCTGGCACCTGTGAGGCGAGATGGCCCAGTATGGCTTTTTGGGCGCAGGAGTTCTTTCGGTGCTAAACGACATAGCCGCGCTCGGCTATGCGTATGGGTGGTTCGGTGGGTCCTGTTAGCAGCGACAACGGCGCCTTCCCTGGGTCACAGGAGCGCCTATTCCCGCGGTTCCAGCAGCGCCGTCAGCGTGTCCTCTCACCGATAATCGGTTCGGCCGCAGCTCACTTTGCTGCCCGGGCTGGGGCGCGATTATTGGCACTGGGTATAGTTGGGCTTGCCGTTGTTGCGATGATCGCCCTCACAACGATCCTCGGGGGCCTGGCGCTCCTAGTGCTACTGCTCGCTTTGTGCGCGCTATGGCTGGCTATTGCCGTCTCCATTCAGGTTCTCGGCCGACGAGCGGAGAGACTGGCTCGCACATTCGTAAGCTCGCGGCTCGGATATGACATTGGAAAGATTGGAGGACTTGCGGGGCCGGACTCATGGTCGCGCAGCATCGAGCGCATGAAGAAAAGACATGATAGGCACGCGTCTCGGGCACGGCGCTGACACAAGCAGACAGGGCGCGTGTCTGAGCCGGCTTCTATTCTGCGATCAGTTCGTGGACAGCGAGAGTAGTCCCTACTACCTCCAAGCTCGCTACTACGATGCCGTCACCGGGCAATTCCTGACTCGCGATCCAATGACAGCCACTACGGGCGAGCCTTATGAGTTCGGAGCCGATGATCCAGTCAACCACTGCGATCCCAGCGGCGGTATCGCCACGTACACCGCTGGCACGCAGGGAGGGGGAGCGCCAACCCACAAATCGACTTCGACTACCTCTGGCGACTCGGGGGGTGCCGTTCCGGCTCCTGCAAGCCCCTCGCCTCACCCAATGCGCATCATCGCCAAGCAGGCGTCGGATGGCTGCAGCGGGATCTGCTTCGGGCAATGGCTCGCTGCAGCAGTGGAGGCCGTGACAAGCACGGAGTCCGGCTCGCACACGGCGGGAGCCTGTGCGTCTGTTGATGGCTACGCCTTCTTAGGGTTCTCGGGCGAGCATGCGGCGTTGTTCACTGGGATGGACGAAATCCGGTTGGCTTCGGGACCACCGAAACGTTTGGAGTAGGCGGTGGACTAGGTGGCGATATCTCCGGACTTGTCGGCCCCGAAGGGTCTGGAGCACCGAATTTACGAAGCTTGGGAGGGTGGTTCGCCTATGCGAGCGCTAGTGGCGGGGCTGGCCCCGCCGCGGGTGGCTCGATCGCGGGCGGGCTTTCCACGGCAGGGGCTCCATTCGGGGTCGGCTTCGCTGGTATTGGACCGGGAGTTGGGGTTTCGGGTCAAGTCGGGGTTGAGTACACGGCAGAGCAGACCTGGGTTGGTTCGTGATGGCAGAGAAGTTACCCATTTCCTACCGAGCTCCTATGGGGCCGCCAGTGACGACCGCCTTGCTGGGCACGGCGCTCCTTGCGGGATCAGTTGCCCTTGTCCTTACTGCAGTAGACCACGGCCCATGGGAGTTCATGGCTCTGTGGGTAGTGGTGGCCTTCGCCGTAGCTTATTTCTACCTATATCTGACTGCAAGCGAAATTGACATTGCAGACGGTAGGCTGCGCTGGCGCACAGCATTCCGCGGTGGGGACTTGAGCATGGACAACGCCGAGAAGGTCGTGTCGTGGCCAGGCGGATCAGTGGATGTCTTCAAGTTCCGAGATGGGCAAAAGGTGCGCGTCGCGGTGATGCAGGGGTACGTACGATTCCTGGAGGCGCTGAATCATGAGTACCCTGACCTCAAGATTCCGCCTTCAGTTTACGCGAGGTTTGTCGATCAGGTCAGGCTGCACGACCGTGAGGGGAGCAAACGAGACAGGGTTGAATAGGCACGCGTTGCGCTCGTACGGGCCTGCCATGGCGCCAAGGGCCTGTCTACCTACGTCAAGATCGCTGACAAGGCGGGCAGCAAGTCACTGATTTCCAACAGCTACACCTACAACGCCGACAACGAGCTGACGGCCCAGGGAAGTGGCTCGGCTGCCTACACCGGTCTGCAGCAGGTGTCCAGCTCCTCCCTGAGTGGTAGCTCGATCAGGTATACCTACGACAACGCCAACCGGCTCAGCACGGTGATCGCCGGCTCCAGCTCTACCGCTCTCAACTACAACTCGGACAGCGAGCTGACCACCACGAAGACCGGATCCGCGACCACCACCTACGGCTTTGACGCGAAGGGGGATCGTACCTCGGTAGCTCCTCCCAGTGGAGCCGCCACCAATTACACCTACGATCAGGCCGACCGGCTGACCGGGGTGAGCGCGACCGGCCTGAGTGCCTCGTATGCCTACGACGGCGACGGGCTGCGGATGAGCAAGACGGTGAACGGGACAACCGAGCAATACAGCTGGGACCAGTCGACCGGCCTTCCCCTGCTGATCCAGGATGGAGCAACCAGCTTCATTTACGGACCAGGCGGCCTGACCCTGGAGCAGATCGATGGCTCGGGCAATCCCACCTACTACATGCACGACTGGCAGGGGAGCACACTGGAGCTCGTCAACAGCAGCGGAACCAAGGTGGCTAGCTACACCTATGACGCCTATGGCAACCTCACCTCTTCGTCGGGCACGGCCACCACGCCGCTTCTCTTCCAGGGTCAGTACCGGGACTCGGAGACCGGCTTCTACTACCTGCAGGCCCGCTACTACGATCCCGGGACAGGACAGTTCCTCACCCGCGACCCAATGGCGGCGGCGACGGGCGCCCCGTACGCTTTTGCCGCCGACGATCCGCTGAACGGCGCTGACCCCACCGGCGATCTTTACGCGCCGGCTGAGTCCGGCTCGGGAAGTACTGCCGCCAACGCCTCTACCTCGCTATCCGAACCCGGTGCTGAGGCTAGGTTCCTACCAGCTACACCGTCGGCCTCCTCCCACGCGACTAGGACCGTCTTCAAGCACAGCTCTGGCGGTGGGTGCTCTGAGTTCTTCTGCGGGTTCACATCATTTTGGGGTGCGGCTGCGGGTTGGGTCAGGCAACACGGAGTTGCGATCGCCAAGGGCGCGAGCGTCGCTCTGAGCCTCGTCTCGAGCGCCACTTCAGGACTTGCCGTCGCGTGCGAAGTACTGACCGTGGGGATTTGTTCCATCCCCGCCGGCTTCCTGATCACTGTGTCTGTTACGTCCGCGACCGCCGCGCTAGTTCTCGATGCTGGCCTAGTCGCGACGGGGAACGAGTCAGCTGCCCAGTTGCGCCTCGACGCGCTCGGTCTAATACCAGGATTCGGAGAGATCGGCGCCCTCAAAGTGATCGGTACGGATGCGCCGCTCGCGGCCAGGCTATTTTTCTCCTTAAACTCCTTTGGCCTGGGTCTGCCTGCCGCAGCGAATAGCGTAGTCGCCAATGGATGACTGGACGAGTAATGTGGAGCGGGTTATGAGCGAGCAGAGCGCTGATCCGCGACGTAGGCTCGAGGAGGTCGACGCGAGACTTGCGGCGATCGCTCCTGAAGAGACACGTGACTTCTGGGGCTACTATCGGTGGCTAGGGTATTCGATTGCGATCATCCTACCGATGGTCGGACTGACGTACCTCCTGCGGCACAGCATCTTGTGGATCGTAACCCTGGGACTTGGAGCCCTCGGGTCGGCGGTATGTATCACACGTGTCATCATCCTTCTGCACCGCGCTTGGCCAGTTGCCATCGAACGGCAGAGGTTGAAGCAGGAACAGTACCGGCTGAGAAAGCGCACACGGCGGATGTGAAATTTAGGCCCGAGGAGTCGAAACTGATGACCCCGCGATCAAACGGTCGTAACAGCCACAAGGTGGCTTGGACCGTGCTGATCGTCTGCGCGGCTTTGTCCGTCGTTCTGCTCTGGTTCAACATACACCGGCTGCTTTCGCTCATGCACGGATAGTGAAATCCACGGCGGTGGTACATAGAGGGATTTTCGCGTTTTGAGTCCCCCGAAACCCCCACCTTTTTAGGCAACGAGCAGTGCCGATTTCCGGGATCCCCCAACTGTCCCGGTAACAGTCCCGAGAAGTCCCGGTGGTTGGGGGCCGTCGCGAAGTGAGATTCCAAGGAAGACTGGTGCGTGCACTTCGGGGTGGCAGTCTCGTGGAAGTGGCGGGCCTGAACGTGGCTAGAGCAGGCTCAGGAGCTGTCCGCCGGGCGCCTTTGAGATCGGATGAAGCACGGATGAGGCGGCGCCCTTGCCCTTCGGTCGGGACTGATATGCTTGGCGGCGTAGCTACGTTGCGACGCAGTATCCGAGATCGGCCCGAAGTGAGGTAGGTATGGCACAGTCGGTCCCGCAGCGACGGGCGGTATCAGCTAGGGAGCGCGGCGACGACCGCCTCTTTCAAGTGCTTCAGATGCTCGCCGTCCGGCCCCGGCTTGAGATCGTGCTGGCTCTGCTGGAAGGGGAGAAGCGCGTCACTGACCTGGCGGCAGCGGCGAGGATTACGACCGTTGGCGCCTCGCAGCACCTGGCAAAGCTGAGGTGGACGGGATTGGTCGTCGCTCGGCCCACGGGCACCCAGGTCTTCTATTCGCTCAACGCGGACCGACTCAAGGAGCTCCGCCGGCTGACCAGTGGCTCCTGACTGGCGGTCTGGGAGTTTCAGGTGCCCATGGGGAGGCATGCAGCTGGTGCTCCGCACCAAAGGCGTGGGCCAGCGCATGAAACATCCTCGGAAAGGACGGGCTTGCGGCCCAAAAAGTGATGGTGAGCGCTAAGGTGCATCGGAGGACCCGCCGAAGGGTTCTCAGGATTTGCCTTGAGGCCGTCAGACAGCGAGGTGCGGGTGGCATGACCCTGGAGCAGATCGACGGCTCGGGCAATCCCAACTACTACCTGCACGACTGGCAGGGGAGCACACTGGAGCTGGTCAACAGCAGCGGAACTAAGGCGGCCACCTACCCCACGACGCCTATGGCAACCTCACCTCAGCATCATCCGCGCCTGGACTGAGCGCCCGTCAGACATTCAGTGCCTACTCCCCCTCGCCGGGAGGCAGCAAAGTGCGTCGTTCTTCACGCAGGTGGCGTAGATCCGACGTCGACTGCCTCATCGCGAGCAGGCGCTTGTAGATCTGAACCTCGCAGAAGGCTAGTTCCAAGAGGCCAGCGACTGCTAGGAAGAGTAGCCAGAGCGGCAGGTGGCGTATGAGCAGGCCTGCGGCCACAATCGGTGCGACCCCCAGTAGCGACGGGTACACCCACTTCGTTGTACCGAGCACCTTGTCGCTGTGCTCTGCTTGAAGCTCGGCCAACCTACCATCGACCTCACCCAGGCGCCGTCGCCTTCGGTCGGCGGGATTTTCGCTCGCTGAATCAGCAGGCGCGTGGGTCGCCTCATGAGCCCGGATCGCCGCGTTGATCTGGCGGTGCCAGTTACTAGCGCTCTGACGGCGCGGCAATTGGACCGTCACGGGATACCCAAGTCGCTGCGATAGGAAGGCGCTGGCAGCTGCTCCCCCTTCCCGAGCTAATCGAACCCCCCGGCCCGAAACGAAAAGAGATGCCACCATAAGGACTGCGAAGGCGATCATCCATGGCACCTCGCGCGTAACTACAGCGATCACCGCTGTGGCGAAGCTGGCCATCACAATCACGACCAATACATAGATGGTTCGGACAGCCAGTTCGCCACGGCGAGCGGCATCTGCGCCAACTATGTCCGAAACCTCAAGCCTCTGGTCGGTGTTGGGCAGCTGGCTCAACCTAGAACTCCACTAGGCGCGTCGACGCGCTCTACGGGCGTCCGCTCGGCGAGCTCGGAGCTCAGGCACCCAACTATCTTGGCAACGCGTGATCGCTCACCGCGTGAAGGTGAGCAACTGATCTGCGGTATGCGCCACTTTGTGCCTGACTTGAAGGTGATGACCAAGCACTGCCTCCGCAAGCCAACACCACCAACGCGGGCAACGTCATAGCTAAAGGAGGCGATCTCACTCCAGGCCAGGTGTCGGGTTCTCACATCTGCTGTGATGTCTACGCCTTGGGCGCGGGTAACGATTCGATTGCCACGCCACCCCAGCATCGCCACGAGCAGGCCCATGGCTGCCATGATTGCGGCTCCAGGTCGATGAGCGTCATCTGGCGCACCGGCAGCAATAGCAATAAGTATCGCGGCGAAGATTCCCCCAGTAGTCATCCACATGACCCTCGGCCAGCGAATGCTGTAAACATGCTTATCAGGCATCCGATCCATCCCCGTCGATCCAAGCGTCGACTCGATTACTGGGTCCTCCGACGGGCAACCTAGGCCCCGCGAACACCATTGGCGTAAACGCTCCACAAGGCTCGCGTACCAGTGCAGGCGGGAGGCTCAACTCCAGGCAGGGCCGACGCGTAGTGGAAGCGGGCGATATCCACTGGTAGGGAGGATGGTGGGGCCGAGTTCGGCCGCGGTAGGGCTGACTGGTGCGAGCGGGAGCGGGAGAACCGTGAGCTGCGGCGGGCCAACGACATCTTGAGAGCGGCCTCCCTTTTTTCGCCTGGGAGCTCGACCCGAGACCGCCCAAGCCGTGAAGTTCACTGCCGAGAACCGAGCGCGCTGTGGAGTTGAGCCGATCTGCCGGTGCTGCAGTTCCAGTCGGCCACCTACTACGCGGCGAGCACCAGGTCGCGATTTCCACTGCCATCTCGATGCGATTTGACACCTATGTCCCTGGGGAAGACTGGATCTCTGATAGACGCTTCAACACCTGATCCTTGAACCTCGAGCGTGCTCGGCGATTTCCGATGTATGACCAGACAGGAAGGCCGACCGCGCCGACCAACGTTCCAATCTCGATCGAGGGCTCCGCCAGAACCTTCCATGCAGGTAGTGCCACAATCATCCCCAATATCAGGCCCACTCCAGCACCCACCACCACGGCGACCGCGTAGCCCAGGCGCTCTGACCGCCGCCTACGAGCTAATTCCTTTCGGAGCACGAACTCGGTGCCACCACCCTGTAGAGCATCCAGAACAGATTGCCGCTGCTGTTCAGCTCGAGCAACACTTCGCTCCCAGCGCCTGCGTGAGAACCCGAGGGGTTGCGAGATGGTGAGCTCGTAGCCTAATCTCTCGCCGACGTAGGCAGAGGCGGCGCGCTCTACTTTGGGGC
>JBAQYY010000099.1:0-2028 GCA_049790415.1 Candidatus Dormiibacterota bacterium | reverse complement strand
CAGTAGAAGCAGGCTGATCGCGTAGTTGACCAGTGCGGCGATCACTGAGGAAGCAGTAAGCAGCATCCAGGGAAAGGCCACTTTGCGAACCAACGCGGCATTGGCGACGATGCTGTTGGTGGCCATGATCAGGGCCTGGGAGAAGAAGGTCCAGGCTAGCAGTCCGGAGAGGATGAAGACCGTGGCCGAGCCGCCGGGGTAGTGCACGTGCAGGAACTTGCCGAAGACAAGGGAGTAGACGAGCATGAAGATGAGCGGGTTTAGCAGTGTCCAGGCGACCCCCAGGACCGAGCCGCGGTAACGCTGTTTGACGTCGCGGCGGACCAGCTCGAGGAGCAGTTCCAAGCGCCCCGCGATGGGGCCGGCGTGGGGGGCACGCGGACGCTTCTGAAGGCCCCTCTCGGGGAGCAGTTCGGTGCTGGCCACTTCGGCCGAGTCTAGCAGGCGCCCAGAATCAGTCCTCTGACTTCCAGATCGGGGCTCGGGACTTCAGCTCATCGATGATGTAGCTGCAGGCGTCGAGCGCCTGGCGGCGGTGGGCAGCGCCCACAGCCACTGCCACCGAGGTCGCTCCGGAGACCACCTCACCCGTCCGATGCCGGACCCGAGCTTCTCGGGCTCCGAACCGCTGGCAGGCCTCGATACAGATTTCTCGCAGCACCGGTTCGGCCATCTCAGGGTAGGCCTCGTAGATCAGGTGACTAACCGGGTGGCCCTGGTCCGGGTCGCGAACCAGGCCGACGAATGTGGCAACGGCCCCGATCCCCTCGCGTTCTATGCCTGCACTGAGGTCCGCCTCATCGATGGCTTCCGGGCCGACTTTGACCTCGACCATGGGTTCCGAAGTGGCAGCTCCTCCCGACACAGGGGGCAGAAAGGCGAGCTCGTCCCCGGCGACGACCGAGTCGCCCCATTCGGCGTACTCGAGGTTGCGTGCTGGTCGGACCGACTCGCGCCAGGTGGTCAGCCCCTGGAATCGGTCGCAGAGGCGCAGCCAGCAGGACTCGACCGAGTCCTCGCCGACCAGCTCGAGCTCGAGTGCGGAGGTGCCGGCAACGTCACGAAGGTTGGCGAAGAGGCGCACGCGAACCACCCGGGCAGCCATCATCCGAGCCTAGCAAGAAGGCGTCGGCTAGCGGCGAAAGATGTCCCGATCCGGTTCGCGGAGGAGGGGAGCCGAACCCTCCTCCCGACCACTCCAGGTGAGTCCCCGCACCACAGCCAGGGGCAGGCCGTCGACCTTGCCCATGAGCAGTTCGCCCAAGGAGGCGATCTCATCAGCGCTACCAATCGTCGAGGCATGCAGCTCGTATCCCTGCGGATCATTGAGGCCGCGGTAATCGCTGAGTGCCGGCATGCCGGCGACTCCGATAGCGATGTTTACCGAGCCTTCGCGAAAGGGCCTGCCGAAGGTGTCCGAGATGAGTACCCCCAGGGGTCCGCCGGCGCAAAGAGGCAGCCATTGCTGGCGAAGTCTCTGCGCCGACAGGTCCGGATCAAGGGGCAGGCAGGTGATCCAATCTCCGCCCCCGACGTTGCTGCGGTCGACCCCCGAATTGGCGCAGACCAGGCCGTGGTGGGTCTCGGTAATCAGAACCCCTGACTCAGCCCGGACCACCCGGCGGCTCTCCCGCAGCACCGCCTCGACCATGACTGGTTCCTGGCCGAGCTCAGCTGCCAACTCCAGGGCCTTCGGCCTCGGCTGGTACTGGGCTAGCGAGAAGACCCGCCCCTCGGCCTTGGAGACGACCTTGTGGGTCACCACCACCACGTCCCACGGCCGAAGGCCTCCCGCCCGGGTAAGTGGTTCCAGTGCCAGCTGGCCGAGATCGGCTCCGCTGGCTACTTCGGGGATGCCCGCCACCGCCCAGGCGGTGAGGGGGCCAGATCGGACGACAGGCCGATCCATATCAGTCAGTGGCCAAAGCGGGCTTCAAGTTCATTGGAGTCCACTCCTAAGGCGGCCACCTCGCGGGCCCAGGCAACGACCGGATGTACTCCCTCGGAGGTGGGCCAGTCGGGTGGAAC
>JBAQYY010000098.1:0-4633 GCA_049790415.1 Candidatus Dormiibacterota bacterium | reverse complement strand
CGTAGTTGAAGGCCACTAGCAGGACCAGCACCCCGCCGATCACCCAGGAGACAATCGCTGCCGGCCCGGCAGTGGCGGCCGCGGAGAGCGCGGCAAAGAGCCAGCCTGAGCCGATGATGCCCCCCATCGAGAGGAAGAACAGCTGCCAGACCGACATCCGCCGGTCAAGCTGCCGGTCGACGGCGTCCGCGTCGCGGGTGCTCATTGCCATTAGCTCCCCCCTACCTCAGCTTTCTGGGCCCAGCCCCGACATTGCTCCAACCCTGTCGGTGTCGACAGTTGGAGAGGATACGGAAAACGATGCTGGTTTGGGAAGAGCGTCAGAGGTGCTGGACCAAGCTTCAGTTGGCCGACCGGCCTTCGCCTCCTCAGGGGCCCGTCGCACCTGGTTCATCCGCAGACTGCGGTCGCCGCGCTAACCTGCGGACTGGCGCGCCGGGGTGGCGTAATGGTAGCCGCAGCGGTCTTAAAAACCGCAGTCCTTACGGACGTGTGGGTTCGACTCCCACCCCCGGCACGGTCCATTTGGAGATCAAACCGGCACGCCAGGGGCCTCTGCGCCCGACCTCTTGACCGCCGATGACAGCCACGGCGACCGCCACGGGATCGACCAGCGGGCCGACAGCCACCAATTAAGCAGGGGCAGATCCGTCATGGGAACTCACCGTGAGGGGCCCCGAGCTGGTCTCGGTGATGAGCCGCGGACTGAGCGCACTCCGCCTGACTGCGCGGCGGCATCGCGCCGCAGTTGCCACGCCCCACTCCGGAGGATCGCCCTACGGTGTCTGTGTACGGACGAGTCCACTAAAGCGGCGCATCGGAGCGCTACATTGCCTCGGATTGGATTCATCTGGTCGACGGGAGAGACACCATGGCATTGGCGGATGATCACTGGCAGCCAGCTCGCCTGTTCCCGGTCACCGGGATCGGCGGCACTGACGAACAGGAGCGGCGCTGCACGTCGGCATTGCTCTCTGTGATTGAG
The DNA here is from genome assembly GCA_049790415.1 of Candidatus Dormiibacterota bacterium. GTDB lineage: Bacteria > Chloroflexota > Dormibacteria > Aeolococcales > Bog-877 > Bog-877. The sequence continues at coordinate 3,648 of JBAQYY010000098.1, read as the reverse complement.
GCCGTCCAGGAGTTTGGCCGGGCGCTCACAGTGCGGCTAGGTGCTCCGGCTGGCAAGACGGTCGCTTTCATCGAGGTTCCCTTCACCTTAGACGGCAAGAAGTACCGCCCCGACGGATTGATCCAGATCACTAGAGCACAGAGACCCTGGACCGCGCTGGTCGAGGTCAAGACTGGGCACAACCGGCTCGACCCAGCGCAAATTACAGCTTATCTCGACATCGCTCGACAAGAGAAGTACGACGTCGTGCTGACGGTTAGCTCGGAGATCGCCACAACGCCTGGGGTACATCCGCTCACCGTGGACAAAGGCAAGCTCAAGAAGGTGCGGTTGGAGCACCTGTCCTGGGGCCAGATCCACACCGAAGCCCTGTTGCAGCAGGCCAATCGCTCAGTGGCAGATCGGGACCAAGCGTGGATCCTCTCGGAGTTCGTCCGGTATTTGGAGGACCCAAAGTCGGGCGCCTTGGACTTCGATGACATGGGTCCTTCCTGGGTCACGGTCAGGGATAGGTCCTCCACCCAAACCCTCCGCGCAGGCGACCAGCAAACCCTCGAAGTGGTCGCGAGGTTCGATCAGTTGGTCACCTTCGCGGGCCTTGCCTTGTCCCGACGGGTGGGTGTTCAAGTAAAGCCAGCGTTGTCGCGCAAGGAGCTTGCGGATCAGGCCTCAAGGCTGCAGGCCCAAGCTGTCACCCTATCGAAGACCGGCCAGCTCAACGCCAGCCTGGAGATTCCCAACGCCATCGCCCCACTTGACGTCTGTGTGGATTTACGGGCCAACCGGATCGATTGCTCGGCTACGGTAGATGCGCCCGCTACCGGAAGGCCGGCCACCCGAATCAACTGGCTGCTGCGGCAGCTCCATTCGGCGCCCCCCCACCTGCAGGTGAGAGCGAACAGGATGTGGGCCCGGGAAGCTGGAGACAGCTACATAGGGAGTTCAGCAACGTCAGAACTAGGAACTCCCCCAAGTTGTTCAGGAAGATCAGTTCGGCGGTGTCCCTGGTGATTAGAGTCAGCCAATTCTGGCTGCTGGTTACTTGGGCTCCTAGCGACTGAGCGAAGGCCTCATACGCCTCGCGGTACTGTTCCGCAAGGTATCGAGCGGCACCTCGATTGAGCGAGAGCAGCGCTGTCTGCGTGTACCCGAGGTGCTCCGCTTGATCGAAGAGATCGAGAGCCTCACTCGCCTTGTGTTGCAGCAGTCGGACGAAGCCCAGATTGTTTGCCGCGTCGGCGTCTTGAGGGTGGCTAGCTCGGATCTGAGTGAAGAGTTGTCCGGCGCGTTCGAGGTCCCCCGAGGTAACGGCTGCGATCGCCTCTTTCCGCTCCTCCACTGTTGCCGCCGCTGGGTTCGCATTCAGTAGTACTCGCCGTGGGTTCGGGCCGATCTCCGCGCGTAGCTGTAGCTCAAGCGTCTCTGCTCCATCGATCGTCACGCTAAACCGGTAGATTCCAGGCTCGCGAAGTTGGACGTCCCTGAGACCGAGGACGCAGTTCACCACAAACTCTCCAGCCGCTGACTTGAGTCCGGTGGGACTGATCTCCAGAGGGATTCGCGTAGGGCCGAGAAGCACTTCACCCGTCACCCCTCTGGCCTCGACCATTAGGTCATGCGGTTGTCTGACCTCAGTTGGCGGCATCAGTGCATGGACCGCAACTGCCAACTGCGCTCGGGTGGTCGGATACGAGGGGTACTGCACCCGCTCAAGGAAGCCGCTGGTGACGTAGAGAGTGCCATCCTCGTGAGCGAGCGCCTGCTCCGCCAAGAATGCGACTACCCTCACGACCTTCGATCCAGGGCTACGTACTGAAAGAACGCCTCGCGTAGGGCATCTCGAATCTCGTTTGTGAGGGAGAGGTGGCGGCGTCCCTCCACCGCCGCCAACGTAGTGGTCGTCAACCGTCCAAAGTCGACGTAGGCGGGCCCGAAGATCGGGCTCAAGCGCTGCTCCCCAAGATAGAAGACCCGATATCGCTTACGACCCTTCCAGTCCGCCAAAGCTTCACTCGGGATTTTCGCTGGGATCGGGCGCACGAGAGCGAAGGTAAGGTTGGGATTAGCCTTGTCGATCTCACAATCCTGGGTCCGTGACCACGACCTGCTCTCCACCATCCCAGTCGAAGGGATGCTCAGGCTGGTCGTCTTCGGAGAGGGCCGTATAGAAAGTACGGTCGTTCTTACCGATGAAGTCCCGGGCCACTCGGAGAGGCCGCCTCTCGACAACCACGCTCGGTACCGCGTTGAAGATGTCACCCTGCCGAGCTTGAACCGGTGGTGGCTTCCCCTCCTCCTCGATGATCGGGACAGGGGACAGGTACCACCTCTTCGGGTTTAGCGGTCTTCGTCGTCCCCCTCGCCAAGGCAAGGCTGATTTTAGTCGAGCAGGTAATCCCATCGGTCCGAGTCCGCAGGCAACATCGGTCGCCTTCGGAACGACTGAATCAACCCTTCGTAGACAGGACCGAACTCTTCTACGAGGGAGATCGCAGGTACGGGAGCGGCGGCAGACGGTGGCTCGGTACGCGGGATCGTGGCAGGTTGCGGCTGCGCCCACTCGCTGCCGACGGGGCCCGCGAAGGCGGCCTCCAAGCTCGGCGAGACCGCTGCTGGTACGTTCATGACTCTCCCAACCTATGCCTTGAAGCTGATGCCTCTACCGGGAGCGTGGAATTGTTACATACCGTCGGCGGAGACCACCGCAGGTTGAGGCAGAGCCAGCACGAGATGGCAGCTGAGGCTCGAGGCAAGACTCTTTCATTATCGCTACCCGACCCATTTGGTGCAGGAGTCCGTATCGCCCCCTATTCAACATCGCCCCTGCGTCGCCCCCATTATGTCCATTCGTTGCCTGCGTGGGCAGGACAGCCACGCTGACAGCCACGGCCCCTTAACACGGCCGTACCTGACCTAACCTGACCGGACGGTCCTCAGATCGAATCAGGCTGCTTGGAGAGATCCGAAGCTACGTCCAGGGAACTTTTAAACCATGGTTCGCAAGGACGTGTGGGTTCGCCTCCGACCGCCCGCACGGTCCATTTTTAGATGAAACCGGCACGCCAAGGGCTTCTCCGCTCCGACCTCTTGACCGCCCATGACAGAGACGATGACATCTATCCACAAACTGACCCACAAGGGGCTGGCGACCGCTTATGGGCGCTGACAGTCCGCGACGGTGTCTTTGACTTGAAGACAGCCGCTCGGGGGGCTGGGAGACGACCCAGACACGCGATCCGGCGCCTCGACTGCTTGGCAGTGGTCGCGGCGGTAATGGCCGCCGTCGCCTACATGAGCATCCCCGTGCTGCTGCCCGCAGCCGTCGGGGCTACTCAGTGAATCAGGCTAACCGCCGTCCTCGCCGTGGCTGACATTGTCGGGTTGAGCTGGTAGAAGGCCCAGAGCCCACGTCTGAAGGACGTCACCAGTCCCGCCTGTCGAAGTTTGGCCAGGTGGTGGCTGATCGTGGGTTGGCCCAGGTCAAAGGCAGCAGTGAAGTCACAAACGCAAACCGGACCTTTGGCGGCGGCCAAGATGTGGATGATCTGCACCCGGGTCGGGTCGCCGATAGCGCGACAAATACGCGCCACGTCATCGGCCTGACTGGCCGGCAGCGGAGCAGCCACTGGCTGACAGCAACCTTTGGTC
>JBAQYY010000097.1:0-9709 GCA_049790415.1 Candidatus Dormiibacterota bacterium | reverse complement strand
GCCAGCGACCGAAGCATGTTCACATCCGCGCCCGGTCGGGCTGCGGGGTCGGTCTTGGGCCTGCTCCTCTGGCTCGTCCTGACCGGGCTCGCCGGCAGATGCGCCACCGGACGACGCTCGCCAGCACTCTCGAAGGGGACGGTGGTGGTGTCCGGCGTAGTAGCCGTGGGCAGCGTGAGTCTGGTGGGCATCCATGCTGCTGCCCACGTGGGCGGCCTGCGGCCAGCTGTGGGCGGCGTTCTCGGGCTGGCGGCCCTGGGGCTGGCTCTGGCAGCTTCTCGGAGCTGAATTGGCGCCGACTCCGCCGCTTGGGCATGCCGACCGGGCGGCGGTGACTTCTAAGCTAAGCCTGTGCCTAACTGGTACCCGGCGCTGGTGGCGGCTCTTGGCTGGCAGCGCGTTCGGGAAGCTGCGCTCTCTAAGAGGCACGAGGCGACCCGGCCCGGCCGACGCGCCGCGACCCGCAGTTTCCCCATCATGGCGGCCGCCCATCTCGGGCTCTTTGTCTTGCCCTTGGTGGAGATTCGCTGGGCTCATCGTCGACCCCGCTGGGTCCTCTTCTGGCTCGGGCTCCTAGCCGCCGCCACCAGCTTGCGCTGGTGGTGCATCAGTTCTCTGGGCGATCAATGGAACATCCACGCAGCAGTTCCCACCGACCTGGCGCCAGTGACCAAGGGTCCGTACCGCTGGATCCGCCACCCCAACTATCTGGCCGTCATCCTCGAGTTCGCGGCACTGCCCATGGCCGGCGGCGCCTGGGTCAGCGCCCTGGGGCTCTCCTTACTGGATGGCGCGGTTTTACTGGATCGCATTCGGGCCGAGGAGACTCTGCTCGAGCAGGATCCTGGCTACCGGGCCGCCTTCGCCGGCAAAGCCCGATTCATTCCGGGGATCTTCTGAGGGTGGCCATCTCCACTGTGACCCCGGGACCGAAAGCGAGGCCGAGACCGTTACCGGCAGGTCCGCGCCGGAGGTCGCCCAGAACGAACAGGAGTGACGCCGAAGACAGGTTGCCGTAGCGGCTGAACGTCTCTCGGGAGGCATCCAGAGATCGCGACCCGAGTCCCAAGCCCCCCTCCACCGCGTCGAAGATCCTGGGGCCGCCGGCATGGACGGCGAAGAAGTCCAAGTGCCCCTCGCCAAAGCCAGCCAGGGCCCCCGCCAGCTCGGCTTGGATGAGCCGCGGCAAGCGCCGATCGAGGACCGGGTGGAAGCCGTCATCGCGGAGGTCAAAGCCGAGCAGGTTCTCCGAGTCGGGGATCAGCCGGGTGGTCGTTGCCACCACCTCCAGGCCCCCCGAGGCGCCGGTGAGCACGGCGGCGGCGGCCCCGTCTCCAAAGACCATGGCTGCAGTCATGTTGTCGACTGAGCTGTCCTGGGGCTGAAAGGTGAGCGAACAAAGTTCGACGCAGACGACGAGGACGCGGTGGCTGGGCTCCAAGCGCAGGTGGCGGTGGGCGGCCGATATGGCAGCACCCCCACCGGCGCAGCCCAGCTCAGTCAGCGGCACCCGGATCACGTCGCTGCGGAAACCAAGCGCGGCGGCCAAGCGGACGTCCAGCGCCGGCACCATGTATCCGGTGCAGGAAACCGAGAAGACGACGTCGATCTGGTCGGGGCGGACCTCGGCATCAGCTAATGCCTCCTCCACCGCCCGCTGAGCCAGCCTAGGCGCCTCACGCTGATAGATACGCATCCGCGCGCCCAGCGACTGGAGGGCGAAGACCTGGTCAGTTGGCTGGACCGTATAACGGGTTACCTCCTCCAGGCCCGCGCTCCTCAGGTGGGGCCAGATCTGGCTCAGTGCACCCAGGCTGGCCGCCGGAGTGAGCTGGTGGTCGGGTAGCGCTCGTCCAAATCCAGCAAACCTGGTCATCCCCAGCCCATCCCCAGGAGAGCGGCCCAATCGCGAACACCCACCGAGCGCAAGGAGCGGCTGCCGTCGTTGACGCTCAGCAGTGCTTGCAGAGCCTGGGGTCGACGACGGACCCCGGCCAGAGCCCGGCGGCTGACCCGGCCGGAGCCAGAGAGCGAGCCCGCCAACCATGCCACCAGCGAGCGACGCCGCCACTGCCTGGCCACCCAACGGCTGTAGCGGGCGGCAGCCTCGCCGAGGTCATCATTAATGAAGGTGGCCAGCGCCTGGGCCTGGGTCAGACCAGCACTCATGGCGTCCCCGGTGAGGGGGTCCAAGAAACCGGCGGCGTCGCCGGCCAGGAATACCCGGCCCTGAGCGACACAAGCCGGCCGTAGGTTAAACGGTCCGGCCCCATTGAGGGGCCCCAAGAGCGGTGCCAGGGCCAGGTCCGGATGGGCCCGCTTGACGATGGCCCGATAAGACTGCTCCCCGCTCAGCCCAGAAGCTCTCAGTCCACCGCGGCTGCCTAGAACCGCCAGGAGGACTTCCCCGGGGCCGACCGGAGCCAGGTAGGTCTCGACCGAACCGAGAAGACCGACCTCCACGTCGGTGCCCGGGTGATCGACCGCCAGGTGCCCGACCATGCCGTAGCGAGCTCGACCGCGGGAGGGCCGCGCCCAACCCATCATGCGAGCGACCGGAGACCGCAGGCCGTCGGCTGCAACCAACGCGGCACCAACCACCGTGCCAGCCGAGGTGTCTACCTCTACCCGGTCGGGGTGGACCCGCAGTGCGGTGACCCGCACGCCACAACGGACCTTGGCCCGGGCGGCCAAAAGGGCATCCAGGCGGGTGCGGCGCACCCCAAAGCCGGGGCCTGCGGCGAAGTCGGCGCGGGCCGTCTCCCCGTCCGCCAGCGTGTAGCGAACTCCTGCCAGAGCCGGGAAGCCCTCAGCGGCCAAGTCCACCCCGGCTGCCTGCAATACCGCCGCCCCGGCCGGCATCAGCCCCTCCCCGCAGGGTTTGTCGCGCGGAAAGGTCGCCGCCTCCAGCACGATTGCCTCAGGCAGCATCAGGCCGAGCGCTGAACCAACCGGGCCGCCCCCGACGACGATGATCCCGGCGTCCATCTCTGGAGCCGACGCTAACAGAGCCGTCGGCGGACAGGAACTGGGCAGGTAGACCCAGCCCCGGCGTCCCCGCAGGCACCGCTCCCGCTAGGCTCTAGTCGTGGACGTCCTCTTGGTGGTGGGCTCTGGCGACGTCCCGGAGCGGCTCCTGGCCAAGGCCCGCCACGTCGTCCGGACGGCGGGCGCGGAATTGGAGCCTCAACTGGTTTCCCGGCTCCTGGAACGGCACCCTCGCGAGGTCACCGTGGTAGCACCTCAAGACGCCGAGGCTGGGACAAGCGTGGCCCAGCAGCTTCAGACAGCTGGCCTGGCGGTGAGCCTGGTCAGCGACGACCTGGATCACGCCGCCAGGGGAATCCCCCGCCGGCCCCTCAGCGATCCCGGACCAGCCATGGAGGTCTCGGGATCGCTGCTCGACCTGGTTGGCAACACTCCTCTGGTCCGCCTTGACCGCATCGGCCGCGAGCTCAAGTGCAACCTCCTGGCCAAGCTCGAATTCCTCAACCCGGGCGGAAGCGTCAAGGACCGTCCGGCGGTGGCCATGATCGATGCCGCCGAGGCAGCCGGCCTACTCAAGCCCGGTGGAACCATCGTCGAGCCGACCTCGGGCAACACTGGAGTAGGTCTGGCGATCGTCGCCGCCCGGCGGGGTTATCGCTGTGTCTTCGTGATGCCCGACAAGATCTCAGCCGAGAAGATCGACCTCCTCCGAGCCTACGGAGCCGAGGTGGTCGTCTGTCCGACCACGGTCGAGCCGGACCATCCCGACTCCTACTACTCGGTGTCCAACCGTTTGCTCAGTGAGATCCCGGGAGCGTTCAAACCAGACCAGTACAGCAACCCGGCCAACCCGGCCTCCCATGAAGCCTCCACAGGGCCGGAGATCTGGCGCCAGACGGCCGGGCGAATCACTCACTTCGTGGCCGGGATCGGGACGGGGGGCACCATCACTGGCGTCAGTCGTTACCTGAAGTCGGTGAGTCCGACCATTCAAATCATCGGAGCCGACCCCGAGGGCTCCGTCTACTCGGGCGGCTCCGGTCGGCCCTACTTGGTGGAAGGCATCGGCGAAGACTTCTGGCCCGGCGCCTACGATCCGGCAGCTGTCGATCGGGTGGTAGCGGTCAGCGACCGCGACTCCTTCCTGACGGCACGGGCTGTGACCCGCGAGGAGGGAATTCTGGTAGGCGGATCGGCGGGCACCGCGATCTGGGCAGCCGTCGAGGTCGCCCGTCCCCTGGACCGCGACCAGGTGGTGGTGGTGCTCATCCCTGACTCGGGCCGCGGCTACCTGTCCAAGCTCTACAACGACGCCTGGATGGCTGACTTCGGATTCCTCCGGGGTGGCGGGCAGAGCGTGGCTGACATCCTCTCGGCCAAGGGACGCCAACTGCCGCCGCTGGTCCACGTCCACCCTGACGAGACGGTGCAGTCAGTGATCCAGCTTCTCCGCGAGTACGAGGTTTCTCAGGTCCCGGTGGTCAAGGCGGAGCCACCCCTGGCCGCGGCCGAGGTGCTCGGGGCGGTTCAGGATCGCGAGCTCCTCGAGGCAGCCTTCCATGACCCCCAAATGCTTACCCGCCCGGTCGGCGAGGTGATGGGTCCGCCGCTGCCCACGGTTGGTAGCGGCGCGCCCCTGGAGATGGCGGTAGCTCGGATGGAACGCAGCGGCGCAGTTCTGGTTCTGGATGACGGCCACCCGGTCGGGATCATCACCCGGTCCGATGTCCTGGGCGCCATGCTCGGCCGGCCCGGCAGGTGACCCCTAGGGAACCCGGTTTCGAGACTCTGGCCATCCATGCCGGTCAAGATCCAGATCCCAGCACCGGCTCGGTTCTCCCCGCTGTCCATCTCGCCACCACCTACCGTCAGACAGCGGTCGGCCAGCATCAGGGCTTCGAGTATTCCCGCTCAGGCAATCCCACCCGGCACAGCCTCGAGGTCCAACTGGCCCAACTGGAGCGAGCCAGCGCCGGCTTCGCCTTCGCCAGCGGGCTCGCCGCCGAAGACGCCTTGCTCCGAGCCCTGGTTGGCCCCGGCGATCATCTCCTGCTCAACACCGATGCCTATGGGGGCACCTTTCGGTTGGTGGACAAGGTGCATGCCCCGAGCGGCCTCGCCTATGACATCGCCGACGCCACGGATCTGGGAGCCCTGGAAGCGTCCTGGCGCGATAACACCAAGGTGGTCTGGGTGGAGACTCCCAGCAATCCCTTGCTGGCGGTCGTAGACATCCGGGCAGTGGCGGATTTTACCCATGCCAAAGGGGCGCGCCTGGTCGTCGACAACACCTTCGCCACCCCCTACCTGCAGCAGCCCCTGCAGCTCGGCGCGGACGCCGTCGTTCACTCCACCACCAAATACCTGGGTGGCCATTCCGACGTGGTCGGCGGCTTCGCTGCGGTCAACGATCCCGGTCTCGCTGAACGGATCGCCTTTCTGCAAAATGCCACCGGGGCGGTGCCCTCGCCGCTGGACTGCTACCTGGTGCAACGTGGCGTCAAGACCCTAGCGGTGCGCATGGACCGACACTGCCGCAACGCCGCCGCCGTCGCCGCCTTCCTAGATCAGCACCCCATGGTCGCCCAGGTCCTCTATCCCGGTCTGCCTCTCCATGCGGGCCACGAAATTGCCCAGCGCCAGATGCGTGGCTTCGGCGGCATGGTGTCCTTCCTTCACGCTGGCGGCGAGACCGCCGCGGTTGAGTTGGTGCGCCGCACCAAGGTCTTCATCCTGGCGGAGTCCCTGGGGGCGGTCGAGTCGTTGATCGAACACCCCGCCCGGATGACTCACGCCTCGGCGGCCGAATCGCGCCTGGCCGTGAGCCCTCACCTGGTCCGCCTCTCGGTCGGTCTGGAGTTGGTCGACGACTTAATCGCCGACCTCGACCAAGCGCTGGACGTCTGAGCCAATCCCTATTTGGGCCGCCGCCGCGCCTCCCGGCTAAGGGCTCGCCAGCGGCGCTGAGCCTCGTGGCGGAGAAGAAGATCGCCTTGGCGGATGGCCAGAGCGTCCAACTCCCGCTGCAATTTGCGCTGGCTGGTCAGCCGCTCCGGGTCGAGCCGGCCCTCGCTGATGGCCAGAGCGACGGCGCATCCCGGCTCACCTGAATGCTGGCAATCCGAGAAGCGGCAGTCACTGGCAAGCTCCTCGACATCCGCAAAGGTCTGGGCCAAGCCTTCGCTGGCGTTCCACAGCGCGAGTCCGCGCATCCCCGGGGTATCGAGGAGGATTCCCCGCCCCGGCACGAGCAGCAGTTGACCGTGCGTGGTGGTGTGACGGCCCTTGCCGTCCCGGCGAGTCTCCCCGGTCGCCATCAATTCGTCGCCGGCCAGGGCATTCACCAGCGAGGACTTACCCACTCCGGAGGGCCCGAGCAGGGCGACAGTCCGGCCCGGGGCGAGGTGGTTCGATGCCAGCTCTCCGATACCTGCATCGGTGGCGGCGCTGACCACGCAAACCTCTGCCCCGACCGAGGCTCCTTCCGCCCAGCGCCGGGCATCGTCGGCTTGGGCGGCACTGCAGGTATCCGACTTGGTCAGCACTACCACCGGTACCGCGCCACTCTGCCAGGCGAGGGTCAGGTAGCGGTCCAGGCGAGTAGAGCTCAGGTCCACATCCAATCCGATCAGCAATAGGACGCGATCGACATTGGCTGCAATGATCTGAGCCGCTGTCTCAGCTCCGGTCCGGTCGCGAACAAAGGCGGTTCGCCGGGGCAGGACGGCCAGCACCACCGGCTCGTCTCCCGGCGAGGTACCGGGCCCCACCGCGACCCAATCGCCGGTCGCCACCACCTGCCGACCTGACTCGGCTCGGACAGGCTCAGGCCCGAGCACAGTGCAGCGGGCCCGGTCGACTCGGGCCACCCGGCCAGGAGCCGCCTCCGCCAGGGCCAGCGCGGTGAAGGCGGCTTGAAAGTCTTGGCCCCAACCAAGGGCAAGCAGAGGTTCGAAACTCGGGGACTCGGTAGAGGTCAAGCGGTCGCCTCCAATGGGGAGGTGCCCGCCGGCCTGATCAGCCGATCAGCAGAGGGCAGGCACCGAATTAGTGCAAGGGCGGGAATCCGCCAAGGGAGCAGCTAGGACGACTTTGGGCATCTGCTCACCTCCTCTTTGCTCTTGGAATACGGCTACGAAGTCGTGAGCTTAGCGAGCGCCGCGCTTAGGGCGCAAGAGGGATCAGGGACCCGTCTGGCTTCTTCAGTGGCGCCGGCATCAGGCGGGGCGCTGATTCGGTCACCAGAGCAGGCATTACGCTGGAGTCCATCGGCTTAAGCGGCCGACCGCTAGTGCAGAGGTATTCGATGGGCATTCAGGTGACGCCGCGCGGGTCGAGGGGAGCATCGGCCCCCCACTTACTCAACCGAATTTTTGCTCCGATCATGAAACTGCAGATGGCTCTCTACCGCCGCAGCAAGAGCTCCGAGCAACCGACGATGATGGGCTTCCCAGCGCTGCTGCTCACCACCACCGGCGCCAAGTCAGGCCAAGTGCGGACGGTGCCCCTGGGGGGCTTCCCGGATGGACCCGATGCCTGGCTGGTCGTCGCCTCCGCCGGGGGCGGGCAACGCCATCCCGGCTGGTTCATCAATATGGCCAAGCATCCGGACCAAATCTGGATCGAAGTTGGCCAGCGCAAGCTCCACGTCCGGGGCGAGTCCCTTCAAGGGTCGGCTCGCGACCAAGCCCTGGCACGCATTGTGGCCATCGCGCCTCGCTACGCCGAGTATCAGAAGAAAACCGACCGAGAAATCCCTATCGTGCGCATGACCCCGCAGACCTGACTGGAGCCCTGACATGATGCTGCGGTCGCCCCTCGCGGCCGCTCCGCGGCGCGACAACTAAGACAGCGCGGTCAGGAGCTCGAGCAGGGGGCGTAGCCGCTGGCAGCCAAGACGTCCTTAGCCGCCAGCTTGTCCAAGCTGGTCCAGCTAGTTCCCGGATGACGGCCGAGGTATCCCGCCACGATGTCGTAGCCAATCGTCTTGCCGGTGAGCGGAGGCATGGTCGCCTCACCGAAGATGCCTCGACTCACCCGGCCCCCGTCGAGGACCTCGCCATGCAGCCCGTGATTGCTCAGCACCGGCTCCAGGTGCCGCCATTGCTGGCACTCCTGCCCGGCGCTGAGGGCGCCGATCCAGGGATCGGGCGGTCCGGGGAAGGCAAACTGACCGAATTCGGTGGCGATGCCGTCGGTGACCAGTTCGTCTAGCAGCGACTTGCCCAGGCCCGCCCCCTGGGTGATGCGCACGCTCCGATCGACCTCACGCGCCAGGGTCCGGGCCAGGCCGCTGATGACCGAGAGCGGTTCGTCGGCCCAGCGGGGATAGAGCCCAACTGTGATGGCTCCCGTTTCAGGATCGGTGAATCCACTGACCCCGACCGGCGCCAGAATCTGGTCGGGGATTCCGATCGTGACGGTGACCGAGGTGTTGGGACCCGGCAGAAGCTCGCTGATCCGGCTCAGGTCTGCCCTGGTCAGGGCCTCAAGTGCGAAATTGTGGCCAGACGCCTCGTTCACGACCTGTTGGGTCAGCGTGACCGCGAATCGGTCGCCGGCGGCACTGGCCTGAAGCGGAAGCCGAGGTACCACATCGGCGCAGCCGGCCAGAAGCACGGCCGCCAGGATGGTCAACGGCAGAGCCCGCCCCATGCTCATGAGGATGCCTCGTTGCGGTGAATCCACAATTGGGAGGCCCAGCTCCTGCTTCGGGTCACCCACCTCTTGATTGGCCAACCGCCCCGCGGGGGCGGGGCAGCCCGATCTGAGTCTAGCTGGCTGCCATCAGCCGACCAGTCTCAGCGGGCGCAATATCGTTGGGCTGCGCCGCCCAGTTGAGGAGGTCGAAATCGATGGCTGCGATTCGCATTGATGGTGACGATCTGCTCCTGGTGCTGAGTGGACTGGAGAAGGTCGAGGCCGCCCACGGCGACCTTCGGGTTCCCCTCTCCTCCGTTGGCGAAGTCGAGGTGGTCGATCGTCCTCTCGACTATCTGGCCGGCCTCAAGCTGATTGGCATGGGCCTCCCGGGCAGCGCGGTGGGCACTTGGGTCAGCGAGGACGGCGAGATCTTTGCCGTCGAGCACCATGCTAGTCGGGGCCTGGTCATCCGGCTGCAAGGCCAGCACTACCGGGAGATGATTGTCGGGTCGGCGGATCCCGAGGCCCTCGCGGAAGAGATCAAGAAGGCTCTCCCGAGATAGTCCCGCTCGTCGAGGCCGGGGCTATCGTCAAAACGGGCGCCTTCGGAGAGCCTCTAAATCCAGTGGCGGCGACGGAACAGGTAGAGCTGGATCACCAAAGACGAGACCATCAGGATGATCCCACCGGCGAAGGCCCATCCCGACCTGGTGACCACCCCAGTCAGATAGGCGAAGTTCATGCAGAAGAAACCGGTCACGAAGGTTAGCGGCAGGAATAGGCTGGCCATCACCGTCAGGGTCTTCATGGTGCCGTTGAGGCGGTTGGACACGGTGGAAAGATAGGTGTCCATAGCACCCGAGAGGAGGTCGCGCAGGGAGTCCACCGTCTCGTACTGGCGGACCAGGTGGTCGTAGACATCCCGGAAATAGAGAGAGTCGTCCGGTTGACTGGGGTCAAGGGACTGGGTGACCAGCCTCTGGAAGGAGTCGCGCTGGGCGCCCAGAATCCGGCGCAGGTCGGTCACCGAGTGCTTTAGAGCGGTGATCTGGGCCAGGTCCTTCTGATCGGCCGTGGT
>JBAQYY010000096.1:0-2895 GCA_049790415.1 Candidatus Dormiibacterota bacterium | reverse complement strand
TCACCCCCAGCTCGATGGCCAAGCGGGCGAAACCACTTCCGCTGACCGGGCCCTGGAGGGCAAGGCGGGCGGAGACGGAGAGGATGTCTCGGACGGCCGAGATGATCCCGATGATCAGGAAGGGCCGTAGCGGGAAGCCCGATCCCTCGAAGTGGGTGAGAACCGTGCGCAGCACGTCGACGACGATGATCACGATCAGAACCCCGTCGATGGCACTGATCAGGCTCTGCGGGTAGCTCGACTGCGCACTGAGGAAGCTGGCCGCGGTCCGGATCAGGACGACTATGGCGATCACCAGCAGTACCACCGCCACCCCGTACTGGACGGCGTCCACCGCGTGCCGCAGCGGGGCAGCGGTCAGCAGACTCTTCCAGCCGCTTCGGGACTCCCTCATTGCTATTTCCGCTCAACCCCAGGTTGTGGGGAGTAGCCGCCAGCTTGTCCGAAGTGAATTGGCAAGCGGCGATGGTAGCAGCGGGAGGCTCGTTGGTGAGCTCTCCACCGCGGGCCCTGGCCGCTGAAGCGGGCTTTTCCGATCTCGGTCCCATCTCACGGCTCAGGCAGAACCGGTCAATCGGGGTCACGCCTCGGTAACTCAGCCGCATCAGGGCCGTTGCCTCGTCCTTTCGGGTACTTGCCAGACCTATGGTGCAGTTGTGAAGAAGGGTCGCTGTAGCGCGCGCAGGCCTCGGGCTGCCCATAGCGGTTGGTCAGCTGTCGGCGGGGGCTATTCGGCGCGCCCCTCAGCTGTCCGATGAGCGCTCAGGGCGCCCGCCAGCGCGCCAAGGCCGATCGCCGAGCCGAGCCGCCTCTGATTGGAGGCCCCGAGCGAGCAGCCCTGGAACGCGAGCGACGCCTTCTGCGCGGACTGCTGGAAGCCAGTGCCAGCATGCACGATGCCCTGGGCTTGGACGATGTGCTCGGGCGAATCGCCAACATCCTGGCTGCCGCCGGGGGGTTCTCCGGAGTGGCTGTCTACATCCTTGACAGCAGCACCGGACTACTCCAGGTGCGGGCGACGGTGGGAGTGAGTGATGAGCACCTCGCCCGCATGCGCGCCCACCCCTTGACCCTGGAGACGATGGCGCCTTTGATGCGCCCGGAGATGTTGCTGAGCCGCTCTTATCTCTTCGACCACCGCCGTCACCAAATGCCTGCTGATACTTTCCTGGAGGACGCGCTCAGCGTACCCGAGCTCGCCGCCACCTGGCGTCCCGGACTCTGGCACCCCCTCGACTCCCTGACGATTCCGCTCGACGATGGCCAGACTCGGCTGGGCTTGCTCTCCCTGGACGAGCCGGTCGATCATGAGTACCCGGGCCTGGCGACCGTGCAGGCCCTGGAGCTCTTTGCCGATCAGTGCGCCGCCGCCATCCTGCGCGTCCAGCTCCATCAGCAGCTGGAGCAGCGAGCGATGACTGACTCCCTGACCGGACTCCACAACCGCCAGGTCATGGATGACACTCTGGCCCGCGAGCTGCAGCGGGCCGAGCGCAGTGGGCGGTCGTGCGCCGTGCTCTTCTGTGACCTCGACAACTTCAAGCAGATCAACGACCGCTGGGATCATGCCACCGGCGATCAAATCCTCCAGCAGGTGGCGGCGGTGATCCGGCAGAGGCTCCGGCGGGGCGACCTGGCCGCCCGCTATGGGGGCGACGAGTTCGTGATCCTGCTCCCCGAGACCGAAGTCCATCCAGCCATGGAGGTCGCCGAGGATCTCCGCCGGCGGATTGAATCGGCCCCCGCCCCCTACCCGGTCACCGTGTCCATCGGGGTCGCCGCCTCGGTGAGCACGGACAGCGATGGCGGTGCCTTTCTGGCGGCCGCCGACGCTGCCATGTACGTGGCCAAGCGAGCAGGCAGAAATCGCGTGCGCAAGGCACGCCGAACTGGACGCGCACCTGTCGCGGTCGCAGCTAGCTAGACCTCGGCGGAGAGAACGACCCGCCCGGAGGAGTTCTCAACCCAGATGCGCTCCACCTGATTGGGAGCAACCCCGCAAGCCAGGTGGACACCGACCTCCCCACTCTCTGACTTGTAGCTTCCTGCCTGCCACCAGGTTCCGCTCCTGGACTCCATCTGGACGTGGTAGATGTGCCCCGCGGGCTGGCCCTTCACTTCGAGAGAGAGCTCGGTGCCCCAGCCTTCACGGCTGAGAGTCGCACTGGCTTGGATGCCTTGGCTCCCATGGAGGGTGATCGCTCCCGGCGGTCTCCCCACGTTCAGCCAGACCAGAGCGCCGCCAGTGACGGCGATCACTACTCCTACTAGGCCGCCCAGCGCCCAGCGCCCACGCCGGAACGCACCGTCTCTGGACCGGCCTGGTACAGCCAATCCCCGCTCCGGGTGCTGGGGACTGGGGCTCGGCTGCATGGCCGCCACCCGGCTGGGATCGGCGCATTCCAGGGCTTTGACAACCGAGCGAAGTTCGTCCAGCTCTTCCCGGCAGCTGACACAGGACGACAGATGGGCCTGGAGACGTAGTCGCGTCCAGAGATGGGCGCGGCCGATCGCGACCATGGCCAAAGAGCCCTGCCGGGATTCGCAAGCGGCCCTCATAGGTCCCAGTCCACGTCTTGAAGGGCACTCCGGAGAGTCTGGAGGGCGTAGTAGAGCCGGCTCCGCACCGTGCCCTCGGGTATTCCCAGCTGGCGCGCCAAATCCCGACTGGGCCGACCCCGATAGTAGAGCTCCAAGACTACTTGCCGATGATCGAAGCTCAGGTGGCTGAGCGCCTCTTCCACCTGCCAGGCTCGCATCGCCGACTCGATCTGATCCTCGTCCGCGGACGAGTTAGGATCGATCTCGGTTAGGGGATGGGCGTGGCGGGCTCGGGCGAGGTCGATCAGCACATTTCGCTCGATGGCGAACAGCCAGCTGCGGATGGCACCCCGC
>JBAQYY010000095.1:0-3022 GCA_049790415.1 Candidatus Dormiibacterota bacterium | reverse complement strand
CTGCGCCGGCTGGCTCCGATCGGGGTCAGCACCGATCTGATCATGACCATGAACCTGCGCACCCTGCGCCACGTCGTCGAGATGCGCACCGATCCCGGCGCCGAGGAGGAGCTGCGGCTCATCTTCGGCCGCATCGGCGAGATCATGGTTGAGGAGTCATCGGGGGTGTTCCAGGACTTTGAGCGGGCGGACGATGGCAGCTGGAAGGCCAAGTACCGAAAGGTCTAGGCGCTCTTCCGATCCAGCTCGGCCGCCGCGGCGAAGACTTCAACTGGGCCCAGGCGCTCCAGATCCTCGATCCTGCGGATTTTGACGTGGCCGATCTTCCTGCCGGTCCCAGAGCCCCAGGGGCTGGCCCCACGGTGGGGCTGATCTCAGATATGCGGGCCGGGAATGCGCGAGATCGGGTAGGATGAGTGAGGCGGACCAACTAACGACCCTAGGAAGGGAAACACCAAAATGATCACGGTCTCTGACCAAGCGCTATCGCAACTGAAGACCCTGCTCGATGAGCAGGAGCACCCGACCATGGGCCTGCGGGTTTACGTCAGTCCGGGCGGCTGCTCTGGATTCAGCTACGGCATGGGCTTCGATGATCAGCCTGCGGCTGACGACGAGGTGGTAGAGCACAGCGGTGTCAAGGTCTTCGTAGACCCCTACAGCGCCACCTATCTGGAAGGGGCTGAGATTGACTACGTCGACAGCCTGATGGGCGGCGGCTTCACCGTGCACAATCCCAATGCCGTCAAGACCTGCTCCTGCGGCTCTTCCTTCGACGCCGGGGACGGGGCGGGAGCCGCCAAGTCCTGCAGCGCCGGCTGATCTGATCCCGCTCCGGGCACGCCCGGCGTGATCTTCAGCCTCCACGAGAAGTTCGCCCTAGTTCTGATCCTGCTGGGGCTGGTGGGGGCAGCATGGTGTTTCATCGACCTCCGCCGCCAGGGATCCCCATCGGGAGGCGTGCGCGCCTTCCTTATCCTCTGCTGGGGCTTGGTCCTGGTCCAGGACATCCTCGGCCTGCTCCTCCTCGCCGAGGGGCGGCGGCCCAGCAACTTCTTCCTCCACATCATGTACGGCGTGCTGAGCGCCGCCTGCCTGCCCGTCGCCTGGGTGCTCAGCTCCCGTAGCCACGGTCGCCACGAGGCCCTCTACCTCGGTCTGGGGTCGCTCCTTTTCGCCGGGCTCACCTTCCGAGCGCTGGCGGTCGCCTGAATCTCCCCATGGCTGGGAAACAAGATCGGCTCCTCCTGATCGGGGCTTACCTCCCGGCATGAGCGCCGGAGGCGAGGGACGTCCCCGGGGTGGGCGAGGCGGCTCTCAGGAGCGCGACAGGACCAAGATGGTGGTTCTCGCCGGCGGGGTTGGCGCGGCGCGCTTCCTGGCGGGCCTGGTCGCTGTCGCCCCGGATGCTCAGCTGACCGTGATCGGAAACACCGGCGACGACTTCACCGTGCACGGACTGCACATCAGTCCCGACCTGGACACGGTGAGCTACTCACTGGCGGGATTGGGCGACTGGGAGAGGGGCTGGGGGCTGCGGGGTGAGACCTGGGCTGCGGCAGAGCAATTCGCTCGCCTCGGCGACGACACCTGGTTCCAGCTCGGCGATCGCGACCTGGCCACCCACGTCTGGCGCACCGAGCAGCTGCGCCGAGGCCGACCGCTCTCCGAAGTCACCGGGAAGCTCGCCGAGAGGCTCGGTCTCGGCTTCACTCTCCTACCCATGACCGACCAGCCGGTGGCGACTAGGGTGATCACCACCGACGGCCGTGATCTGCACATCCAGGAGTACCTGGTCCGCGAAGCCTGCCAGCCGGAGATCGCCCGGATTGAGTACCGCGGCATCGAGCGCGCGCGACCCGCTCCGGGAGTGCGTGAGGCGATCTCCGCTGCCGATCTGGTGGTGATCGCGCCCAGCAACCCGGTGATCTCGATCGGACCCATCCTGGCCGTGGCTGGGCTGCGGGTCGAAGTCGGGGCAGCGGCCCAGGTGATCGCGGTCAGCCCGATCGTGGGTGGCCGGGCCATCAAGGGCCCGGCGGTGCCCATGCTGGAGAGCATGGGGGTCGTCCCCAGCGCGACCGGCGTGGCTGGCCTCTACGCCGACCTGCTCTCTGGCCTGGTGCTCGACCAGGTCGACGCCGAGCTGGTAGGGGAGGTGGCAGCCCTGGGGATCCAACCTCATCTCTGCGACACCATGATGGTCGACCAGGGGGCACGGGAGCGGCTGGCCCGAGCTGTGCTGGAGGCAGCGTCGCTGGCCCTGGCCACCAGCTCAGCATCCGCATGACTGACTACCCGTCCCTGGAGACCGGCCCCTCCGTGAGCTGCCTGGTGATCCCGATCAAGAGCTCGGTCGGGTCGAAGCAACGCCTGGCTGCGGAACTCCCCGCCGATGTCCGGCAGCTGGTCAGTCGGGCCCTGGCCTCGCGGATGGTCCGTTGTGCCGCGGAGGGCTGGGCGCCATCCCGGGTCGTGGTGGTGGGGGATGATCCCGAGGTGACCGACCTCTGTCGTCGGTTGGGGGTGGCCACCATAGGGGACTTCGGCGGTGGCCAGAGCGACGCTGTCCGAGCCGGCCAGGCCTGGTGTCTGGAGCAGGGCGCGACCACCCTGGCAACCGTCGCCGCCGACCTACCGCAGGTGGAATCAGTCGATCTCAGGCGACTTTGGCAGACGGCGGATGACCTGCCCTCAAATTCGCTGGCGCTGATCCCCGACCGCGGGGGCTCGGGGACCAACGGAATGCTGGTCAGGCCAGCCGATCGGGACACCTTTCTCTTCGGCCCCGACTCCCTCCGTCTGCACTTTGAGGTGGGAGCGCGTTTGGGACTGCAGGTCTCCCTGCTCGACTTGCCGTCCCTGACCTGGGACATCGACCGACCCGAGGACCTGGTTCCACCCGACTGGCCCACCTCCGAGGGAGTACATCCGGTCGTTGCCTGGGCCCGCGAGGTGGCCGCCTTAGGAGTGGACTCCAATGAACTTGAAGCCCGCTTTGGCCACTGACTGATATGGATCG
>JBAQYY010000094.1:0-4868 GCA_049790415.1 Candidatus Dormiibacterota bacterium | reverse complement strand
CCGTCCAGGTGGGCCAGCTGGGCGAGGCCCTCCCAGCCGGCGGCCAGGGCTGCCATCGCTCGCTCATCGTCGGCCCAGCGGGCGATCAGGGCCAGCGGCGCCGGAGGTAGGCGGACATCGAGAACCGGCTGGGTGGTGCGCAGCTTGGCCTCGCGGCGGTCCGTCGGTCGGGGTTCCAGGGCCGCGTAGAGGCCGGCCGGGTGGGGCAGGTTGATCTCGTACCCCGCCAGTGAGAGCTGGCCCATCAACCTGAGATCGTCGGCGTACGGCAGCTCGGCCCGGCGGCCGGGCAAGGCGCGCGACCAGCGGTTGAAGGTGCGATCGAGCTGGCCCAGCTTCCAAGCCCCGTCGTCGTCCAGGTCGCTCTCCGGCCCGCCGCGGTCCTCCAGGGGCTCGTTGAGCCCGACCATGGTGGTCAGCCGGTGGCGTTCGACGAAGTCGGTCGCGCGCAGGGCATCCCGGAGAGCGGGATGAGGGGGGAGGTCCCCGATCAGCAGCGGGGGATGCCCGGCGGCGTGGGCTCGCTGCAGAAATTGGGCCAGGGGTAGGTCCCAAGCCCCTCCGGGAATGGCGATGTGGAGATCGCCCGGACCGGTGCGCAGAAGAACTCCCGCGCGTGGTCCGGAGCTCCAGGCCGGAGCCGAGGTGGGACGCACCCGGTGCGCTGGCGCCTCGACAGACCGGCCCCGCACGCTCAGGTCATAGGCGGCCCGGCGCTCCGGGGTGGCCACCATCGACCAGGCCTCCTGGAGCTGGGTGAACAGCACGGTGGCCCGCGGCTGGTCTAGACGGGCCGGGGTCGGCCGGTGCGCCTGGACATCGGGATGCAGTTCGCGGGCTCGGGCCCGGTAGCTGCGGCGTAATTCATTCCAGGTAGCGCTGCGTTCGGCGCCCAGGACCGCATAGACGTCGAGTACCCGGCGGCGACGTGACTTCACTTGGAGGCTGACTCTAGCGAACGCCTCCAGGATGGCCCCCCAGAAAGGAGCGCCGAAGCGGAGCTAGAGGTCGAAGGGGTCCTTGAAGAAGGCCGGCAGATGAGTCGAGAACCAGCTGTAGAGCAAGGGCACGTTGTCGCTCACCACCAGGACTCCCATGAGCACTACCAGAGCCCCTCCCACCACCGAGATGGCCCGCTGATGCCGGTTCAGGCTCCGCAGCACCGGGGCGGCGCGATCGACCAGGACTGCCGCCACCACGAAGGGCGCCCCCAGGCCAAGGCAGTAGGCGGCGATCAAGAGCAGCCCTCTTCCGGTCGTACCCTGCTCTACCCCGGAGGTCAGGACCGCCCCCAGGACGGGTCCGATGCAGGGCGTCCAGCCAGCCGCGAACCCCACACCCAGGAGCAGTCCGGCCAGGAAGCCGCCCCGGCTGAAGCCGGAGGGCAGCCATCTCGCCTCGCGGGAGAGCCAGGGCAGTCGCAGGACTCCCATGAAGACCAGCCCGAGCAGGATCACGACCGTCCCCATGATCGGCAGGGCGAGATGCTTCCAGGGCTCCAAGACCCGGTAGAGGGCGTAGAAGAAGGCGATCAGGAAGAGACCCAGACCAATCACGAATCCCAGTGATCCGAGCAGGACCCGGCGCCGATCGCCCCTCGCTCCGACCGGGCGAGCCTGGCCACCAGTCGCGGACTGGGCCAGGAAGCCCAGGTACGCCGGCACCAGCGGCAGCACGCAGGGGGAGAGGAACGAGGTGGCGCCAGCCGCGATTGCCAGGGGGATCGAAACGTCCGCCAAGTTCAAGGTGGTCCCTCGCTGGCCGATTTCGTGGCGAGTGTACCGGGGGCTTCGCGGGCGGCCCGGGAACGGCGCAGGCCGCTCAGGCGTCTACTGGTAGTGAACAGCTGCTCACCGCTGCGCCCGATCCGGCTCCAGGTTGGCGCTGGGGTGGCGCTGCTATTACCGGTCGCCCTGGTCGTGCTGGCCGGCTGCGGCGGTGCTCCCCGCATACCCGCCCGACCGCCTCCGATGGGCATCAGCAGCTACTCCCTGTACGTTGGGCTCGACTCTCTCAATCGGGCGCCGGCGCTGCTGGCCAGCACCAACCTGGCCACCGTGGAGGCGAGGTTTCCGGCCCCCCACTCGTACGCCTTCCAGAGGCGGTTCCAAGGTGAGTTCTTCGTGGGACTCACCTTGGGGCGTCTCAGCTGCCGCAACTTTTACCTGGCCAAGGTCCACTTCGGTCCCCGGGCGCAGCTCACCCTGACCGTCGCCCAGCGCCTGCTCGCGCCCGGTCACGCTTGCTTCGAGCTGATCGGGCCGCCCAGGTACCAGGTCCTGGTCTTGCCCCTGTCGCCGTTTCCCCCGCACAGCACCTTGGCGATCGTCGTCAAACGGCCCCGCCCCAGTCCCGGGGCCGAGACCAGCCTGGCTCTGCCCTAGCGGGAGGCGGCCATCTTGGCCAGTTCCACCTCGGCCTGCTCAGGCTCCAGCTTGCGGAAGAGGGGGGCCGGTTCCCCCAAGGCCTGCCCAGCGGCCAGCCGACTCGGTTCCCAGCTGGCCTCGGGCGTTAGGTAGTCGCCGGTCAGGACCAGGTGGGGATCGGCGTTGGGGTCGACGGTGAGCTGCTCCGGCATGGGCGCGATGACGCCGGAAAACCCCAGCATTTGATGGAGTTGCTGACTGCTGAAGGGCAGGAAGGGCAGCAGCTGAACCTTGAGGTTGTCGATGCAGCGCAGAGCCACGTAGAGCACCGCCGCGGCGCGCTCCCGATCCGTGCTCACCAGGCGCCAGGGCTCGTTCTCGGTCAGGTACTGGTTGACCCGGGCGGCCAGCGCCATCACCTCGGCCAGGGCGGTCTTGAATCGGGCCCCGGCCAGGAGCGTTCCCACCGAGTCGAAACCAGCCTCCACGGCGCCGATCAGCTCTTCGTCGTTGGCCCTGAGAGCGCCAGGCTGGGGAACCTCACCGAAGTGCTTCTTGGCGATGGTCAGGGTTCGATTCACCAAGTTGCCCCAGGTGGCCACCAGTTCGTCGTTGTTGCGGCGGATGAACTCGGCCCAGGTGAAGTCGGTGTCCTGGGTCTCCGGCCCGGCGGCGGTCAGGTAGTAGCGCAAGGGGTCGGGGTCGTAGCGCTCCAGGAAGTCCCGGACTTCGATCACGACGCCCCGGCTGTTGGAGAACTTCTGCCCCTCCATGGTCAGGAACTCGCTGCTGACCACGTTGTCGGGCAGGACCAGGGCTAAATTGGGCGGTCCGCCGCCGAACTTGCCCCCGCTGCCATAGCCCATGAGGATGCTCGGCCAGATCACGGTGTGAAAGATGATGTTGTCCTTGCCCATGAAGTAGAAGTGACTGGCCTCGGGGTTCTGCCACCAGGCCCGCCAGGCCTCCGGCTCTCCCCGAGCCCGGGCCCATTCGATCGCTGCGGAGAGATATCCGATGACCGCCTCGAACCACACGTAGAGGAGCTTGTCGTCACGGTCGGCGAACTCGGGTAGGGGGATGCGGATGCCCCAGTCGATGTCCCGGGTTACCGCTCGGGGTCGGAGTTCGGCGATGGCGTTGAGGGAGAAGCTGCGCACGTTGCTGCGCCATCCCGTCTTCGACTCCAGCCATTCGGTCAGGGCGCCGGCGAAGGCGGGCAGGTCGAGCATGAAGTGCTCCGACTCCCGGAACACCGGCGCCTGGCCATCGATCCGGGAGCGGGGCTCGATGAGGTCGGCGGGATCGAGCATCTTGCCGCAGTTGTCGCACTGGTCGCCCCGGGCTCCGGCATAGCCACAGTGGGGGCAAGTTCCTTCTATGTAGCGGTCGGGCAGGGCTCGGCCGGTGGCGGCGGAGAAGGCGCCCTGCTGGGTCTGCCGGAGCAGGTACCCCTTCTCGAAGAGGGTGAGAAAGATGTCCTGGGCGACCTCGGCGTGATTGCGGGTGGTGGTCCGGGTGAAGAGGTCGTAGCTGAGACCCAGTCGCTGCAGGTCGTCGACGATCACCGCGTTGTAGCGGTCCGCGATCTCCCGCGGGCTGACTCCTTCGCGGTCGGCGGCGACCAGGATCGGGGTCCCGTGCTCGTCGGTCCCGCTGACCATGAGGACCCGGGCACCGCGCAGTCGCTGATAGCGGGCGAAGATGTCGGAGGGAACTCCGAAGCCGGCCACGTGACCGATGTGTCGGGGCCCGCTGGCGTAGGGCCAGGCGACCGCCACCAGCACGTGTTCCGCACCCGGGCGAGATGAACTCAAGGTTGGCACGATGGTAGACGCTACCGTCCGGGACAGGTGGAACAATGGCGCCCATGAACCGAGATTCCCGGGTCCTCCTGGTGATCGCCGACAGCTCCCGCAGCGGGGGCCCCGAGCACGTCCTCACCCTGGGCCAGGAGCTGACCGCGGCGGGCTGGGCGGTGCTGGTCGCCTGCCCCCCGGGGGAGCTCGTCGAGCGCTGTCGAAGTAGCGAACTCGCCGTCTCGACCATGGCCATGAGCGGCCGCGGCTGGGCCTCGGCCCCGGTTCAGCTCCGCCAGCTGGCTCGGCGCTGGAACGCCGCGGTCGTGCACAGCCATGGATTGCGGGCGGGAGCTCTGGTCCGGCGCGCTCGACCACGTGCTCCCCAGGTCCACACCCACCACCTCGATGGCTGGTTCACCGCCAGCCCGCTGCGGGTGGCCATCCACCGACTCGAATTGCGCTCTCTGAGCCGCGCCGCCCAGTTGCAGATCGCGGTCTCCAACTCGGTGGCCCAGTTCCTCACCGACCAGGTGGGCGCTGACTCCCGCCGCATTCGCGTCGTCCCCAACGGGATTCAGCCGCTCCCGCTCTTGGCCCGCAGCGCACCGGGAGGACGCCGAATCGGGGTTCTCGCCCGCCTGACCCAGTCCAAGGGGGTGGATGTCGCCATTCTGGCCCTGGCCACCCCCTCAGGCCGGCA
>JBAQYY010000093.1:0-9231 GCA_049790415.1 Candidatus Dormiibacterota bacterium | reverse complement strand
GCGCGCGAGTGGTTGCGGGATGGCATGAGATCCAACTACCGGACTTTGCTGAGCGGCTGGAAGGGGCCGGTGGAAGTTCTCGTGGCGGGCGATGACCGACTGCTGAATCTGGGCAGGGTCGAAGCCTTCTGTGCCGGTCGACCGCGCACCGAACTCTCGATAATTCCGGCTGCCGGGCATGGCTGGGACGCCGAGCTGATTCGACGCCAGCTGGATGTACTGGAGGGCTTCTTGGTCGGTGGGGTGGCCACGGCCAGCGTCCCCAACCAGGGTTGAGTCGAGCGTCCGCCTATTTCCTGGCCATCGAAATCGGCGGATCGCTGCGCCGGGCGCTGACGCCTCTGCTGACGGAGATGACCGACATGGGCGCGGCTGTTCGGCCCGTCCGGACCGACAGCCTCCACGTGACCCTGCGTTATCTGGGCAGGCTTGACCCAGCCCAGCAGGTCGCCGTCCGTGCTGCGGCTGCTCAGGTGGCCTCGGCGGGCCGTCCCTTCACCCTCGCCTTGACCGGGATCGAGCTGGCACCCCCTGGTCCGTCTCCCCGGGTGGTCTGGGCCCCGCTGGGTGAGGGGGAGGAGGACCTGGTTGGAGTGGTGGCGAGGCTGAACCTGAACCTGGCCGATCGGGGCTGGGCGAACCCAACCCAGCCCTTCAAGGCGCACTGCACCCTGGCACGACTGTCGCCCGGGCTGTCCCTGGAATCCCTTACACGCCTGCAGCGGCTAGGCGGGCAGTCGGCGGCCGAACCTTCCCTCAAGATGCCGGTCGAGGCGCTCTGTCTGATGGAGTCGCTGCCAGTCCCCGGCCAAGCCAACCGCTATCGGCGGCGAGCCAACTGGTCCCTAAAGGGCGAATAGGCTCGAATCACCATTCGAAGGGACGCCCGTACCACTCGTGCAGCTCGGGGTAGGACCCCTGCTCGACCAGGTTGCGGGCTCGCCCTTCGAAGGCGCGGATCTCCGCCGCCTGGAGCAGCTCAGCCAAAGAGCGACGCAGCGCGGCAAGTCGGCCCCCGTCGTTGAGAAGGGCGGCGACGCCGCTCAGCCAGGGCTCGGGAACGGGGTTGCCCCCCAACTCGAGCAGCGCCGTCCGAAGCTTGAACTCGGTGTGGAAGGTGACCCCGTGGTCGATCCCCCGGAGACCGCCGTCCCGGTCGATCAGGAGGTGGGCCTGCTTGCGATCGGCGTTGTTTATCAAGACGTCGAGGGCGGCCAATCCGCGGAGGCTGTTGGCCATTTGATCGCCATCGAGCTCCAGACCTGGCGCCGGGTCGGGAATGAACTCTTGGATGGAGCCGACCCCGAAGGGCGCCTCCTGGCGCAGCACCGTGGTGGGAGTGAAGTGCCAGCCAAGGGCGCGATCGACGACGCTGGTAGCGACTTCGCGGCGGTGCAGCGTCCCCGGGGGAAAGTCCCAGAGGGGCCGCTCCCCACGGGCGGGTTTGTAGACGGCCAACAACTCCCCATTGGGTCCATCGAGACGAGCCTGGAAGACAGCGTTACTGCCCCAGGGCATGCGCTCGAGCTTGAGAATGGGAGCGTCCCGGAGCCAGCTCCCGAGGTCTGCCTTGGCGGCCCCCTGGGGCACTTCCCGCGATCCCATGCAGGTCCAGACTACCGTTGCCCGGCTATCCTGGCTCGCCAAAGCTGGCTCTGTGCCACGCCCCCGCCGCGATCTGTTTTCGTCACCCTGACGGAGGAAGGCGCTTGGTCCACTCGCTCGAACAGTTCCTGAGGTCGTTCGGGTACCTCGCCCTCTTCCTCCTGACCGTGGCTCAGTGCACCGGGATCCCTGTCTCGAGTGAGGTGGTGATTCCCTTCGCCGGTCTCTTGGTCGCCAACCACACCTTCGCCTTGCCCCTGGTGATCCTGGTCACGGTGGCTGGTGAGCTGGTCGGGGCGATGATCGCCTACACCATCGGCGCCCGGGTGGGGCGTCCGGCCGTCCTGGCTGCGGGTCGACGATTCCACTTCCGAGAGAGCCATCTGGAGGCCGCTGAACGCTGGATCGAGCGGCGCGGAGTGGTGGCCGTGGCGGTCGGTCGCTGCGTGCCGGTGATCCGCAGCTACACCAGTTTCCCGGCTGGCTTCGGGCGCATGCCGCTGCGCCGATTTCTACCCGCCACCTTGGTGGGTGCGCTGGTTTGGGACAGTGCCCTGGCGGTCGCCGGGATGGAGCTGGGCAAACACTTCTCCAAGATCTCTGCGGTGCTCAAACCGTTGGAGTACGCGGGCGTGATCGTCCTGGCCCTGGCCTTTGTCTACGGTGTCTACCGTTGGAACAACCGAACCGGAGCCAGCTCGGGGGCGCGTCAACCTTGACCGGGGCCGGGAATCACCCTTGGCGCTTAGGTGCTTAGCAGGCGGCGCATGCCACTACAAGGAGCCGTTCATAGCAAGCGATGACGCGGCGGGCCACTCGGCGGCCTTTTTTGGCGAGCAGCGTGACTATTGGTGGAATCGGGACTTCCTCGACCTGGTAGTTGCGCGCCTCGGCCTGGGCACTGCCCGATCTGTTCTCGACGTCGGCTGCGGCTTGGGCCACTGGTCGCGCGAGCTGGCCCGAGTGCTGCCCGGCGTCACCGAGATCACCGGCGTCGACCCCGACCCCTTCTGGGTCAGGCAGGCTCGGCTGACCACTGATGAGAAGGCCAGCATCGGGACGGCGGTGATCCAGGGTCGCGGCGAGGACCTGCCGTTTCCCGACAGCCAGTTCGACCTTGTCACCTGCCAAACCGTCCTCATTCACGTGCCTGACGTGGTGTCGGTTCTGCGCGAAATGGGTCGCGTGGTCAGGCCCGGCGGGACGGTGCTTCTGGCCGAACCCAATAACCTTGCCGGCCACCTGGTACGTACCAGAGGGCCAGAGCAGAGCGACGCCCGGGCGCTCACGTCGGCCCTCGCCTTCTACTCCACCTGCGAGGCCGGCAAGATTGCGCTCGGGGAGGGCGACAACTCCGTGGGCGATTTACTCCCCGGCCTGGTGGCCGAGGCCGGCCTCGCCGTCGCGGCTTGCTATCTCTCGGACAAAGCATCCCCTCTGTGGCCGCCCTATTCCTCCCCGGAGCAGTCCGCTTTGGTCGAGGCCTTGGAAGCCAGCGTCAAGGCAGAGCGTTGCCCCTGGAGCAGGGAGGAAACCCGCCGCTACTTCCTGGCCGGTGGGGGAGAGGACGGGGAGTTCCGGGAGGCTTGGGCGGAGAGGCTGGGAGAGATACGCGCTGACCTGGCTGCTCTCCATAGCGGGAGGCTTTCGACGGGGGGCGGCCAGCTGATGTACCTAATCGCCGCTACCAAGTCCGAGGGGACCTAAGCCCGCCCGATCCTCGCCTCGGCCAGCGGATGGCCGGAAAGCTCCATTGGCACCGGGAGCCACACCGCCGCAACGTGCAGGCCCATACCCGTCAATGCCACCATGCGCGACTCTGGCGCGAGCGCACGTGGTCTGCTGCGGCGCGGAGCCGCGATTCGTCCAGGGTCAGGTGGCGGAGGTGCTGGGCCACGGAGATTAGGCAGTAGCTGGCGCCGGGATCAGCAGACTCCAACTCCATCGCCGTCAGCTTGACCAAGCTTTGGCCGACGGGGGCCGTCGCGCCGCGCCGGCTGGTGGTCAGACGGTCGGCCAGCTGCTGGTACCACTCGGCGATCACCTCAGCGGATCGAGCGAGCCCGCTCACCGCTTCGGTGGGGCTATCCAGGTTGGCGTGCAGCCCGGAGAGCGCCTGAGCGGTGAGGCGCAGGCGAGTGGCGGCGCCAACCAGCGTCCAGACATCCTCCTTGGCCATCCGCTTCGACCCCTGCTCGGCGAGGTAGCCACGGAGCGCCTCGTCCAGCCGGAGCGCGGCATCAAGGCTGACCCGGCCGGTGTCGCTAGGGTGGTCATGCCTGCCGAGCGCGAAGGCCGCGCTCTGCCGCAAGTACTTCGCCCCGGCGCGATAGGCCTCGCCTAGGTCGCGCACCAGCACCGCTGAGGCACCGCGGGGCCAGAACAGTACGCCGACGATGAGACTCACCGCGCAGCCCAGGGCGACATCCTCCACCCGCACCACCCCTACCTTCCAGCCGATCGGAACCAGGATGTTGACGAGGATGTAGAGCAGCACCGTGAAGGCAGCCTGCCCAGCAATGAAGGAAACCACCCCAGGGGTGTATGCGGCGACCAGGACCGCCACTGGCAGACAGAGCCAGAGGGCGGTGGTGTTTGCCCCGATGGCAACGATCAGTCCAGCGCCGAGGACGAAGCCTATAAGCGTCCCGGCGAGGACCCGCAGCGCTGTCGCGCCAGTGCCCAAGGCCGTGGAGCGGAGGACGGAAATTGTGCCTAGCACGACCCAGAAGCCGTGCTGTACGTTGAGGACGTCGGCCACGGTGACGGCGGCGGCAATCGCTAGGGCGCCGCGCGCGCTACTGAGCGTCCATACCGATCGGAAGTTGGCATGCCGGCGTGCTGCGCTGGTCAGGCGTTGGCGCCACCACCGGTCCGTAGGCGCCGCAGGTCGCGCATCTCCAGCCCAGGCATGGCGCTGCCGGGCAATGGTCGCCGGGTCGGCACGCCGGGTGGCCACCAGCGCATCTGCGCCGATGGTGCGTGCCGCCAGGGCGATCATGGCGGCGTGCCAGGAGAGGTGCTGGGAGACCTGCGGAGCCGCCGCCTCCTCCGACGGCCGCGAGGCGGCCTCTCGGGCGGCGAGACGCTGCCGCTCCAGGCCGTCGAGGTCAGGGAGTGAGTTCTGGCCGCGGGTCAGCTCGGCGACCGCACCCAAGACGCCAGCCGACTGGCGCAGAAGCTCGCGATCGGCGGAGCTCCACGCGTTCAGGGCCGGCCCGGAGGCCAAGGCGTCCTCCACCAGTCGCGCCTCCCATTCCAGCCCCTGGACCAAACTCCCGGCGGCCTGGTCCGGCACAGCAAGCCCAGTCGGCCGGTAGGGAGCGGCGGTGTACGTGGCAGAGAGCTCAGCGGCCGCGACCGTCGAGGCGGCCCGAGCGCTCCCGCCGTCGCTGCTACCCAGACCCCTGTCCAGTTCTGCAGCCAGCCGGGAGGACAGGACCGCTACGGCGCGCCGCAAACGGCTGGCGGGTGGGGGTCCAGCGGTGACCAGGACGGCGATCGCACCGCACACGGAGGCCAGCCACCAGCCAGCCAGGCGGAGCGGGATCGTGGCCGGGTCTCCGGGGCTGGCGGCGGCGAGTACGTAGACCAACATGGCCCCGTTGGTCCCGCTGGCTCCGTTGGGCCCGGCCATCCCCGCGAAGAGGACGATGAAGGCGACCAAGACCGTGAGGGGAGCCACCGCCGCCAGCGACGTGCTGAGCAGGGTACCCACGACGATCAGCGCCGACCCTCCGAGGGCAAGCGCGATGTGAGCTAGAGCCTTGTCTTGCCGCCCCCCACCAAAGTTGGGCAGCACCAGGGTGGCAAAGCCGCCGAAGGCCGCGAACAGCGCGATCTGCTCATTGGCGATTACCTGGGTGGTCAGCGCGAGCAAAGCTGGGATCACGACCGCGGCCCGCACCGCCCGCAGACCTGCCTGCGGCGACCAAGGGACTTCAGGCATGATCACCACCCGGCGCCAGGACGCCACTGGGGCGCCGATCCCGCTCATGGTCGACTCCACCCTATGAGAGGGGCCCAGGTGACCTGCGCCCTGTTTCGCGAACCCGGACGACGAGAACCGTCACCCGGAACTATCAGCCCTAGCAGGCGGCCCGGATCGGGCACTGTCACCGGCGACAGACGGGCACGATGAACTGAGAAATCACAGCGTGCGCCCAGAGGGATTTGAACCCCCGCAAACCCAGATCCGTAGTCTGGTGCTCTATCCGGGCTGAGCTATGGGCGCAGGCGCGAATTGGATTCTAGTGCCTTCGCCGAATCGCTCAGTCGGCGACCGGACTCGTCTGGCGCTGCTCCAAGGCGCGGGTGGCCGCTATCCGGCAGCCCAACTGGTCCAAGACGGCATCCAACTCATCTTTGAGCCCGGGCTCAAAGATGAGCGGGTGATTGTCCAGTTCCCGCAGCAGTGCGGACAACTGAAGCGCCTTCTGCTCGATCTTGGCCACAGTATCCCGTGCCTCCGATCCCCTGACCGCGGGTGAGCCCACCAACTCCACTATGCCGCCCTCCATGGAGGGGTCATTTGGCCCCGGAAACGTGCTGCTCGGGCCAGCACTGCTGAGGCCATGCTATCGCGGCCGTAGCTCGCTGTCGAGGCTTGGTAGGGCGGCGAGAGGACCGGGCTCAGGGCAGCCCGGTCCTCAGCTCAGGCAGGCTGGGCGCCGCGCCGCAGAGGCCGGCTGACCAGGTGAATCAGGCGAACCAAGACCAAGGCGGCGAGGGTGTAGATGGCCAAGGCCAGCAAGGCCGCCCAGAAGGTGGTGTGGCCGACCTGGGGTACGCCGGCCCGGAAGATACCGGCGAAGGGACTGGCCAAGGCGCCGCCGACCCTGTCGACAATAGAAACAAATCCGTCCCGACCTACCGCCGTGGCCCGGAACACAAAGTCGAGGGCCAAGAAGGCGTCGACGACCAGGACACTGAGCAGTATCAGTTCGCTGATGCGGAAGCCGCGGACCCGGCTTGGCTTGCTCCCCGTCGGCGCTGTCTCAGCCCTTTGGGTCGAAGGCTGCTCCGGGGCGGAGCCTGTCTGGTACTCGGGCGGAGTTTGGACTTCCATACTCATGGCCGACCTCCCTGTGATGGGACAGGCCCTGACCCCGCCTAGCGACGGGGAGCCCACCCTCACCTGTACCAACGGATCTAGGTGGTGAGCGTTTCACCCGGGACTGGCGTGCCCCTTGTAGCGGCTCCATCGAGATGGGTGGGCGGTGGGCGAGGAAGAGTGTCGGCCGGACAGCGATTGGCTATACTCGGCGCCGCGCTGCGGCGGCCCCGCAACCGGCTGGCGCGGATGGCGAAATGGTAGACGCGCGGGGCTTAGAACCCCGTGGGGATAACCCGTCCGAGTTCGATCCTCGGTCCGCGCACCGTTACGCTACCTACACCGATATATGAGCCCAAGCAAAACTGAGACCGCGCCGTTGGGTGTGAGCGTCGAGCGTCTGGCCGGATCGCAGGCCAAGCTCACCATCGAGGCACCCCCCGCCGACGCGGACCGCGCCCTGGTCCTAGCGCTCGGACACCTGGGGCAGCGCTACCGTCTGCCTGGGTTCCGCCCGGGCAAGGCACCTGCCGCGGTCGTCGAGCGGGCGGTTGGATGGGAGGCAGTCCGACAGCACGCGATTGAGGACCTTCTGCCCGAGGTCTGGGCTCGGGCCATCGCTCAAGTGGAGCTGGAACCGGTTTCCAATCCAGACGTCAGCGAAGTTGTCCTCGAGCGGGGCGAGCCCTTCCGCTTCACGGCCAGCGTGGTGATCCGTCCCGAGGTTGTTCTCGGCGACTACCACAAGATCAAGGTGGCGGTCAGTCAGTCCGAGGTGGCCGATAGCGAAGTTGACTCCACCTTGGAGGAGTTGCGCCAGCGCTATGCCCAGCTCGAGGACGCCGGCGACCGGGAGGCGCAGCTCAGCGACGTGATCACGGCTGAGCTGACCATGCGCCACAACGGCGAGGTGGTGGGCACTCCCGCCCAGCAGCAAACCCTGGATCTGGAACGCGGCGACCTCTTGCCCGGGATGGCTGACCAACTGGTGGGAGCCAAGGTGGGACAAGCCGTCGAGGTGACCGTCACCATGCCCGAGGAGTACGCCCGGGCCGAGCTGCGAGGTGAGTTGGTGGTGATCACTGCCGAGATCAAGCAGCTCCAGGCCAAGGAGCTGCCGGCTCTGGACGACAACCTGGCGACCATTGCTGGGCAAGGTGAGAACCTGGCGGAACTTCGAGAGTTCGTGCGGAATCAACTCGCTGAGGAGGCCCGCCTGGAGGCCGAGCAGACCCAGGAGGCCAAAACCCTGGAGGAGTTGCTGGCGGTCTCACGCGTCGAGGTCCCCGAGGTGATGATCCAGGCCGAGATCGACCGCCAGATCAGGGACCTGGAGCTTCGCCTCTCCGCTTCAGGCATCTCCTTCGAGCAACTGCTGGCCTCCGACGACAAGCAGATGGAGCAGCTGCGAGGGGAGCGCCGGCAACCGGCTGTCGAGCGGGTCCAGCTGGAGCTGATCCTTGAGGAGCTAGCCAGGAAGGAGGGGCTACAGGTGTCGGACCGGGAGTTGGACGAGAACCTGCAGCGCATCTTCTCCAAAGGCGCTTCCAAGGAGAACCGGCGGCGCGCTCGTGAACCCCTGCGTCGGGAGTTGCTCCTAGGCGAGGCGCGCCGCTGGCTGGCAGCCCGCGCCCGGGGTGAGGTGGAGCCCGAACCACCGAGGACATAGTTTTCCGAACCCCTGGGTATACTCGCGGTGCCGGCGGCGAGATCCGGTTGCGGCCTTTTTGTGAGACCAGGAGGAGACCATGGCCCTCGTTCCGATGGTGATCGAGACAACCAGCCGGGGGGAGCGCGCCTTCGACATCTATTCCCGCCTCCTCAAGGACCGCATCATCTTCGTCGGCACGCAGATAGACGATCAGATCGCCAACTTGGTCATGGCCCAGATGCTCTATCTGGAGAGCGAGGACCCCGAGCGCGACATCAACCTATACATCAACAGCCCGGGCGGCTCGGTCTCGGCTGGTCTGGCCATCTACGACACCATGCAGTACGTCAAGCCGCGGGTGAGCACCTTCTGCATGGGCCTGGCGGCCTCCTTCGCTTGCCTGCTTCTCGCCGGCGGCGACAAGGGGCTCCGCTTCAGCCTCCCCAACACCCGGATCATGATGCACCAGCCTTCGGGCGGATTCCAGGGGCAGGCGTCCGATATCCAGATCCAAGCTCAGGAGATTCTCCGTCTCCGCCGGATCCTGGACCAGATCCTGGCCCACCACACGGGCAAGCCGGTAGACCAGATCACTCGAGACTCGGATCGCGACTTCTACATGTCACCCGACGAGGCCAAGGAGTATGGCCTGATCGATCACATCATCACCGGGCATCGCGGTCTCGACAAGGTGGTGGCGGAGGAGGAGGGGAGCAGTCCCACACCCGAGCCGATTCCGGTCGAGGCAGCCGCCACCCCGGCGGCGGAGAAGAGCCCTTCCGCCCGCTAGGCGGACGAGTTCACGAGAATTCCCGTGACAGCCCCCGAGAGGCCCAGGTCGGTGGCCCGGAGCAGGCTCCGCCGACCGCCCCTGCTGGTCCGCGAGCCGGGGCAGCGCTGTAACTTCTGCGGGGCTCTGACC
>JBAQYY010000092.1:0-6211 GCA_049790415.1 Candidatus Dormiibacterota bacterium | reverse complement strand
CCTCGAGTAGCGTCCAGCGGCCCTCACCGGTGTCGTCGACGTAGCCCTTGATCTTGGCCAGCCCGGGATCGGCCTTGAGAGCCAGCTCGGTCAGTTCCAGAAGCCAGGAGCGGACCACGCTGCCCTGACCCCACAGATGGGCGATGGCCCCTAGGTCGAGTTCGAAGGGAGCGGTCTCGAGGACCTCGAAGCCCTCGGCGTAGGCCTGGAGCATGCCGTACTCGATCCCATTGTGGACCATCTTCACGTAGTGTCCAGAGCCGGCCGGACCAACCCGCAGGAAACCGTTCGGGGGAGCCAGGGTCTTGAAGACAGGAGCCACATAATCGAAGGCGTCCTGATCACCGCCGACCATCAGGCAATAGCCCACCTGGAGACCCCAGACCCCCCCTGAAGTGCCGGCGTCGAGAAAGCTGATCCCGGTCTCGGCGCAGCGCTTGGCCCGGGCCTGGGAGTCGGGGTAGTGGGAATTGCCGCCGTCGACTATGACGTCCCCCTTCTCGAGGAGGGGCAGCAGGCTGTCCAGGGAGGAATCGACGGGAGCTCCCGAGGGGACCATCAGCCAGATCGCCCGGCGGTGGCTCAGCTTGGCCACCACGTCTTCCAAAGAGGTGGCCGCGGTGGCTCCTCCGACGGCCACCTTGGCAGTCACCGCCTGATCACGGTCGTAGGCGACGACCTGGTGGCCCCCCAGGGTCAGCCGCTCCACCATGTTGCCGCCCATTTTGCCCAGTCCGATCAGTGCTACCTGCAACAGCTCCCTTTCAGTTGGCCACGGGCGTCAGCAGCCTGTCCACCACTTGGGTCAACTGCTCCAGCCCGCGGTCCACATCCTCGCAGCGCACCCGGAGCACTCTACGGCCCCGCCCGGTCAGGGCCTGATAGTCGCCCAACGCCTGGGCCTGCTGCAGCACTCCGAAGGTGTAGGGGCGCTCGGGAATCGCCAGATCGCCGTGATGAACCCCGGTGATCTGGAGGAAGGCGGCGGTCTCGGGTCCGCCCTTGTGGAGCTGCCCGGTGGAGTGGAGAAAGCGGGGACCGTAGCCGAAGGTGGTGGCGCAGCCGCTGGCCCGCATCAGACCGGAACGTAGGCGAGCGATCAGTTCGGCGTCCTCGGGATGGTCAGGCCGCATCGGCAGGTAGGCCATCACCGCCAGATACCAGGGCGGACCCAGGCCCTGCAGCCAGCCCGTCAAGGCCTGCTCCAGGCTGGCCGCACCGGGGGCGCCGGCCACCCTTACTGACCCGTCGATGAGATCGATGGCCGGCTCGGGCAGACGATGGTCCCGCTCCCAGCCTTGCAGGAGCCGGGTGGTGTTGTCCTTGCTCTCCTGGACATTGGGTTGGTCCAAGGGGTTGATGCCGATCAAGGCTCCAGCCAAGGCGGTTGCCACTTCCCAGCGGTAGAGCTCAGCGCCCAGGTCGAGGAGGTGGGCGGTAGGCACCCGTACCACCGGGTGACCCTCCGCCTTGAGCGCCGTCAGCCAGGTCTCGGTTTCGGGGTCAGGATCGTCGCCCTCCAGTTCCAGATGGATGAAGAGTCGGTCTCCCCCATACTCCCGGGGCTCTCCCTGGGGCTCGGCCACCACCGGGATCAGTCCCTTGCCGAGCTTGCCCGTCGACTCCGCTAGCAGCTGCTCGATCCAGGTAGGAAGTTCGGCCAGGGCAGGGTGCGCCGAGATGGTCACCTTGTCCCGCCCGACGGAGGCGCAACCGCCCAGGACTGCCGCTAGCTGTGCTCCCGGGCTGCGCTCGGCCGAGGCACCGTCGCCGGGGAAGCAGGCCTCGGACATGGAGACCGCCCCAGCCAGGAGCTGATCGACGTCGATCCCGATGGTGGCCGCCGGGACCATACCGAAATCGGAGAGTGCGCTGTAGCGGCCTCCGATCTCCTGGTTGGCCGACCAGACCTGGTGGAACTTGAGTTTGTGGGCCAACTTCTCCAGACCGCTGCCGGGATCGGTGATGGCGATGCAGTGCTCGCCGGCGTCCTCCCCGAGCGCCTCCTGCCAGAGCGCGTAGAACAAGCTGCAGTTAGCCAGGGTCTCGGTGCTGCCCCCGCTCTTGGAGGAGACCAGGAGCAGCGTATGGGTCGAATCGACGCGGTCCAGCACCGACTGGATCTGGTCCGGGTCGGTGGAGTCGAGCACGATCAAATCCGGGAATCCTGGACGGACACCGAAGGTCTGCCGGAGCACCTCCGGGCAGAGACTGCTACCCCCCATCCCCACTAACACGGCATGCGAGAAACCCTGGTCGCGCACCCAGGCCGAGTGACGGTGCAGAGCGGCGACTGCGCTGCGTTGACGCTGGGGCTCGTCGAGCCAGCCCAGGCGTTCCGCCATCGCCTGGCGCGCCTCGGCGTCTCCGGGCCAGAGGCTGGTGTCCCGAGCCAGGAGCCGGCTGGTGGCGTTGGACTTGAGCAGCTCGGACGTGGCCTCGGCCACCGCATGACCGGCGGTTCCCGCCTCGACCTGGGCCGGGATCACCGTCGAACTGACCTGGGTCCGCGGCGAGGCCACCAGTCCCTGGCCGGCGAAACTGGCCCGTTTGGCGCCGACCTCTTCCAGCAGTTTGTCCATCGATGCCGAGAAGCTCGCCACCCCCTTGACCTCGAGAGTGGCGGTTACGTCGTCGATGTCGACCCCCAGTTCGCGCAGATGGTCCAGCTCCCCAGCGGCGGCCGGGATGTGGCCTACCAAGGTGGCCGCCACTCGACCGTGATCCAAGAAGGCGTCGATGGAACTGGGCGGCATGGTGTTGACCGTCTCGGCAGCGATCAGCTCCTCGCAGTAGAGGACGTCCCGGTAGGCGGGATTCTTGGTACTGGTGCTGGCCCAGAGCGGGCGCTGAACCTCGGCCCCGGCCTCCTTGAGAGCTCGGAAGCGATCGCCATGGAAGACGTCGAGGAAGGCCTGGTAGGCCACTGCGGCGTTGGCGATGGCGGCTTGGCCCCGGGCCTGCTCCAACTCCTGGCGGCGGCCGCCTTCCGCTTCCTTGGCCAGGGCGTCGAGCCGGCCATCCGCCTCGGTGTCGACCCGGCTGACGAAGAAGCTGGCCACCGAACGGACGTCGTGGATGGGCAGCCCCGCCTCGAGGCGGCGCTCCAAACCGCGGCAGTACGCCTCCATCACCTCGTGGTAGCGGCTCACCGCGAAGATCAGAGTCACGTTGACGTTGAAGCCCTGGAAGAGTGCCTCTTCGATGGCGCCCATGCCCTGTGAGGTGGCCGGGATCTTGATCATCAGGTTGGGCCGGTCCACGGCCGCCCAGTAGCGCCCGGCGGCGGCCACTGTATTGCGGGCATCTCGAGCCAGCGCCGGCGCGACCTCCAGGCTCACGTAGCCGTCCCCCGCCTGGGTTTGCTGGTAGGTGGCGCCCATCTGGTCGCAGGCGCTGCGCACGTCATCGGAGATCAGCTGATCGTAGATCTCCTCGGTGGAACGGCCCGCCAGAGCCAGCTCCCGGATCTGCTCGTCGTAGGTGTCTCCTTCGGAGACGGCCTTCTCAAAGATGGTCGGGTTGACGGTCACCCCGACCACCCCCAGCCCGATCAGGCGCTTCAGCTCGCCCTTGTGCAGGAGGTCGCGGCTGAGGTTGTCGTACCAGACGCTCTGGCCCTCTTTGGCCAGCTTCTGTAGAGAGTTCTCAGCCACCTTGATCACCTCCGGAAACCGCCCGCAGACCCTGTACCCGCTCCGCCACCGCCGCC
The DNA here is from genome assembly GCA_049790415.1 of Candidatus Dormiibacterota bacterium. Taxonomy (GTDB): domain Bacteria; phylum Chloroflexota; class Dormibacteria; order Aeolococcales; family Bog-877; genus Bog-877. The sequence continues at coordinate 2,499 of JBAQYY010000092.1, read as the reverse complement.
GCTGTCAGGCCGAGATGCTCGTAGATCGTCTGATAGGGTGCCGAGGCACCGAATCGGTTGACTCCGACCACCCCCCCGCCGTCGCCGACCCAGCGCCACCAGGGCTGGTCTACCCCCGCCTCCACCGCCACCCGGGTGCGCACCGCTGGGGGCAGTACCTGATCGCGGTATTCCACCGGCTGACTGGCAAAGAGCTCCATCGACGGCATGCTCACCACCCGGGTCGGAATGCCCTGCTTCTGGAGGATGGTTCGCGCCTCAACACAGATGGAGAGCTCGCTGCCGGTGCCGATCAACAGCGCTCGGCACTCCCCACCCTCGGCGTCGAGAAGCAGGTAGGCGCCTCGGGCGACACCGGCGGGCGCCAGTTCCTTGGTGTGGGGCAGAACGGGTAGGTTTTGCCGACAGAGCACGATGGCGGTCGGCGCGGTTTCCCGCTGCAGAGCGGCCGCCCAAGCCCAGCTCGACTCGTTGGCGTCCCCCGGCCGCAGCACCACCAGGTTGGGGATGGCCCGCAGCGCCGCCAGTTGCTCCACCGGCTGGTGGGTAGGGCCGTCCTCGCCCAGGCCGATGCTGTCATGGGTGTAGACCCAGGCCACGCCCAGGTGGGAGAGGGCCGAGAGGCGCACCGATGGTCGCTGGTAATCCGAGAAGGTGAAGAAGGTGGCGCTGTAGGGACGGAGTCCGCCGTGGGCGGCGATGCCGTTGCAGGCCGCCCCCATGGCGTGCTCGCGGACCCCGAAATGGAGATTGCGGCCGACGCCGGTGTGGCCATCGAAATCGCCTCCGCCGGGAATGGCCGTCTTGGTCGACTCGGAGAGGTCGGCGTCACCGCCGAGGATCCAGGGAATGCGCTCGGCCAGAGCCACCAGGGCCTTGCCGCCCGAGCTCCGGGTTGCGATCGGATCGCTCCCCTCTTCCCAGCTGGGGAGGACATCCTCCCAACCGGCGGGGAGTTCACCCGCCATCGAGGTTCGCCACTCATAGGCGAGCTCCGGGAAGGCCTCGGACCAGCCGTCAAAGAGCTTGCTCCACTCCTGGTTGAGGGCGGCTCCCTTCTGCTGGGCTTGGCGGAAGTGGGCCAGCGCCTCATCGGGCACGTAGAACTTCCGCTCCGGGTCCCAGCCGTAGGCCCGCTTCGCGGCGGCCGCTTCCTCGGCTCCCAGCGGCGATCCATGGGCGGCGTTGGTGTCCTGTTTGTGGGGTGCCCCGTAGCCGATGTGGGTGCGGACCGCGATCAACGAGGGGCGACTCTCGTCGTCGATGGCCCGCTGGATAGCGGTGCCGATTCCGTCCAGGTCGAGGGTCCCGTCCTCGACCCTTTGAACCTGCCAGCCGTAGGCGCGAAAACGGGCATCGACGTCCTCCGAGAAGGAGAGCGATGCAGGCCCGTCCAGGGTCACGTGGTTGTCGTCGTAGAGATAGATCAGCTTGCCCAGGCCCAGATGCCCAGCAAGTGAGGCCGCCTCCGAGCTGACCCCTTCCATCAGGTCGCCGTCGCTGCAGAGGACGAAGGTTCGGTGGTCGACGATCTCCTGCTCGGGCCGGTTGTAGCGGCTGCCCAGGTAGCGCTCCGCCATAGCCATGCCCACCCCGTTGCCAAAGCCCTGGCCCAGAGGACCGGTGGTCACCTCGACGCCCGGGGTGTGCTGCCCAACTTCGGGATGGCCCGGTGTGGCCGAACCCCACTGGCGGAACTGCTCCAGCTGCGCCAGGGGCAGGTCGTAGCCGGTCAGATGGAGCAACCCGTAGAGGAGCATCGACCCGTGGCCGGCGGAGAGGATGAAGCGGTCGCGGTTGGGCCACTTGGGATCGCTGGGGTCGTGGCGCAGGAAGCGGGTCCAGAGCACGTAGGCCGCCGGAGCCATGCCCATGGGCAGGCCCGGGTGTCCCGAGTGGGCCTTCTCCACGGCATCGATGGCCAGCGTTCGGATGGTGTTGATGCAGAGGTTGTCGAGTTCGCTGCCCGCCTGGGGCAGCGTCCCCTTGGTAATCACCGGCCGCGTCTTCACGTCACCTGCCATCTGCTCTCATGCTCTCACCTGGCACCTTCCGGCGCGGTGGGGAAGGTCGGCTACGGAGACGCCTGGCCACGGCTCCCCTCCTAGTGGGAATCGTCTAGCGGCCCTAAAGGTCGCCGCCGCCGTGGGTAGCCGAGTCGGTCACGGTGGGCAGGCCGTGGGCCAGCCACTCGCTGATGCCCCCGATCATTGAGGTTGCCACCAGGCCTTTCTCGCGCAGGAACTTGGTGGCGCGGAAGCTGCGCGATCCAGCCGCGCACTGCACCACCAGGGTGCCCTCGCTTGGCAGCTCCTGCCAGCGCTGGCTCAACTCTTCGATGGGGATCCACAGGGACCCGGCAATCCGTAAGCGGGCCCGTTCCTCGGCGTCGCGCACATCGAGCAGGGGAGCGCCAGCGGCGATCAGGTGGCGCGCACTGTCGATCTCGACCTCCAGGGCAACGGGTGCGGCCATGGGCAAATTATCGGTTCTTGCGGG
>JBAQYY010000091.1:0-1596 GCA_049790415.1 Candidatus Dormiibacterota bacterium | reverse complement strand
GCGGTGGCGGCGATCGCCCTGGGAATCAGTCAACTTCCGGTGGCCCCCGTCGCCCCTGATACCAGTCCCATTCCCTACACCACCAAAGGGCGCCTGGTGGAGCAGATCGAGATGACCAACTTTCCCACTCCCCAAGTGGGATGGGCGGTGGTTCCCACCGGACGCTATTGGCGGGTGGTGCGGAGCACTGACGCGGGCGCTCGCTGGCACGACGTCACCCCGCCGGGCAACGCCAGCAACGGCGGGGTGGCGCTGACGGTGGTGAGTCCTTCCTCGGCGGTCGTCGTCTTCCTCGCCTATCAGTACATCCGCGACTCGACCTTTGCCTTCACCACTGACGGGGGGGCGGACTGGACCGCCGGCATTCTCCCCAACGCCGTCTCCACGGGTCCGGACCCGATGTACGTCCTCACCTCTGACCGGATGTTCGCGGTGCTCGGCAACAGCACCTTGGTCAGTAGCGGTGATGGCGGGCAGACCTGGTCGACCACCAACCTACCGACGCCGCCGAGTGGGAGCTGTACCCCGACCTCGGTCTGGTTCACCTCCGCCGTCAGCGGGTGGGTGACCGGACGCTGCCGTGGGGTGGCGGCGCTCTGGCACAGCAGCGACGCCGGCGCCTCGTGGCAGCCACTCGTCCTCTCCAGTGACTACGGCGCCTCGGTCTCGGTGACGGTGGCTCCGCCTCAGCTAACCCCGCGCGGGGGCGCGTTGGTCGCGGTGGTGGCTACCGGTGGGAGCACCCAGTCGCTCCGCGTTTTCGACGACTCCTCAGGGTCTTGGATTGCCGCGCCCGCAGTTGCCCTGCCCGCCGGACGGCTGTTGGTCTCCTTGGCCAACCCAGCCGACGGCTGGGTACTGGACGCGCCGGGCGGAGCGAGCGCCGTGGCCCTGCTGTACTACACAGCCAACGAGGGGATCGACTGGTCTCTGCGAACAACGCCCATTCCCGCTGGCCAAGCGACAGCGCTCGACCTCATCTCGCCGCAGCGCGCGGTCGTTCTAGCCGAGGCCGGTCGCGAGGCGGATCTCTGGTCTTCGACCGACTCGGGGCTCAATTGGAGCAAGGCCAAGGTGAACATCTTCAATGGCTCCAGGCCGAAGGTGAACGGCATCAGTGGTTGAGTCGACCAGGAAGGGCCACTCTCAGCATCTGGTAACTGGTTCGGATGGTGGTCCTGGTCGAAGTCTCGGTCTGGCACAAAAGGAAACCCCCTGGTCCCAGGACCAGGGGGTGGGGGAGGTGTTGGTAGCGGTCTCAGGACGGCGGGCCCGTTCCCAAGGTAACGCTGGCGGTATGACTGTTGTCGCTGGCGTCAACCCAGGTGAGTGAGATGCTCTGGCCGGGGTGCTCAGCCGCGATCACGCTCCCCAGGGAGCTCTCTGAGGTGATCGTGGTGCCATTGGCTGAGGTGATCACGTCACCCGACACCAGACCTGCACTTTGCGCAGGGGTCTGGGCAAAGACATTGGTGATGAGGGCGCCCGAGTCGACCGGAGGCGAGTAGCCGCCAAATCCGCCGCCCCCGGGTCCACCGGCGCTACTGGCGTCTTCAACATCCACTCCGAGGAAGGCCGGTAGTCCGATGTGGACCG
>JBAQYY010000090.1:0-3610 GCA_049790415.1 Candidatus Dormiibacterota bacterium | reverse complement strand
TGTGATCCGATCCAGCAGGTCGGTCGAGTTCATAGGGAGGCTCCTCTTTTCGCTGCTTTCGGCGTGAAAATCGCCGCAGGCTGGGGGAAATTGCAACCGCGACTCTCCTGACGACACAGGGGATACGATGCAGGTGGTGGAAATGTTCAACCGCCGCTAGTCCAGTCGGGAAGGGGGGGCGCCACCACCCTCTCCGAGGGCCTGCGACTGAGATCAACCGGTCCGGCTAGACTCGTCGAGTGGTCATCCGCCGCAGAGCCGGAGGGCGCTGGCGGTGAGCGACTCCGAGCCGAGACGATCGGTGGTCCTGACCATCGACGCCGAGCATCCCGACCGCCCCGGCCACCAGGCCGGCACCTGCGCGAGCATGCTGGCCAGCCTCCGCAGCTCGAGCGTTCGGGCCATGTTCTTTCTGCAGGGGCGCTGGGTATCTGCCCACCCGGAGCTGGCGCGGGAGATCGTTGAGAGTGGTCACCTGGTTGGCAGCCACTCTCACTTTCACGCCGAGATGCCCTTGCTCTCGGAGCAGGGTCAGATGGCGGACATTCTGGCCGCCCAGCAGGCCATCGAATCGGTGGTTGGAGTCGACCCGCGGCCCTGGTTTCGTAGCCCCTTCGGCGCCGGCCTGGACGATCCCGCTCTCAATGCCCTGCTGGCGCAGCACGGTTACCGCAACATCGGGTGGGATGTGGACGGGCGGGACTGGGAGGAGGGGCAGACCGCGGCTGGGGTAGAGGAGGAGATCGTCAGCGGATGCCTGGCCGGCGCTACCCCAAAGGTCGTCCTGTTGCACAGCTGGCCAGCGGTGGCGGCGGAGGCGCTGCCGGGTATTCTCGCCCGGCTGCTCAGTGCTGGCGTCGACTTCGTGACTCTCGCCGACTTGGAATCCCAGTTCTCCCCGCCGGGTCAGTTGGGCAAGGAGTCTAGGTAGCCGGCGAACCCCCCCATCGCCCGGGAGACCACTCGGCTACTGGTCGTGACGGGGATGCGGCCAGTTCGACAGAGACGCTTGCCGAACAGGCTCTGGGCTAATCCGTGGTCCTCGGCGAGCGCCAAGGGAGGCACCCCGCCGGCACCCAGATAGGCGGCCGCGGTCATGCCCATGTTGGCTCCATGCACGTGCTGGTGCTCATCTTGGGACTGATAGCGGGCGCTGAACTCCTCGGCAACGGCCGCCGAGCGCTCCGACCAATCGACCACCTGTACGGTTCCCAAGACTGCTTCGAAGCCCCGATTGGCGTACTCCAATTGCACAGTCAGCCAGTCCGGTGGGACGGTACTGTCGGCATCCGTGCTGGCCAGCCAGATCTCCTCAGCAGGAGTTCCCCGGGCCCACCTGAGGATGGCCTCGAATCCTGCCGCCCGGGCGCGGCCCACATTGCGGGCGCTGAGCTCGACGGTCTGGAAGCTCCGACGTCCTAGCACCATGGCCGCGCTCCGATCCTGGCAGTCGTCAAGCACGACCGCCGCCCTGGTGGGCACCAGGACCACGTCCATGGCCCGTGCCAAGGCGTCGAGGCAGTCGGGGAGGAGGTCCTCCTCATTGCGGGCCGGCACCACTACGCCGACCATCGAAATCGCCATCTCTTTCAGCTCCGATCCCGGGTGCCTGGCACTCCGGTTGCCCGTGCCACCGATTCCCCCTGGGCGCCGGCGCGCTGGAAGACGTCGAGCAGAAAGTCTTCCTCGCGGTGACTGGCGAGCAAGGCCAGGCCCGGCGTGCTGCCCAGGCTGTGATGGACGGCGTCGCCGGTTAGCGGGTACTCCGCCACCGGGTGGCGCCAGTGGACTGCGACCAGAGTGCCATCGAGCTCGAGGGTGGCCCGGATGCGCTCGATGGTTGTCTCCAGGTCGACTGCGTCCAGGTAGTAGAGAAACTCCGAGACCACGATCAGATCGAAGGGTCCGGCCGGCCACTGAGCGGGCAGTTGGCGCTGCTCGACTTTGACGTGGACCTGGTCCCTGAGGCGGCGCTGAGCCCGCTCTACCGCCGCTCCTACCACGTCCACCGCCAGCAAGGCGGTACACCGGGGGGCTAGCAATCTGCTCAGTCGACCGTTGGAGCAGGCAGGCTCGAAGGCCCGCTGATACCGGGGCTGGGGCAGGCTGGCCACCGTCAGAGCGTGCTTACGGCGCTCGTACCAGCGCGTTTCGAAACCCCAGGGGTCGGGATTGGCGGCGTAGAGGCTCTCGAAATAACCCAGCGCCAGGCTGGGGTTATCGGGTCCGGGCGCCGTCGTCATAGCGGGCCCCTACCAGTCAAGGCCGCTCTCCAGAAGTCTTCGCCCGTGGTCCAAGAGATCCCTCTCGCCGTGACTCTGGCGGAGGTAGACGGTCAGGTCGGCGACGCGGCGTGCGTGAACTGCGTCACGGGTCAGCGGGCCTGCTCCCAGAGCGCGTCCCACCCGGGTCAGGATGGTGGTCGCCCCCTCCTCGACAACCGTTCGGGTGCGCCGAGCTATCAGGGCGGCTCGCCCCCGCTCGTCGGCGGGGTCCTCGTCGAAGGCCCGAGCAGCCTCGAGGAGAACGGCACGCATGCCCACCACCGCTCCGTCGATAGCTCCCAAATGGGCCAGCGCGTGGGGGTCTAGGTCCCGCTTGTGGGCGGCCTCGGTCAGGGCTCTGGCCACGCCCAGAGAGCAGCCCATCCAACAGGCGGCCACCCCGGCCGCTCCATGCCAGAAGCCGGGCCGCTCCAAGTAGGCGCCTGTGACTCCAACTGGAACCGCCTCAACGCCCCGGAAGCGGACCGTGCGGCTGTCGCTGCCCGCCATCCCCAGGGCGGCCCAGCTGCCCTCGAGCGCCTCGACGCCGTCGCGCTTCAGCATGACCGCGAAGAGCCGGCTCCCGGCCGAGGTAGTGGCGGTGACCAAGGCGGCGTCGCAGGCGCCGGCGCCGCTGCAGTAGGGTTTCTCGCCCTGGAGTGACCAGCCCTCGCCGTTGGGCTCCGCTGCCAGCCCTGCCATGCCCGGGGGTTGGGCCGCCCACACCCCCCAGAGTTGTCCCGGCGTCACCTCGGGCCCGTCCAACTCGGCCAGGATCGCCAGCGCATCGGCGTGCCCCTCGCCCAGGCGAGCCAGGATGCAATCGGCCTTGCCCAGCGCCGCCAGAGCTTCCAGGCGCTCTTGAGTGCGCCCAGCCCCAGGAAGCGGCAGGTCCAGCAATCCTGAATCGACCAGCTGGTGGGCGATCCGGCCCGCAGGCTCGGGATCGCCCATCTCAGCTAGGTCATTGGCCTGGGCCCAGGCGCGGATGGACGCGCCGGGCGGCGGGGCTGGCTCCACACCTGGCTTAACCACGATCAGCGCGAGATGGTTCGCTCACCCCTGATCTCGGCTGGCTATTCCCGCGTAACAGCCGGGCCCACAACCTGGTTAACCAGTCAGACGCGGCACCATCCAGCGACTTCAGGAATGCCGCCAGTGACGGAATTCGGTCCCTGGAGGGTTCGACATGATCGTTCTGGGTCTCATCTTGCTGATCGTCGGATTCGTTTTGGCGATCCCGATACTCTGGTCCATCGGTGTGATCCTGCTCCTGATCGGGCTCGTGCTCTGGGTCCTCGGCAGCGTTGGTCACGCGGTTGGGGGCCGACGCCACTACTACTGAG
>JBAQYY010000089.1:0-6892 GCA_049790415.1 Candidatus Dormiibacterota bacterium | reverse complement strand
CACCGGATCGGCGCGGCAGGCGGTGCGGCAGGAAGGTGCTCGGGGCTGCGGCAGGAGTGGCGACCGGCGGGCTGTCCACCTCATCCTGGGGGACCGCCTCGACTGCAGCCGGGGTACTGGCCGGAATCGACGGCCGCGTGGCGTTGGGGGTGGGCGGCCGCTTGCGCGAGGTCGAGCGGCGCTTGGGGCGTCTTGCCAATTAGGGCTCCGCGAACTGGGGGCTGGACCAAAGCCCGGGTTGGGGCGCGGCAAGTGTATCCAAGCTGAGCTCAAAACTCGGTCGCCCGGGAACGAGTGCAGGCAGCGAGCACCGGCGGGGTGGGGTCAGCTTGGCGAAGGAGGGGACGAAGCGGTGCCAGCGCCCACTGCCTGCGTGGGCGATGTGTGTGGGGCCACATCTTGTGCCCGCAGAGCATTGAAGCACAGAATGTTGTGGACCGCAAGGGTTTAGCGCCACCAGATTTGGACGGAGTTCTGTGCCTCGGTGCCAGCCGGGCCGGCCCGAGATGACAGAGCTCCAGCCCTCCCCCTGCATCGAAGGGGATGCCCCTCTAGACGTTGAAGAGAAAATGCACCACGTCGCCATCTTGGACCAGGTAGTCCCGGCCCTCGAGGCGGCGTTGGCCCCTCTCCCGGACCGCGGCGTAGCTGCCCGCCTGAACCAGCTCTTCCCAGCCGCAGACCTCAGCTCGGATGAAGCCCTTGGCGAAATCGGTGTGAATCACTCCGGCCGCGTCTCTGGCGTTTCCGCCGCGGGCGACGGTCCAGGCGCGCACCTCCTTTTCCCCGGCGGTGAAGAAGGTCAGCAAGGAGAGAGCGTGATAGCCAGCCCGGCTCAGCCGGCCCAGGCCCCCCTCGCTGAGTCCCAGGCCAGAGAGGAACTCCGCCGCCTCCTCCGGTTCCAGTTCAGAGAGTTCGGCTTCGAGTTTGGCGCAGACGGGGACGAAGTCGGCTCCCTCCTCGGCCGCCCGGGCAGCGATTCTTCCCGCCGGACCCGCAGCCAGGTCGCCGGCGAGCTCGTCCTCGTCGACGTTGCCGACGAAGATCACCGGCTTGGCGGTCAGCAGCTGCGCCTCGCGGACCCCCACCTCCTCTTCGACGCTGAGGCTGACCCGGCGCGCTGGCAAGCCCTGGTCGAGGGCCTGGCGCACCTTGGTCAAGCCCGACACCTCGGCCTGGAGCTGTCGAGGGGCCGCCCCAGCGCGGGTGGTCTTGCCGGAGCGCTCCAGGCGGCGGTCGACGGTGGCCAGGTCGGCCAGGGCCAACTCCAGCTCGAGAATCTCCAGGTCGCGGAGGGGATCCACGCCCCCTTCAACATGACTCACCTCGGACGCGGTGAAGGCGCGCAGGACGAAGGCGATGGCGTCGGCGCTGCGGATATGGCCCAGGAACTGGTTACCCAAACCTTCCCCGGAATGGGCGCCCCGGACCAATCCGGCGATGTCGGTGAATGTGACCGTCGCCGGGATCACCTTGGGAGGACTGAAAATCTCAGCCAGCTGTCGAATGCGGTCATCCGGCACCGCAACCACCCCGGTGTTGGGGTCGATCGTGGTGAAGGGAAAGGCGCCGACCGGCACGTGGGCCCTGGTGAGGGCGTTGAAGAGCGTCGACTTGCCCGCATTGGGGAGGCCCACGATTCCTACCGACAGGCTCAAATGGCGAGTCTCAACGGGTGCCCGCCGGGGTCCGCAGAATCCGCTCCACCAGGGCCTGCAACCCCCCCTGGCCAGGGCCGGGCACCAGCCAGTCGGCCGCCTCCCGGACCTCCGGGGCTGCCGTTTCCACGGCCACCTTGGTGCCCGCCGCCGCCAACAGGGGGAGATCGTTGGGGGCATCTCCCACAGCCACCACGTCCTGGGGATCGACTCCTAGGTGTTGGCAGAGCCAGCGCAGAGCCCGCCCCTTGTTCACCCCCGGGGCGGTGATCTCACAGAAGCCAATCAGAGAGCGAGTCACCTCGGCCTGGTCTCCGATCAACCGCTGGAGCTCAACCAGGGCCTCCGCAAAGCGCTGGGGGTCCTCGGCGACCACGGTCAGCTTGGTGCTACCGCGACGGACACGCTGCTCCAGGGTGGGGTCCCGAGCGACCTCGGCCGCGACCTGGGCGATGCCGGTGTAGAAGCGGACGTCACTGTTGATCTCGTCGACATAGAGGTGGTCGTCCTGGTAGACGTTGAGGGCATAGCCCCGGCGCCGGCAGATCTCGAGAACCTTGAGGCCGAGCTCAGCCGGGATCTCGGCGCGATCTAAAACCTGCGCCGAGGCCATCTCCGCCTCGGAGATGCCGACTGCCAGGTCCTGGATCAGGGCTCCCTGGTAGCAGATCAGGGGCAGGTCGACACCCAGGGCCAGCGCATGAGGCAGAGCCGAGCGATACATCCGCCCGGTGGCGACGCCAACCCTGATCCCTGCTTCACGGGCGGCCCCTACTGCCTGGGCATCGCTGGGGTCGATCTGCAGTCGCTCGTCGAGCAGCGTGCCGTCGAGGTCGGAGATGATCAGCCTGGGCGTCACCGGCGAGGGGTGACCTCGGGGTTGGCCCAGGCGACCGGCGTTCCCCCCTCGAGGACGTTGAGGATGTTGCGGGCGGCCAGCTCTCCCATCGCCGCCCTGGTTTTCCAGGTGGCGCTGCCCAGGTGAGGCAACAGGACGGCGGTCAAGCACTGTGCCAGGCCTTCGGCCATCTCCGGCTCCCGCTCGTAGACGTCAAGCCCGGCTCCGGCGATCACCCCGCTGCCGAGGGCCTGGACCAGAGCCGCCTCATCGATGATCGGACCCCTCGAGGTGTTGATCAGGATGGCGCTCCGACGCATGCTGGCCAACTCGGCCTCCCCGATCAGGTGGTGGGTCTCCTCGGTCAGGGGAACATGGCAGCTGACGAAGTCGGATTCCGCCAGGACCCTGTCCAGAGAGCAGGCCTCGACTTCGAGCTCGCCAGCACCGACCACACCGGCCGGGTCGTAGGCCAGGATGCGCATGGCGAACCCTCCCGCGGCCCGGCGGGCAACCGCCTGGCCGATCCTGCCGAAGCCGATCAGGCCCAGGGTGGCGCCGGTCACCTCCTGGCCCAGGAGATATTCGGGCCGCCATCCCGAGTAGCGGCCTTCGCGCATCTCGCGGTCTGATTCAACCACCCGTCGGGCGGCGGCGAGAAGGAGTGTCATGGCCAGGTCGGCGGTGGCATCGGTGAGCACGTCGGGAGTGTGGCCGACGTAGATGCCGCGGGCGGTGCAGGCGGGGATGTCAACGTTGTCCAGGCCCACCGCGTAGTTGGAGACCACCCGCAGCCCAGGTCCGGCGGCGTCCAGCGCCGCTTCGTCGATCCGATCCCGGAGCTGGGGAAGCAGGGCATCGGCGCCACTGATGGCTTCCCGGTAGCGCTCGGGCACCAGGATCTCGCCCAGGATCTCCAGCTGGCAGCGCTCTCGGAGTAGGCTCTCGGCCGGTCCGGGCACGGACAGGGTCATTACCACCTTCGCCACTGTCAGGCCATTGTCGCCGATGCCCACCCCCGGGACCGGCGGGTGATCTGGGAGCGGATGGGGTATATTGAGTTCGTTGCCAATTCGCTCTAGACGTCCCTTCCGGCCCACCCATCGCATCGCCTACTCGGGCCCCGATGAGCTCCCCCAGCCGGATCCCGCCGCCTCCGTCAGCTTCTCCGAGCTTGGGCTCTCGGCGCCGATGCTGAGAACCCTCGCCGAGGTTGGGTACAGCGACCCCACTCCAATCCAGGCGCTGACCCTACCGGTAGCGCTCTCAGGCCGCGATTTCGTCGGCCAGGCCAGAACCGGCTCCGGTAAGACGGCCGCCTTCGCAGTCCCCATCCTGGAGCGCCTCGACCCCAGCTCCCAGAGCGTTCAGGCCTTGGTCCTCTGCCCGACCCGAGAGCTGGCCGCCCAGGTCACCGTCGAGTTCGAGAAGCTGGCTAAAGGCCGTTCAGTACATATCCTGACCGTGGTCGGTGGCGACCCCATCCGGCGCCAACTGGACGGCCTCCTCGCCCATCCCCAAGTGGTGGTGGGCACCCCGGGACGGGTCCTAGACCACCTCCAGCGCCACACCCTCTCCTTAAATGGAATCCGCTTTGCGGTCCTCGACGAGGCGGATCGGATGCTGGACATGGGCTTCGCCCCCGACGTGGAGCGGATCCTCCTGCAGAGTTCCAAAGAGCGGCAGACCATGCTGTTCTCGGCGACTGTCCCGGAGTGGGTCCACCGCCTCGCCTCCCGTCACATGCGGGACGCCGAGACGGTGTCCGTGAGCGGACGCACCGAGCTCGTCCCCACTGTGCGCCAGTGGTGCATCGAGTGCTCCTGGTCTGAGAAGGAGGAGGCCCTGGGGATGCTGATGGACAGTCCTCTGGTGACCCTGGGGCTGATTTTCAGCAACACCAAGCGCAACGCCGACCACCTCCACAGCGCCCTCCTGGCGCGTGGCTACGACGTGACTGTCATCCATGGTGATCTCTCCCAGCGCGAGCGCGACCAGGCCCTTGAGCGCTTCCGAGGCTCCCGGGTGCGCTTCCTGATCGCCACCGACGTGGCTGCCCGGGGCCTCGATATCGACGACATCAGCCACGTCATCAACTACGACATTCCCGCCACTCCCGAGGACTACGTCCACCGCGTCGGGCGCACCGCCCGGGCCGGGCGCGATGGGGTGGCTCTGACCCTGATCACCCCCATCGAGATCCTCAAGATCCGCGACATCGAGCGCCACACCAAGCGGCCCATCGAGCATCACACCCTCGAAGACCTCAAGCTGCTGGCAGGGACTGCCGACGCCCTAGTCGGCTGACCACCGCCCCGACTACCTGGTCCTAGGAAGGCAGTTTCGGGCAACGCGGCTGAGCCATCCCAGACAATGGGTAGCTCAAGATGGACATCAGTCGCGATCCAGACAACTCCGTGGCGGCACGGCCGCCCCTCATAGGCCGGTCCCGGGCGTGGCTGCGCCGCGCTCCCCGGCGCCGCAGGTTGCTGCTGGGCACGGCCGTGGTGCTGGTCGCGATCGCTGTCGACCTGCCCCTGGCCTACCTCTCCTCCAATCACTTGCAGCAGGAGCGGACCGCCCTGCGGGTCACTTGGAACCGGGACCAGCGCGCCGGGGTGACCCCGGCCGCGCTGAGCAAACTGCGCCGCGATTTGGCTCAGGATGGGGGCCAACCGTGGTGGTCGCCAGCGTTCTGGGCCGGATCACAGCAATCGACCCTCGCCCACCTGCAGAGTTCGACGACGGCAGTCTGGGCCAAAGCGCTGGACCAGGGTCGGCAGAGCGCGCTCGGCTACCTCACCAAGTACGCAACCTTCGCCCGACAGAACGCGGCCTGGCTCAGCGCTGACCAGGTCAGCCAGGACGAGCACTGGAAGTCACAACTGACGCGGGCCGCTACCCCGGGACGGTTGCAGGGGCTGACTCTTCTCTGGAAGACTGATCTGGACCGGGCGCAACAATCCGTCAAGGCCGCCCAGGCAGCGGCGGCTGCCGCCCTGGTCGCTGCCAACGGCACAAGCGGCCTTCTCGGCCAGGCGACGGCGCTGGAGTCCAGCGCTCGTGACGACGGCATCTCGGAGCTGGCCGTTCCTGCGGACGCCACTCTGCTGCAGCAGGCCCTGGCCAGCGGCAAGTCCGGTTTGGCCCAGAGCAGTGCGCTCTCCCAGCAGCTGGCCGCCCTGCGCAGCGAGATCGGTCTGGATCAGCAGGTGGAGAACCTCAACGAATCAGTTCTGGGGCTGGTCGATCAGGCGGCCTTCGAGCAGGTTCCCGGCTACGCCGGCTTCCAATCCCAATTCCAGACAGCCGAGTCGACCCTGAAGGCAGCCCAGACCGGGGCCCAGCTGAGTGCCAGCCAGGCCCCCCTCCAGACGATTGAGCAGAGCGTGCTGCCGGCCCTGGCGGCCGACACCTGCGGCCACACGAGCATCGCCGGGAAGGCCATCTATATCTCGCTTTCCCTGCAGGAGATGATCTTCTACGACAACGGCTGCGTCGCCAATGCCACCCCGGTCACCACCGGGCGACCGGGAGAAGAGACACCCACCGGAACCTTCTCGGTGTATCTCAAAGCGAGCCCACTCGAGTTCACTTCAGGCTATGCCCCGGGCTCGCCCAACTACTACACGCCCTTCCTGGCCTCGTATGCAATGGAGTTCCTGACCGGTGGCTACTACATCCACAACGCTCCCTGGGAGCCCGCGGATGCGTTCGGTCCGGGAAGTCAGGACAATCTGGCGGACGCCAGTCACGGCTGCGTCCACACGCCCTTGGCGGCCCTGGCCTGGGCTTACAGCTGGACCCCGGACGGGACGCCGGTCGTGATCAGCGCCTGATCCGGCGCCCCCTTGCTTCTCGGGTCCCGCTGAATCGCGATCCTAAGACCCCGGCCGGCTGTGACCATGGCGCCCCCGTGTAGCCACCGCTGGTGCTGCTCTCGGGGGAGGTCTGGAACCAAGGCGATCGCCATCGCCACCGGGAGGGTTGGCGGCCCCTGCAGCCAGCGAGTTATCTCGCCGCGGTGGTCGTCCAGTTCAGTAGGGGGACTGAAGATCGGGGAACATCGGGAAGTGGCGGACATTGCGCGTCAGCAGCCGTGCTCCGGTGCGGATGACCGTGGCGGCAATGGCCAGATCGGCGCCGTCAATTGTGTGATGGCTGGGGAGCCATCGGCGCCCCAGGGCACCAGCCTCCTCAGCCACCTCTTGGTCGACTGGATGCCAAATCAAAGAGGACAGCAGTAAGCGCGTGGGCGCCTCATCTGCGGCCAGCATCCCGGCCAGAGTTTCCAGCCGGGTGATCTCACTGGCGTGGAGCGGTCCCTCACCTCGCTCTCGCTCCAGGAGCTCAGCAGCACCGTGGTGGCCCCGCAAGTACTCGACCAGTACCGACG
>JBAQYY010000088.1:0-12968 GCA_049790415.1 Candidatus Dormiibacterota bacterium | reverse complement strand
ACCCAAGGTGACCACCACCGATGCGGGCATTCCGGCCGCCAGCGACGAGTTCTCGCTGACCGCCGGGGCCGAGGGGCCGATCCTGCTCCAGGACCACTATCTAATTCAAAAGATGGCTCAATTCAACCGGGAGCGGGTGCCCGAGCGGGTCGTCCATGCCAAGGGCGGCGGTGCCCATGGGTTCTTCGAGGTGACCGACGATCTGAGCGCCTACTGCAAGGCCGACTTCCTGCGTCCCGGGCAGCGCACCCCGATGCTGGCTCGCTTCTCCACCGTGGCCGGTGAGCTGGGCAGCGCCGACAGCAACCGCGACCCCCGCGGCTTTGCCCTGAAGTTCTACACGGAGCAGGGGAACTACGACCTGGTGGGCAACAACACCCCGGTCTTCTTCATCAGAGATCCCCAGAAATTCCAGGATTTCATTCACTCCCAGAAGCGCCGGGCCGACACCCACACCCGCGACAACAACATGCAGTGGGATTTCTGGACGCTCTCGCCGGAGTCGGCCCACCAGGTCACCATACTGATGGCTGACCGGGGCATTCCCAGGACTTGGCGACACATGAACGGCTACTCCAGCCACACCTTCCTGTGGGAGAACCGGGGCGGTGAGAAGTTCTGGGTCAAGTACCACTTCCACACCGACCAGGGCAACGAGTTCTACACCGCCGCCGAGGGCCAGGCGATGGCCGCCGAGGATCCCGACTGCCACCTCCGCGACCTGCACCAGACCATCAAGCGCGGCGAGCACCCCAGCTGGACGCTTTCGGTGCAGCTGATGCCCCTGGCGGAGGCCGCCGACTACCGCTTCAACCCCTTCGACCTGACCAAGGTTTGGCCGCATGGTGACTACCCGCTGCATCGGGTGGGCCGGATGGTTCTCGATCGCAATCCCGACAACTATTTCGCTGAGATCGAGCAGGCTGCCTTCGAGCCGGCCAATCTGGTGCCGGGGATCGGGCCCAGTCCCGACAAGATGCTCTTGGGTCGGCTCTTCTCCTACCCCGACACCCATCGCCACCGGATCGGGCCCAACTACTTGCAGCTGCCGATCAACCGGCCTCACGTTGAGGTCAACTCCTACAACCGCGACGGCGCCATGCGCTACTCCAATCCCCCCGATCCCGTCTACGCGCCCAACTCCTACGGCGGCCCCAAGGCTGACCCCGGAGCCGCCGAGACGGCCTGGTTCGCGGAGGGGGGCGAGATCATGCGCGCCGCTTACACCAAGCGCCGCGACGACGACGACTTCATCCAGCCGGGGACCCTGTACCGAGAGGTCCTCGACGAGGGCGCCCGGCAAAGGCTGGCCAGCAACATCGCCGGCCATGTCGCTCAGGGGGTTGAGGCTCAGACCCTGGTCCGAGTGATCGACTACTGGACCAAGGTCGACCCCGAGCTGGGAGCGCGGCTGGCCCAAGCCACCCAGTCCGGCAACGGCCGCCAGCCAGGCCCGGCGCCAGCCCCCCTTGCCGAGCCGGCCGCCACCAGCGGACAGCACTAATAGCACCTAGCCATGGGCAGCCCCGGCTCACTTGGAGCCGGGGTCGCCTTGCCCCCTAGAATCCCTCGACGTGGGTCCTGTCCGAACGGTGGTGGTTCCGGCGGGAGGGCTGGGGACCCGCTTTCTGCCCGCCACCAAAGCGCTGCCCAAGGAGATGGTGCCGGTCGGCGACCGGCCCTCGATCCAGTGGGGGATCGAGGAGGCGGTGGCATCTGGGATCGAGCGGGCGGTGATCGTCACCGCCCCCGGCAAGGAGTTGATCCAGGCCCACTTCGCCGCTGACCCCGGCCTGGAGGCGACTCTCGAGGGAAGGGGCGCGGAAGACCTGGCCCGCCGCGTGCGGCAGATCTCCCAGATCTGCCAGATGGAGTTCGTGGTCCAGTCCGAGCCGCTGGGACTGGGCCATGCCGTCTGGTGTGCCGCTCCCCTGGTTCAAGGGGAGGCCGCCGTCGGGGTGATGCTGCCCGACGACCTCTTCTCGGGCAGGCCACCGCTCTTGGGCCAGTTGATCGACGTCTACCGCCAGCAGCACTGCACCGTCCTTGCCCTGCGGCGCTGTCCCCGCGAGCAGATCTCGCGCTATGGGGTGGCCGCGGTGGAGGGCGAAGGCCCCATCTTCCGGGTGACGGACGTGGTCGAGAAGCCCACCGCCGCGGACGCCCCCAGTGATCTCGCCCTAATGGGCCGGTACGTGCTCACCCCGGAGGTCATCGTCGAGCTGGCGACCACCGCGGCCGGCTCTGGCGGTGAGATCCAGCTCACCGACGCCATCCGGCGTCTCGCCCAGCGGGGTGTGGTGGTGGGGCTGGAGTTCACCGGCCGCCTCCTCGACGTGGGCACGTTGGAGAGCTGGTTGGCCACCAACGCGGAGATTGTTTGGCGCGACGAGGAGCTCGGACCTTTGCTGCGGGAACGGATCGCGGAGCTGGAGAAGAACCAGCAGTAGGCCGTCCGGGTAGGTCGGCGGGGCTCCCCAGGCGCGCTCTTGGATCAGATGCAAAGGCTCCAAAAACTCTCGCTGGAGCGAGTTATACTGCCCTGCCAGATGGCAATCGGTGCGGAGCAACCCGTCCTCAATCCTATTCGACTACAGGTAGTGCAATGGCAATGCAACGCCCGCGGCGCGGTGATGACCTTCTGCGCTACCGCAGCCAGGAGGGAGACTTCGAGGTAGAGGTTTCGCACACCCTCAACAAGTGGTGTGTTTCGGTGCTGCGTCTGGAGGATTCCAGCATCGTGGCCCAGGACTTCTACCCAGAGCGTTGGAAGGCGATGGCCCGCGCCCAGGATTTCCTGCGCATCCTCAACATGCGCAACCGGCCCGGGAGCGAGGAGGAGGCCGACCACCCTGACGACGGGGACCGCCCGGCGCCCACCTCGGCGGTCGGACCGGGACTCGGTCGCTGAGCCCAACGTCAGGGCGGCTCACCGCCAGCCTTCCCATTCCCTCCGGCCACGCCGTGGCCGACCCCCATGCCCACACCACGGCCAGCGACGGCATGGTCAGCCCCCGCCAGCTGGTGGCGGCGGCGGCACTGGCTGGTCTCAGCGTGGTGGCCATCACCGACCATGACACCTACTCCGGCTGCGCCGAGGGCGCAGAGGCGGGCTCGGAGTTCGGCATCGAGGTGGTCAAAGGCGAGGAGGTGACTACTGTCTCGCCAGCCAACGTCCACGTGCTGGGGCTCTTTCTGGGCGGACCGGTGCGGATGGGTATGTCAGTGGAGGACACCATCTCGGCCATCCACGACCAGGGCGGACTGGCGATCATGGCCCACCCCTGGATGCCCACTTATTTCGCTTCGATATCCCAGGGGGCGCTGCGCCGTCTGATCGCCCGCCTGCCGGTGGACGGCATCGAGCTCCGTCACACCTGTCCTACCACCAAGAGCCGCATCCGTGGTATCGACGAGTTCTACCAGCTGCACCGGGACCGGCTCGGGGCTGCCCTGGGGTCCAGCGACAGCCACTTCGGCGGCTATGACCTGGCTCGCACGGTCACCGTCTTCCCAGGCAGAAGCGCGCTCGACCTGCGCCGGGCGATCGAATCGCACTCGACCAGACCGCTGGAGCGCTACCGCCGCCCTCAGGGCCCGCCCGTCTCGCTCCGGCTGCGGCAGCAGGCCCGCAGCATGGGCTGGCTATCCTGGCAGCGGTGGCGCGGTCGAATTGGCCAGGAAGGAGCCTCAGCTAGTTGAACCGGAATTTCATGCGGCGGGAGTGGGGGGCGGTGGCTTTCGTGATCACGGCCATCCTGGGTGGCCTGGCCGTGCTCATCGCTCTGCTGATCAAGGCCATCTCACCAACGGCGATCCCGCCCGCCCCGCCCTGTCCCAAGATCACCCCGGTCGTGATCCAGGCCCAAGCCTCTGCATCACCGTCACCCACGGCTAGCATCTCCATCAAGCCGGTGCCCTTCGGTTGCCCCACTCCTCAGGTGATCGTCAGGACGCCGACTCCGAGCCCCTCGCCGTCAGCCTCGGCCACCAGCAGCCCGACCGCCAAAGCCAGTGCTTCGGCATCGGCCAGCCCCTCCAGCTAGGTCGATCGAGGCTGCGGTCAGAGCTCCGATAAGGAGCGGGCGCCGTTACCGGCAACTATCTTGGTGAGCGGCAGCGAGAGGTCGATCTCGGGCATCGATTCAGATCCGATCTTGACCGAGATCTGCGGACTGAGCCGCAGGCCCGCCACCCGGACGCAGTCACGAAGGAAGGGAAAGGCGAGCAGGACCAGTTGGTTGGAGAGCCTGTTGAGTAGAGCCCGGCTGGGATCGGGAGCGGTCTGCTCCAGGCTGCGGTCGCGGAAGGCCATCACGGTCACCTCGTCGGTGAGCTTGATCGGGTCGGTCCAGCTGTAGGCCTCGCCCAGGCCGTCGCAATCGACGTAGCGCTGGCGCTGCGGAAAGAGACGCAGGGGTTGTTCCAGGGAGGCCAACGACTGGGCGTCTCCCTCCACGAAGAAGGGGATGTCGGGCAGGCCCTCGGCCTCGGGCTGGCTTGGGTAGCGGGCGCTGAAGCCGACCGTTTCCACGCCCCAAAAGGGATTGGGTACCTTGATCCAGAAATCGCTAGGGGTGCTGGGCACGCTTGTTCGCCGAGCATAGCGCACCGCGCCGCTCAGAAGCAGGCCCGGGGGAGCGGGTCAGGGTAGCGCGGCGAACTCCGCTGACCAGAGCGAATCGACCAGGGCTCGCGTCTCTTCCAGATCGCCGCTGTTGTCGATCACCCAGGTGGCCAGCTCGCGCTTGCGGCTGAGCGGCATCTGGGAGGCGATCCGCTGCCGCGCCGCATCCTCGGAGAGTCCAGTGCGCTGTCGCAAGCGCAGGAGCTGGGTCAGGGGGTCGACCCAGACGACCAAGACGCCATCGAACTCCTTGGGCCGCTCGGTTTCGTAAAGGAGGGGGACGTCATAGACGACCAGATCGGCGCCTGAGTCCTGGGCCTGACGGATCTCCTGCCGGCTCAACTCGAGGACCCGGGGATGAACGATCGCGTTGAGGCGCTGGCGCGCCTCCTCGTCGGCAAAGACCAGCTGGCCGAGTTGGGCGCGGTCCAGCGCGCCGTCCTCGGCGATCACCGCGTCACCGAAGGCCTGGGCGATCTCCGCCAGTGCCGGGCTTTGCAGCCCGACCGCGTCGCGAGCCAGTTTGTCGGCGTCGACCACCCAAGCGCCTTTTTCGCCGAGCAGCCGGGCCACGGTCGACTTGCCGCTGGCAATTCCTCCGGTCAGCCCGATAACCCGGCTCACGCCGAGTCCCGCTCCCCTCCGTCCCCCGCCTGGAGTGGACGCACGAAGCAGGCGTCGGGGTCTAGCAGGCGCTCCAGCCGGGTGCCCGGGGTGTGGACTCTGACCCCCCGCCGGGCCGGCACTCCGATCTCCCAGCCCTGGCGGAAGAGATCGCGGGCCTCGGCCAGGGTGGTCACCTGAGAGATGGCGCTGCCATCGGTCATCTGCAGGCTGGGGGTACGGGAACCGGGATAGCCGAGGGCGACCTCGCCGCCACTCTCCAGGAGAAAGCTGAGCTCGGAGAAGGCAGGCTCACCAAATGAAGGGGGATCGGGGGCCTCGATCAGCTCCGCCAGGGAGGGCGCGGCACCTTCTTTGACCTGTTCCCGGACCTCTTTGCGCTTCTGGATGTGCCGCTGGCGCTCCCGGCGCCGGACCTCCGTCTGCACGGCGGCCGCGTCCTGGGTCAGCCGGTTGAGGCGACGCTGGAAGGGAGCCAACTCCAAGCGGATGCGACGCTCGGCGGCCTCGACCATGTGCACCAGCGCCTGGAGCTGTTGGTCGCTGAGCCCGGCGAACTCGTCGGCCGCCGGAAGCGAGACATCGGCCGCCTCCATAGGCGCCTCGGGGTCGGCCACCCAGCTAGCCTACACAAGGTGGTCGCGTCGGGCCCCCGCCAACGGGAGGACGAGAGACGGACGACGTAGTCCGGGTCGAGCGAGACGGGAGGGTGGCCTGGATCACCATCGACAACCCTCCCGCCAACTCCCTGAGCCAGGTGGTTCTGGCCGGCCTACGCGCCGCCTTCGCCGAGGTGGCCAAGGACAAGTCGCTGGGGGCCGCGGTCCTGACCGGAGCCGGCGATCGCTTCTTCGTCGCTGGCGCCGACATTAAGGAGTTCCTGAGCCAGGGGGCAGACGGTACCCGGAGCAAGATTGCCGACGGCCAGCAGCTGACCCTGGAGATGGAAAGGCAGCGATATCCCATCGTGGCCGCCATCAACGGATTCGCCCTCGGCGGTGGCCTGGAGCTGGCCATGGCCTGCGACTTACGGGTGGCCAGTGCCACCGCCAAGTTGGGCCAGCCGGAGATTCTTCTGGGCATCATCCCGGGCTGGGGCGGAACCCAGCGACTCCCCCGGCTGGTGGGACGAGGGCTAGCTCTGGAGCTGCTTCTCTCCGGTGAACAGCTCGGGGTGGAGCGGGCCCTGGAGGTGGGACTGGTCAACCTGGTGGTACGCCCCGATGAGCTTCAGCAGGCGGCCCAGGACCTGGCCAGCAGACTCGCGGAGCAGGCGCCGCTGGCCCTGGCCGCGATCAAGCGCGCGGTCGGCCAGGGGCTGGACCAGCCCCTGGCCGAGGGCCTGAAGACGGAACTGAGCGAGTTCGACGCCGTCTTCCGGACTGCCGACGCCCAGGAGGGCATCTCCGCCTTCACCGAAAAGCGCCCGCCGCAGTGGACCGGGGAGTAGAGGTCAGTCCATACCATTGCCCCCAGTGAGCCAAGCGCACCCTGGGGGCAAGTCGGCACCGGCTGACGACCCCAACCTGAGCATCGCCGGAGCCCGCCAGCGAAGAGGGCCCTTCTGGATGGAGGAACCCCGCTGGTTCTGGCTCCTCTCTCTGCTCGTCTTCGGGTTGGGGCTGGTCCTCTTCCTGGTCGCGGTGGGATTCGATCGGCCGTGATCTGGCTCAACCCGGTCGCCTTCATATTGCTGGTCGAACTGACCGGATTCCTCTTCGCGGTCCGGCTGGCTCCGCTGCTGCGCTCGATGGAGGCGGCCCAGCCGGACCGGCGCTGGGATCACCTCTGGCAGAGGACCTGGGGAGTGGTGGTTTTCGTCCTGGGCCAGCGCCGGCTCCTGCGCTGGCCGCTCAGTGGGCTGGCCCACTTCCTCATCTTCTGGGGCTTCGTGATCCTCAATTTGGAGATCCTGGAGGCGGCTCTGGAGGCGCTCGTGCCACCTCTCAACCTAGAGCAGCAGCTGTGGTGGGGACCGGTCGCCTTCGCCCAGGAGATGCTGGCGGTGGCGGTCCTGACCGGGCTGGCGGTGGCGGCGCTCAACCGCTACCTGCTCCGGCCAAGGCGATTTCAGGGCAGCCACCAGCTCGATGCCAGCCTGATCCTGCTCTTGATCGCGCTGGTGATCCTGACCCAGATCGGCCTCTACGCCACTCAGATCGCGGCCGGCGGCGATCATCTGGTCAACCTGCGGCCGGTCTCAGCGGCAGTGGCCCAGCTCTTCCGGGGCGTCCACGGGCAGGGCATCTGGGCCTGGCACGAATTCTTCCTCTGGGCCCATCTGGCTCTGATCGCCGCCTTCGGCGTCTACCTGGCCCACAGCAAGCACCTGCACATCCTCACCGCCGCTCCCAACGTTTTCTTCCGCAGCCTGGAACCGCCCGGACGCCACTTGCCCAAGCTGGACATCGAGACCGCCGAGCACTTTGGATTGGCCAAGGTGGACCAACTCACCTGGAAGCAGGAGCTGGACCTGGCCACCTGCACCGAGTGCGGCCGCTGCCAGAGCCACTGCCCCGCCTTCAACACCGGCAAACC
Source organism: Candidatus Dormiibacterota bacterium (assembly GCA_049790415.1). Lineage (GTDB taxonomy): Bacteria > Chloroflexota > Dormibacteria > Aeolococcales > Bog-877 > Bog-877. The sequence goes on along the minus strand of JBAQYY010000088.1, from coordinate 5,179 downwards.
GCTCTCACCCAAGCTCTTCATCACCGACCTCCGCGACGGCTGGTACGCCCAGGCCCGCGAAGAGGTGCCGCCGCCCAGTTACTGGGCGACCCAAGGCGAGAAGGCGCCCGCCGCAGAGGCACCCCAAGATGGCCAGCTACTCGACTGGAGTGTGCTCGAGGAGACGCTCTGGTCCTGCACCACCTGCGGCGCCTGCGTGGAAGAGTGCCCGGTCCTGATCGAGCACGTGCCGGCCATCGTGGAGATGCGCCGCAGCCTGGTCCTGGAGGAGTCCCGCCTGCCCAAGGAGGCCCGCTCAGCGCTGGAGTCGATGGAGCAGAGGGGCAACCCCTTCGGCATGGCGGCAGACACCAGGATGCGCTGGGCCGAGGGGCTGGAGGTACCTCTGTTAGCCGACAACCCAGACGCCGAATACCTCTACTGGGTCGGGTGCGCCACCGCCTTTGACGAGTCCAACTGGCCCATCGCCAGGGCCACCGTGGCCATTCTCAAAGCGGCCGGAGTCAGCTTCGCCATCCTCGGCCAGGAGGAGATCTGCAACGGCGACCCGGCCCGCCGGCTGGGCAACGAGTACCTCTTCCAGACCCAGGCTGAGCAGGTGGTAGGCAAGTTGCAGGCGGGCTCAGTTCGCAAGGTGATCGCCACCTGCCCCCACTGCTTCAACACCATGGCCAACGAGTACCCGGATCTGGGCGGTAACTACGAGGTGATCCACCACACCCAGCTGTTTGCGCAGCTTCTCGAAGCCGGTCGGATCAAACTGAAGGTGCCCCTGCGAGCGGGAGCTCTGACCTACCACGACCCCTGCTACCTGGGGCGTTGGAACGGTGAGTACGACGCTCCCCGCAAGGTGCTCCAGGCCATCCCCGGCGCCCAGTTGGTCGAGATGAAGCGCACCCGCAACGAGGCCATGTGCTGTGGCGCCGGCGGAGGCCGACTCTTCATGGAGGAGAACCGCGGCGAAAGGATCAATCGCGTCCGGGTCAAGCAGGCCGAAGAGACCGGCGCGGCAACCGCCGCAGTGGCCTGCCCTTTCTGCGCCACCATGTTTACCGAGGGGATCAGTTCGCAAGACACGCCCCTGCAAAGCCGCGACATCGCGGTGCTAGTGGCGGAGTCGATGGGATTGGACACGACCACCAATCCCTCGCCGTAAAAAAAGCCCCAAAAAGATCCTTGTTTGCCTGCCCGTTCAATCCTCTGGTAGGGCTGCCCCAGCAACCGTGTTCAGCCGATATCCAGGCCCGTTCCAGCCAGATTTCATCGCAGAACTCCATCTAACGTGGACTGGAGACGGTGCTGCGTCCGCACCAGGTGGCCCTTGGGCTCGGCCAATAACGGCCTAAAGAGACGGTCATAATCGAGTGGTGGTGGCGGATTCTGGCATGACCGAGATCGATCACGTCGGTCTCGCCGTGGCCGATCTGGACGCTGCCGTGGCCTTCTACCAGGAGCTACTGGGGGTGCCCCCCAGCCATGCCGAGGCAGTCCCCCAGGATGGGGTCAGCACCGTCTTCTTTGAGATCGGCAGATCCAGCCTGGAACTCTTGGGCAGCACTCGACCTGATTCCCAAGTGGCGCGCTTCCTGGAGCGCAGGGGTGAGGGCTTGCACCACCTCGCCTACCTGGTCGACGACATCGAAAAGGCGTTGAGCAGCTGGCGCGACCGCGGAGCTGAGCTCATCGACGAACATCCTCGGGCCGGCGCCAGAGGGCGCCTGGTGGCCTTCATCCACCCCAAGTCAGTCCACGGCGTCCTGACCGAACTCTGCCAGCTGCGGGAGCCCCTCCCTTGAGCTCCGACTTCGCCTTTCCCCATCCTGAGGAGACCGAGTCGCAGCTGCCTCTAGATCCCTGGTACGGCCCGGGGTCCCCAGAGCCCCCGCCCCCGGGTGATCCGCCATACACCAGGGGGACCCGTCCGGAGGGCTACCGGAGACGGCTCTGGACGATGCGGCAATATGCCGGGTTCGGCTCGGCGGCATCCACCAACCAGCGCTTCCATTACCTCCTCAGTCGGGGCCAAACCGGTCTTTCGGTGGCCTTCGATCTGCCCACCCAGATGGGCTACGACTCGGATGCTCCCGAGGCTGCCGGGGAGGTGGGCAGGGTGGGTGTGGCCATCGACACCTTGGACGACATGAAGCTGCTCTGCCAGGGATTGCCGCTGGATCGGGTCACCACCTCGATGACCATCAACGCCCCGGCCAGCCTGCTCCTCTTGATGTACCAACTGGCGGCGGAGTCGAGCGGCATCGCTGCCAAGCTGCTCGGGGGAACCATCCAGAACGACATCCTCAAGGAGTACGTCGCCCGGGGCACCTACATCTTCCCGCCCCGGCCGAGCATGCGCCTGGTCACCGACACCCTCAGCTACTGCCATGAGCAGCTGCCCCGCTGGCATCCCATCTCCATCTCCGGCTACCACATCCGGGAGGCGGGCGCGACCGCCCCCCAGGAGCTGGCCTTCGCGCTCAGCGACGGCATCGCCTACGTGGAAGCAGCCCTGAGTGCCGGCTTGGGGCTGGAGCAGTTCGCTCCCCAGCTGAGCTTTTTCTTCAACGTGGGCAACGATTTCTTCGAGGAGGTGGCCAAGTTTCGTGCCGCCCGGGCGCTCTGGTTTGCCATCATGCATGACCGCTTCGGGGCCCAGAGCGAGCGCAGCTGCCAGCTCCGCTTCCACGCCCAGACCGGGGGCGCCACCTTGACCGCGCAGCAGCCCCTCAACAACGTGGTGCGGGTCTCGCTGCAGGCGCTGGCCGCAGTTCTGGGGGGAGCCCAGTCGCTGCACACCAACTCCTACGACGAGGCCCTGGCGCTACCTTCCGAGGAGGCCGCCACCGTGGCCCTGCGCACTCAGCAACTGCTGGCCTACGAGTCCGGGGTCGCCCGGGTCGCCGATCCCCTGGGGGGATCTCATCTGGTCGAGCAGTTGACGGCTCAGCTGATCGAGGCGGCGACCGAGCTGATCCAGGAGGTGGATGTCCGGGGCGGGGCGGTGGCCGCCATCGAGCAGGGCTTCTATCAAGAGCAGATCCAGGACGCCGCCTACCGTCACCAAGAGCTGGTCGAGGACGAGCAGCGCATCATCGTCGGGGTCAACCGCTTCCAGGACGAGACAGCGGTCGAAATCCCCATCCTCAAGGTGGACCCGGAGTTGGAGAGAAGCCAACGGGAGCGCTTGGCACGGCACCGCCAGGAGCGTGACCAGGAGGCGTCCGAGCTGGCCCTGGTCCGGGTTGAGAATGCCGCCCGGGGCAGCGGCAACTTGCTTCCGGTGATGGCCGAGGCGCTCCGCGCGGGGGCGACCCTGGGCGAGATCTGCAACCGGCTGCGCACGGTCTTCGGCGCCTACCAGCCACGGGCCAGCAGCTAGCCAGAGGGTGCTGGGCGATCAGGCCGATGGCGTCTTTCTGGGCCGGATCCTAAGTGAGGTTCCCAAGACGCTGGGGTAGGCGGCGTCGTGGAAGATCTTGGCCGTGACCGGGCGCAGTCCCAAGGGAGCGCGGACGTACACCAGGGCGGCTGCCAGAGCCCCCACCGGCGGACCGATCAGATAGATCCACAGGGAGGAGTAGAGCCCGGAGATGACAGCCGGGCCGACGCTGCGGGCCGGGTTCATGCTGCAATCGGTGTAGGGCGCACCCCGCCAAACCAGAAGCGCGATCACGATCCAGAGCGCCAGCGGTGTCCAGCGGGCAGTTTTCGCCGACGAGGTGAAGGCGAAGATGGCCAGGATCAGGACCGCGGTCAGGAGCGCTTCGATGCCGATGGCGGCCAGCGGCGTCACCCCGGGATGGGGACTTGTTCTGCCGTCCTGGACGGAAATGGCGAGCGGACCCCAGAGCAGGCGCAGCAGGGCCGCACCGACCAGAGCGCCCCCGACCTGAAAGCTGAGGTAACCGAGAAGGTCGGAGCGGGAGACGTGTCCACTCGACCAGAAGGCCAAGGTCACCGCCGGGTTCAGGTGAGCCCCGCTGAGCCGGCCCAACGGGGAGATGGCCACCAGGCTTCCGGTGCCGGCGAAGAGGAGCCCGGTCAAGAGCAGCCGGAGTGACCCGGAGGAGATCAGCCCCGGCATCGGCGAGCCCTTGCCGAAGTCGAGGCAGACCGCGCTCAGTCCACCCAGGACCAGGATCGCGGTGCCTGCTCCCTCTGCCGTCCACTCCTCCCAGTGCCAGCCATTGCGCGGGGGATGGCCCAGAGAGGGCGGGGCCAGCTGACCTCCCAGACCCCGATCAGCCACGGTGCTCACTGGCTCAGGCTGCCCCCACCGACGCGCTGCGTGCACGCTGGCCTGGCTGCCGATGGACGAAGATGACCAGATGGTCAAGCCCAAATCGCCGCCCGCGGAGGATGACGCTCAGCACCGAGAACCCCGCGCCAGTAAGGCTGGGCGGCGGTCGACGGCAGCGCCCAGCGCCAACGAGCGCTTGATCAACCAGCTGCGCAAGCGCCGCCACGACGCCGTGCACCGCAACGGCGAGCCGGAGCGGGTACAGCGGAGCAAGGGCAAGCTCACCGCGCGGGAGCGGATCAAGCGCCTGCTCGACCCCGGTAGCTTTGTCGAGCTGGACGCCTTCGTGACCCACCGTTCGACCCAGTTCGACATGGCCGAGCGCCGTGCCCTGGGTGATGGTGTGGTCACCGGTTTCGGCCTGATTGGAGGTCGACAGGTGTTCATCTTCTCCCACGACGCCTCCTTCATGGGCGGCTCGCTGGGTGAGGCCTTCGCCGAAAAGGTGTGCAAGGTGATGGATCTGGCCGAGCGCACCGGGGCTCCGGTAATCGGGATCAACGACAGCGCCGGGGCGCGCATTCAAGAGGGCGTGGTGTCGCTGGCCGGCTATGCCGACATTTTCTACCGCAACGTCCGCGCCAGCGGGGTGATTCCGCAGTTGTCGATCATCGCCGGGCCCTGCACCGGGGGGGCGGTCTACTCGCCGGCCATCACCGACTTCACCGTGATGGTGCGCAAGGTGGGCTACATGTTCATAACCGGACCCGACGTGGTCCGTGTGACCACCGGGGAGAACGTCGACCAGGAACAGCTGGGCGGGGCCGACATTCACTCCCAACGCAGCGGCGTCGCCCACTTCGAAGCCAAGAACGAAGACGAAGCATTTCTTCAGGTCCGCGAGTTGTTGGCCTTCCTCCCGCAGAACAGCTGGGAGGCGCC
>JBAQYY010000087.1:0-1852 GCA_049790415.1 Candidatus Dormiibacterota bacterium | reverse complement strand
AAGTCGAAGGAGAACTCCTCCATCGCCGGGTAGAGGCTCTCCTCAACAGCCCGCTGCAGCCGATGGACCTCATCGATGAAGAGCACGTCACCTGAGCTCAGGCTGGTGAGCAGGCTGGCCAGGGCCCCCTGAAACTCGATCGCCGGTCCGCTGGTCACCCGGATGGCGACTCCGGTCTCAGCGGCGACGATATTGGCCAGAGTCGTCTTGCCCAACCCAGGCGGCCCGGAGAGGAGGAGGTGCTCGATGGGCTCTCCTCGAGACCGGGCGGCATCGATGAGGATCGCCAACTGCTCCCGGACCTGGGCCTGGCCGACGAATTCGTCGAGCCGACGCGGACGCAGCTGGCGGTCTATCTCGGGCTCGTCTCCGGCAACTTCCGGAGCCAGGACCTGCCCGTCATCGATCATGGCGAACTCCTGACACTGATCTGACCAAGCCGCTGCAGGGAGGCCTTGACCACATCCTCCAGGGTCCGCTCAGCCCCGTCCGTGGCGGCAATAGTGTCCGCCACCGCCCGCCTGGCCTCGACCGTGGCGAAGCCAAGCGCTACCAGAGCCGCCGTGGCCTCCTCCCCCAGCGGATCGTTGACCGGCGCTGGCGGAGGTGTTCCAGGTAGCGCCAGCTGGTCCACTCTGCCCTTCAACTCCAGGACGATGCGCTGCGCTGTTTTGGAGCCGATCCCCGGTACCGAGGCGAGCAGGGCGTGGTCCTCCTTCATGATCGCCGCGACCAAAGACGGCCATTCTGCCCGGGCCAGAATCGCCAGCGCCGCCTTGGGGCCAATCCGTTCGACGGTGAGCAGGTAGCGGAAGAAGACCAACTCCTCAATAGAGAGGAATCCGAACAGAGAGATGGCATCCTCCCGGACCACCGTGTGGATCTGGAGGGTCACCTCGCCGGTCTCCCCCATCAGCTGGGCCGTCGTCCGCGGGTGGACGAAGACCTGGTAACCGACCCCACCGACTTCGAGGACAGCCCACTCGTCGTCGAGGCGGACGATCGACCCGCGCAGAGAGGCGATCAAGGTCGCGCTGCCACAGCTAGGGCGCGACGCAACCCGGAAGCGTGCTGGTGGCAGATTCCTGCCGCACAGGCGTCGGTGATGTCATCCGGGTGCAGCGGTACCCCATCCCCAAGCAGCAGGCGGACCAGCCTGGCCACCTGTTGTTTGGGCGCCGAGCCACTCCCGGTGACCGCTTGCTTGATCTCTCCGGGGGTGTACTCGTGCAACTCCAGCCCCGCCTTGGCCGCCGCACAGACCAGCACCCCGCGAGCCTGGCTGACCGCCATGGCGGTAGACACGTTGCGGCTGAAGTAGAGGCGTTCCAGGGAGACCGCCTCAGGACAGTGGGTCGCCACCAGTTGGTCGAAACTCTCCCAAAGCGAGAGCAGCCGGGGGCCCGCCTTCTCGCTGGAGGGGGTGGACCAGACGCCGGCAGCCTTCAGGGTCACCCGGCCGCCCCCTCCCTCGACGAGCGCCCACCCGGTGAGGGCCAGTCCGGGGTCCAACCCCAGAACTAACAAGAGCCCGCACGGAGGGGCGCCCGGGCCATCCCCGTGGCCCCTAGACCTCTGCCAGGACGTCGTCCGGAAGGACTGCATTGCAGTGGACCTCGCGGACATCGTCGTGCTCGTCGAGCGCCTCCAGGAGCCTGACCACTGCGGGGGCGTTCTTAGCGTCGACCTCAACTGTGTTACTCGGCAGCATGGTGACCTCAGCGCTCTCCACCGTGATGGCGGCCTCGTCGAGGGCCTGCCGGAGCGACTCCAGCCGCTCGGGCGCCACGTACACCTCGACGCCTCCGTCCTCCACCTGGACGTCATCGGCTCCCAGCTCGATGGCCTGAAG
>JBAQYY010000086.1:0-6384 GCA_049790415.1 Candidatus Dormiibacterota bacterium | reverse complement strand
GCGGGAGCGCTCAAGGCGAGGCCACCTCGACCGGTTGGGTTCCGGTTAGGGCCAGGAAGGCGTCGTCAAGAGTGGGCCGGCGCAGAGCAACCTCGTCCACCGCGACCCCGCTGGCCCGAACCGCCTGGGCGACAGCGGCTAGGTCGGCCATGTCATCGGGAGCGGGTACAGAGATGGTGCGCCGCTCGCGGGCGACACTGAGGTCGAAGCTCCCCCTGAGGGCTTCCACCAGTGCAGTCAGGCCTGCCGAATCGACGGCCACCACATCGACCCGTTGCCTACCAATTCTTGCCTTGAGTTCACTCGCTGTACCTCGGGCCACTGCTCTGCCGTGATCGATGAGCACGATCTCGTCAGCCAGGGCATCGGCCTCCTCGAGGTACTGAGTGGTGAGGAGCACCGATACGCCCTCTTCGACGAGGTCACGCACCGTTGACCACACGGCCAGCCGACTGCGGGGGTCGAGTCCGTTGGTGGGCTCGTCGAGCGCCAATAGTTTGGGTGGCACGACCAAACTGGCGGCAAGATCGACCCGCCGGCGCTGCCCGCCCGACAGTGACTTGACCAGCTTGTCCCGGAACTCTCCGATCTCGAATCGGTCGACCAGTTCGTCGATCACCGTGGTCGCCGCCGACCGCCGGTATCCCCGCAGCCTGGCCATCAGGAGCAGGTTCTCCCGCGCCGTGAGGTTGTTCTCCAGGGCGGCGAACTGACCGGTCAGGGAAATGAGACTTCGTACGATGTCGGCCTCTCCCACCACGTCGTGGCCGCAGATCAGAGCTCGCCCACTAGTCGGCTCGAGCAGGGTGGCGAGCATGCGAACCACGGTCGTCTTGCCAGCGCCATTGGGCCCGAGCAGAGAGAACACCGTTCCGGCGTCTATCTCCAGATCGAGGTTATCGACGGCCGTCAAGGCACCGAAGCGCTTGGTCAGCGCCTCGGTGGCTACGACTAATTCGCGATCTGTCATGAGGGCCAATAGTACAGTGACTATATTCTTCGTGCAAGTGTAAACTTGTCGATAGTGGACCGAGACCGCGCCGCCAGATGGATAGCTCGAGCGCTTGGGGAGAGCCCCCGGACTCCCTTCGACGAGCTCGATGAGACGGAGGGCCTGCGGGAGCGCAAGAAGCGGCAGACGCGGCAGCTGATCTCCGACACCGCGACCGAGCTCTTTCTAGAGAGGGGCTTTCACCAGGTTCGGGTCGCCGAGGTGGCAGAAGCCTGCGGAGTGTCGGAGAAGACTGTCTTCAACTATTTCCCGACCAAGGAGTCCTTGGTGCTGGATGAGGAGCGAGAGATGGCCGCCGAGGTCCGCCGAGCGTTAGCTCCCAACAGCAGCGGCAAGTCACTGGTAAACGGTGCGGTCGAAGTGATCTTAGAGAACGTCCGCGACCTCTTCGCCCACCTCGCGCAAGAAGAACACGCTCTTGACCACACCCGACGGTTCATCGAGATGATCGACACCACTCCTGAGCTGCGGGCCGCGCAAAGGGACGTGATGGAACGTCTGGTACAGGTGGCCGCCCAGGCCCTAGCCCAGCGAGCGCGGGTGAACCCTGAAGATCCCGAGCCGCAGATGGCCGCCACCACCCTCATCGGGCTGTGGAAGGTCAGCTTACGAGCAACCAAGCGACATATGGAGCAGGGCCTACCAGCAGACCAGGCGCGTGATGCCGTGATCGCCGACGTCCGCCGAGCCGGACGGCTGATCCACACCGGGCTTTGGTGCTTCGGAGCGATCGCGCAGGGGGGCGCCCAGCGCCAGCAGTTGCGCCTCGCCGCCCAGTCCGTGGACGAGACGCGACGCCAAGTCATCGCCGCCATCCGCCAGGGCCGCGTCGCCTGGCGTCAGGTCAAGTCATCGGCCGACAAGCACGACTGGCCATCTCGGGACAGAACTGGCCGCCCCGGGCACTGACGCTTAGAAGGCGCTAGGAGCCAACAGGTGCGGAGCGGCTGCCTCAACGGTCTATGGAATATGCGGTGGGCTGACGCCGGTCCACGTCAGTGAATCTGTACTCGCGGGCCAGATCGCCTACGATCAAAGCTTGCCCAGACCGCCCGATCAGAGCGGAACACTGGACATGCAACCTCGAATGCTCAGGATGCGATCTCTACTGGCCGGCGAGGGAGTAGGCGACGATCTCTGCATTCGGCTTCTTCTGGGAAGCCTTCGTGGGAAGACCAGCTCCGATGATGAGCATGTCCTTGGTCACAGCAGGGTAAGAATTGATCCCGGCAGTCATCTGTGTCGACCAAAGAACTGAGCCATCAACCGTCGACATCCCGTACACCTCGCCCTTGACGGTGGAGGTGAAAACGACGTTGTTGGCGATGGTGGCAGCACCCAGGGGGAATGTGGTGAAAACATGCTTCCACTCGATCGCACCGGTTATCGTATTCACGGCCGCCAGTCCACCAGAGGTACTCTTACCGTATCCGGTGACCCCTTTGGCGTCCGCCTTGAAGCACCAATCGACCCAAGGGACGTAGAGGGTGGTGCCGGTCTCGGCCATAGGCGTTTCAACTCCCCCCACCGAGCCGGGGCAGTAGGTGACCGGCTTGGCTGGCAGTGGCCCGTACTCGTTCTGGTTGTGTTCGCCGATGTTCAGCGTCCACAGCCGCTGCCCATTGTCGGCCCGAAAGGCGATCACCTTGCCCGACTTGCCCGCGCCAATGACAACCTCCGTCTGAACGCCGTCAATCTCCTCGGTGGTTATGATCGGCGAGATCTGAAAGTCGTAATCGCGGACGTCGTGCGGGGTGACCTGCTGGTACCAGAGCAGCTTGCCGGAGTTGCCATTCAACGCCACCAGTGAGTCGGTGTAGAGGTCGGGGCCGGGGCGGCTCTTCGCATTGGGATCGTTGGGTGTGCCGTAGACCGGAGATGGGTTACCGATGCCGATAAAAACTCGTCCGCTGCTGTCGACCGCAGGTGGGTACCAGGCGCCGCCACCCCCGTTCTCCTTGGGGTCGCCCCACAGCTTGGCGCCGCCCTGGACCGTCGAGAAGCTCCAGATGGTGTGTCCCGTCTCGGCGTTCAGGGCGTAGACAATTCCGTAAGCGTCACCCTGGTAGAAGTTCTGAGAACTTCCCGGAACAGTGGAGATGAGGACCTTGCCGCTGTAGAGCTGCGGCGCCATGTCGATGCCCTCCTTCTTGTTGCCGGACAACTTGTGGATCCAGACTTGCCTGCCGGTCTTAGCGTTGAGCGCGAACGCCGACGACTCGGTTGCTCCAAACAGGAGGCCGTACCCGATAGCGACCCCATTGGGGCCGCCAGAGGGGGTAACCGAACTGTACTTGTGCTCCCAGACTAGCTTGCCTGTGTTCTCACTGAGGGCGAAGACATCCGAATCTGGATTCTCGAAGTAGACGTAGCCGTCTAGGACGATCGGGTTCGTAGTGAAGGCTCCATAAGCACCGTCATAGGAGAGCTTGAAGGCCCACTTCTGCTTCAGAGTAGCCACGTTGCTGGCGTTGATATCGGTGGAGAGGTCCGCCCGCGAATTGGATAGATCGTAGTTATGAGATGGCCATCCGGTCGCGGCGTTGGCTGCGATCTCGGGCGGCGCTGAAACGGTCGGCGAAGGGCTGGCATTGGCAGCGCCGGACATGAAGGCAGCCAGCACCAGAACCAAGCCGACCGGAAGCAGGCGACAAAACCTATTCCGCACTAGTCAACCTCCTCGAGCCGGGGTACAACTTCCCCTCCCCATCTCGCGGCGTAGTCTAGCCACTTGAAGTGGCTAGACACTACGTCGTCGAGAGTCGCGGCGCGCCCTGGTGTCAGGCTCAGGTGGACCGCGACCGTCGCTTATGAGCGACATCGACGTGGATCGAAACTGGGGCAAGGGAACCACCAGCCGGGTCGTAGCGTCTCATCGACAGGATGAGTTGGGCATGCTCCGATATTCGGCCAGCCGCGGCTCAGATATTGAGTAGTCGTGTCGGGCGGCAAAGTGCCCTAGTGGCTTTGCTGCTGCTGGGAGTGATCTACCCCCAGGCGGGCCCGTCAGTTGCGCGCTCCGCCACCGTGGTGCTGGGTCCCAGCGCACCAAGCGCTACCCCGCCATCTAGCTTCGTCGCCTTGACTCAAGCGCCGAGTTACCAGCGTCGTCTGCAGCGCTTCTCCACCGCGACCGGTCAGGCGCTCGACACGATTTCGGGCACTCCCACCGGGATGCAGGTGGAAGGGATCGTGCTGACCCGCAGCGGGGTGATCTGGGTAACTACTGCCGAAGGTCCGCGTTTTCGCAACGACACCGCCGGAGGGGATCCAGCCCCCGATAGCTGTCGATCGTCGATCATCCAAGTGCGGCCAAATCAGGATCGAGCCGCGGTTCAGGCCACTTTCCCCCGCTCCCAACTCGTCAGCGATGCCGTGCCCAATCCCTCGGGGAGCCGCCTGGCATACCTTGAGAGCGGTTGCAGAGATTCCTTTGCCGATTCCCACATCGTGGTCCGGGACCTGGACGGACGACATCTGCTCACCATCGGCGCTGATACGAGGGCTTGTCATGTGATTTCCCCTCCCTCGTGGAGCCTCGACGGGCAGCAGTTGACATTCACCTATTCACCCGCTGCAGCCGGGGACGGTTCGCGTCCGGGGGTCTGCCCGGCCTGGGGGCCGGGAGAGCTAGCGGTCGCCTCGTCGAGGCATTTCTCGGGGATTGGGCAGGTGCGCCTGCAAGCGGCCCCACACGGCTGCGGGTACACCCGCTCCGTCTTCGACGCCTGGGGAATCGCGGCGGTTGAAACGTGCGGCGCCAACGGACTCGGGCCGACCCACCTGGTTCAGCTGTCGCCGACGCTCGCCGTCATGTCTAGTCTCGAACTGCAACCCGGCTCAGATGGGACGTCCCTCTCGGCCTCAGGGGACGGTGAGTTCGTGCTAGTCGATGAGTATCAGGCGCCCCGAGCTTCCGGGCCTAACAGCGAGACGGGCCCATGGGACTGGCTCTATGTCTTCGACGGGACCTCCCTACGAGTCATCCATGTCTACCCGGACGACCAGTACGGCGTTAGCAACGCCTCCTGGTAGGAGTTCCCTCCGACCCAGGACTGCCACTTATTGGAGTGGGAGACGGGGGTCGAACCCGCGGCCACCTCCTTGGCGAGTGCCACAGCGACGAGCAAAGCACCCGACCTACGGAGTCCCGCCTCAGCTGAGACCAACGTTGGCGAGGGCTTCGAAGTTCGCGAACATGCGCGGCTCGCGCATCTGCTCTCGTAGCCGCAACACCGCGGGGCCAAGCCGGTTCCACACCGCACTCGACAACCGCATGGCATTCCCATCCGGCGACTAGCGTCGCGGCAGCCACACTCAGGAGGCGTCGCAATTAATGACGATGACGTGGCCCGCCTGCTGACGGGCGTCGCCCGAGGCGACCAAGTCGCTCAGCGCTCGCCCAGCTGGAGTTGCCACGCTGCCTCGAGTGCATCCTCGATGGCACCAGGGTGGCCTCCGGCGAGATCCGCGACAACCATCATGTGTTTGATGTAGCGGGTGGGCACACTGAAAGTCTCGGGAAACTGCCGCAGCATGAAGTCGCGGTAGTCGAAGTCGGCGCGAATCACCAAATGCGTTTCGTCAAGCTGCCGCGCTACCAGCCTGCCGCGGTAGCGCCACTGCGCCAGCCCCGCTGGCGCAGTGAAGCGGACACCCGCCAAGGCCTCAATCACACGTGCTACGTCACCCATGTCCACGACTGCGGCCCTCCTGCTCGGACCCATCAACCAAAATGCCAAAGCTGGCCTGGCTAGACGGTACGCACTCCTATTCGAACTTCGGTGACGTGCTGAGTCGGCCAGCCGCCCACGGCGCGTCGCATATGCACCCCGGCAAACCCACGCTCGTTGAAGCGGCTCTGAAGCCGTCCCAACGACCCGTTGAGGTCAGTCGGTCGCCTCGCCGCAGGTGCCGTTAGCGATGACGCCGGTCATCGCCGACGCTAGGTCGGAGGCAGCCAGCACCGCGAGGTTGGCAATCTCTCGCAGCCTCGGCATGTGCTTGAGCAGAGTGCGCTCGGCCATGCGCGCCTCGAAAGCTTCGCGGGAGATGCCCTCGACCTCGGCAAGCGCGGTGAGGGCGGCATCGACTCCGGGCGCGTCGGGCGACCCGGCCGACCGGATGCACACCGCCCGCACCCCCTCGGGACCATAGTCCGTCGCGATCTGACGGCAGAGCGCCTCGATGGCGGCCCCGGCGACGGAGAAGCTGCCCTGGTGGGCAAGCGGCCGGCGGCAAGTGCTGGCGGTGAACCCGAGGACGACGCCGGTGTGGCGCGCAGCCATCCGTCGTGCAGCTCCGACACCGGTGAGATAGTTGGTGCGCATCCCATCGGCGATACCTTTTACGAAGTCATCGACGGGGATCTC
>JBAQYY010000085.1:0-7772 GCA_049790415.1 Candidatus Dormiibacterota bacterium | reverse complement strand
GGCTGGTTGGTGCCCACATCTTGGGCGAGGAGGCGACGGAGCTGATTCACGTCGCTCAGGCAGTCCTCCACCAGGGCGGCACGGTCGACGAGTTCATCGACACCACCTTCAACTTTCCCACCCGGGCGGACGCCTACAAATACGCCGCCTACGACGGGCTTCAGCGCCTCGATCAGCGCACCGCTAAGTAGCCGATTAGCGCCTTGTTTCGCTGCTCTGGCGCGGCCGACCTGGTGGGTTTTCTGAGTCTCTCGGAGTCGTCCTCTAGCCGACGCCTACCAGTTCTGGTCGCGCCAACGACTCTCGGCGGCAGCGATCGTCAATTGGTGCGGGTCACCCGAGCCAGTCGTCCTAATGCTGCTGGGCTTGTTCGCGCCGATGCCGTTCCATGGCCCGGTCGATCTTCTCGCGCCACGCTTCCACGTCCAGCGAGCCGCCCGTCCCCCGGATTCGGATCCGGTATCCGAGCTCGTCGCTCAGCTTGACGCTGGCAAGGCGGCTGGAAGCGGTGATCCACATCAGGAGCAGGGGGATCCCAGCCAGGCAGTACAGGATGCAAAGGCCCCAGACGCCAGCCAAGAGGAGTTGAGTCCGGCCCTGATTGAGGGCTGCGGCGATGGCTGCAGCCACCCCGACGATGCCAGGAATTACCAGGTATTTCACGAAGTACTGAGTCCGAACACAACACCGGAACGCTCGTCGGCCTATCAGAGGAACCAGAAAGGGCCGCGTCCGTCTGACCATGGCCCGATTGATGGTCCGCCTACCGGCCATCGCAATCCGCCTCCGGAAAGAGGCCATCTGCCGACCGCCCCCACGTGCAAGGGCATGGGCAGGAGCGGGTGTCCCGAGGCTGGGGCGGGGAGTCGGAAGCGGGGCGATGGCGAATCATGAAGTGGAGTCTAGGGGCGGTTTTGAGGCCCTGGATGGTCTCGGAATCAGCTTCTCGGGCATTTCCCAGCCTGCTCCTTTAGACTGCCCCCCTGTGCTGGGCATTAGCGGCCGAGGGTACCCGTCCCACCCTGCCTTGTCGACTCGCCGTCGGCTGATGGCTCTCAGCTTGGTGGCGGTAGCGGTTCCAGTGCTCGGCTCGGGCTCCGCCATCGCCGCCAGCCGGGGTGCTCAGCCCCTGGCGACCACCGCCTCCTGTAGTGGCGTGAGCGTCTATCCCAGCCCCGGTACCCATACGGCTTCGCCGGCCACTCAGATCAGCTTTCGCAACATTTCCCCAACCACCCTAGAAGGCGAAGCCCTGACCGTCACCGGGTCAGAGTCCGGCACCCACGCGGGCCGGTGGGTGGCCGACTCCGACAAGTCCGGTGCCAGCTTCTTTCCCAGGTCCCCGTTCCGACCCGGGGAGATGGTCACCGTTTCGACGGCCCAGCCGATCTGTGGGGCGGGCGGGTCCTCCTTCGAGTTCTCAATTGCCAGCCCGCCCGGTAAGGTGGCTTCTGCTCCGGCCCCCAAACCTACGCCGGTCGGCGCGCAACCCACGACCACCTACCTGACGATGCCCGGGGTAGCGGTACCGAACCTCGATGTCAAGGTCGCCTCAAAGCTGGGCGGCGACTACGTTCTGCTGGAGCCCAAAGGGGGCACCAAGCTGGGCGGCCCGGAGATCGTCAACGGCAGGGGCCAGTTGGTGTGGTTCGAGGCACTGCCCCCGGAGGTATCTGCCTCGGATCTCGAAGTCCAGAATTATCTGGGCAAGCCGAGCCTGACCTGGTGGAAGGGGAAAATCACCGTTGGCACCGGGGCTGGCGTGGACATGATCATGAACTCCCACTATCAAGTGATCGCCACGGTCAAGGCGGGCAATGGCTACATGGCCGACCTGCACGTCTTCAAGCTTGACCCGAACGGAACTGACGCCTGGATCACAGCCTACAACGCGGTGGGTTGGAACCTGAAGTCGGTGGGAGGTCCCCAGAAGGGCGCGGCCCTGGACTCGATTGTCGAGGAGGTCGACGTCCGTAGCGGCAATGTGCTCTTCGAATGGCACAGCCTGGACCATGTCCCGCCGACGCTTTCCTACATTCCCTTCGCAGCTACCGGCAATTACGACTACTTCCACGTCAACTCCATCGATCCTGCCGATAAAAGTGGCACGATTCTGGTTTCCTCACGAAACACCCATGCCGTCTACGAGATCGACAAAGCTACCGGCAGCGTGCTCTGGCGGCTCGGCGGCAAGAAGAGCAGTTTCACCATGGGTAAGGGCACCGTGTTCGCGCTCCAGCACGACGCTGAGATGCACGGCAAGAACACCATCTCGATCTTCGATGACGAGGACGCCACCCCGGCCAAGATCCCAGCGCGCGCCATCGTGCTGCACCTCAATTACCAGACCCGCCGGGCCACCTTGGTGCGCGCGATTGGGCATCACGGCTTGGTAGTCAATTCGCAAGGCAATATCGAACTTTTGCCCAACGGCGATGACTTCGTCGGCTGGGGAGCAGGCGGCTACATCTCGGAGTACAGCAAGAGCGGCAAGCTGCTCTTTGACGCCGTCTACGCGGCGTCGGCGGTGAATTCCTACCGGGCCTTCCTGCGCTCCTGGCAGGGGAGTCCGACGGAGGCCCCCGCGGTAGCCGAGTCTCGGAGCAGCGCAGGCGGCCTGACCGTCTATGCCAGCTGGAACGGCTCGACCGAGACCACCGCCTGGGAAGTGCTCGGGGGCTCTAAGGCCTCCGATCTCAGACCCCTCGCCACAGTTAAGCGGGGGGGATTCCAGACCGCAGTCCACCTGAGTACGGCTCCCGCCGTGGTGCAAGTCGTGGCCGAGGGGGCCGGTGGGAAGAAGCTGGCCAAGTCGGCCACCCTTTCGGTATCGCATTAGCCGCTTCGTTCGCGGCTGCGCCGCAGCCGGAGCCAAGATTCTGGGAGTGTCTTGGGCTTGCTGCCCAGGCGGGGCTAGGTTGGTTGCGTCCTCAGGCGTTGCGCTCCAGATGGGCTATCCGTTTCTCCAAAGCCTCGACCTTCTCGAGGAGCTCGGCGACCAGGCTTTTGGCCAGGCTCTCGTCGGCGGCAACATCGGCGCGCAGTTCGTCCTCTACTCTCGCCACGAAGCCCCTGGGGGCTCCCTCGGCATCGTCCATGGTGGTCCTCCTGTGACGGTCGGTGGCGAGTGTAGCCGGGCTGACCAGGTCCGAGGCTCGGGTAATTCTCAGGCAGGACCCAGGCAGGTCGGAGCTCCACATGAGAGGGTAGGCAAGTGACAACGCCAGGCTCGGACGTGCTCGCCAGGGCCGTGGTGACGCGACCTGAAGAGGCCAGCGAGTGAGCACCGCAGATGGTGTCGCCCAAAGGGCAAGCACGAGGCTAGCCCGGGCTCGGCGAGTCCTGGCGAGACCCCGGGTCGGCAAGCTGCTGCGTTACGCGGTCACGTCCGGGGTGGCGACCGGAGTCAGTGAGGTCACCCTCCTGGCCCTCTACGCCAGCGGCTTTCTGGGCGCGAGCGGCTCCGCGATCGTCGCCAACCTGGCCGGTTCGGTGCCGTCCTATCTGCTCAGCCGCTA
This sequence comes from Candidatus Dormiibacterota bacterium, assembly GCA_049790415.1. Lineage (GTDB taxonomy): Bacteria > Chloroflexota > Dormibacteria > Aeolococcales > Bog-877 > Bog-877. The sequence continues at coordinate 4,254 of JBAQYY010000085.1, read as the reverse complement.
CTGGATCTGGCCCGACGCCGAACGCAGTGGGGCGGCTCGGCAGATGGGCCTCTACTGGGTCACATCGGCGGTCAGCCTGGTCTTGTCCACGGCGGCCACCAGCCTGGCGGCCGCCCATTCCCCGGCCGGCCATGGCGTCCACGTGATCGTTGTCGGCGCGGCCTACATCGCCGCCTATGCGGTCTTGTGGGTGGCCAAGTTCCTCGTCTACCAGCGGCTGATTTTCCGCACCCCCAGAGCAGACGCAGGGATCCGGCCTGGCTGAGACGGTGGGACCGTCTCGCCTGCTCCTTATAAGAGAGGAGCGGCTCCTAGGCGTGGGGCTGGAGGTGGCCGCCGCGCTCCGGCCTCCGCTGGCCTGGGCTCGAGGCCCGGCTGGGGTCGCTGTTTGACCGCTTCTGGGAGTGAGGCTATACTCAGCCCAGCTCGGTTCGGCCGGGCGTTTTTGTTGTCTGGAGACTTTGACTTTGCCCGCGACCATCATCACCCTGCAGTGCGGCCAATGCCACGAGCGCAACTACACCACGCAGAAGAACAAGCGCAACGATCCGGATCGGGTCGAGTTGCGCAAGTATTGCCGCCGTTGCCGCCAGCACACTGCTCATCGCGAGACCAAGTAGGGGCCTCCACCGAGACTCAAAGGGGCGTAGCTCAGCTGGTAGAGCAGCGGTCTCCAAAACCGCAGGTCGCACGTTCGAGTCGTGTCGCCCCTGCAGATCCCTGGGATAAGCGCAAAGGAGCTAGAGTTGGCGAACGTCGCCGGGGAGGATCGTCCAGACTCCAACGAAGGTGGCTACCTCCGCCAGGTGTGGAGCGAGCTGCGCAAGACGGTCTGGCCGACCTGGCCCGAACTACGGCAGATGACAGGAGTGGTGATCGTCACCGTGGTGCTGCTGGGAACCTTTCTCGGCCTCTTGGACTTCGGCCTGACCTCGCTGCTGCGGCCGCTCTACACCTCCAAGTCGCCAACCACGGCGGCCACCCCAGCCCCGACGGTGGCGGTGACCCCGACGCCGAGCCCAACTGTGACCGCTACCCCGACTCCTACCAGCAGCCCCTAGACCTCAGAATCAACCGATTGGGAGCCCCGAAGTGAGCGTTGCGAAAACTACTGAAGCCGCCGAGCCAGCCAGCTGGTACGTCATCCATGCCTATTCCGGGCATGAGGAAAAGGTCAAGGCCAACTTGCTGAAGCGGGTCGAGTCGATGGACATGCACGACCAGATCTTTGACGTGATGGTGCCCACCGAGGACGTCATCGAGATCAAGGACGGCCAGCGGCGCCATGTCGCCAAGCGCATCTTCCCGGGCTACATTCTGGTCCAGATGGTGATGTCCGACGAGTCCTGGTACGTGGTTCGCAACACCCCCGGGGTGACCAGCTTCGTCGGCTCGGGGACGAGGCCGGTGCCCCTCCAGGAGTCGGAGGTGCGGGTCATCCTGCATCAGGTCGAGAAGGAAGCTCCGACCAAAGTCCACGTCGCCTTCAATGTGGGCGACTCGGTCCGGGTGGTCGACGGGCCCTTCACCGATTTCCACGGCAAGGTGGGGGAGATCAACGCGGAGAAGGGCAAGCTCAAGGTGATGGTCAACATGTTCGGCCGGGAGACTCCGGTCGAGCTCGACCTGCTCCAGGTCGAGCGGTTGCGCTAGGGGAGTTCAGAGCGTGGGTAAGAAGAAGGTCAAGGCGGTGCTCCGGCTCAACATTGAGGCGGGCAAGGCGACCCCGGGCTACCCGATCGGGCCCGCTTTGGGCCAGCACCAGGTGAACATCATGGAGTTCTGCCGCTCCTACAACGAGCAGACCGAGTCCCAGGCAGGGCTGGTCATTCCCGCGGAGATCACCATCTTCGAGGACCGCACCTTCACCTTCATCACCAAGACCCCGCCCACCACCGACCTGATCAAGAAGACGCTGGGAATCGAGAAGGGCTCGGCGACGACGCCTCGGGAGGAGGTGGGCGAGCTCAGCCACGAGCAGGCCCTGACCATCGCCAAGACCAAGCTACCCGACGTCAACGCGACCGACCTGGAGGCGGCGGCGCGGATGGTCGAGGGCACGGCCCGCTCGATGGGCGTCAAGGTCGGCAGCTAAGCAACAGGGAACTGTGGGAGGGCGCTCTTTTGGCGTCCGCTAGCACCACGGGAGGAAGGTATGGCCCAGCACGGCAAGAAGTACATGGCGGCGCTCAAGCTCCTCGAGGAGAGTGAGCTGGTTGATCCCAAGGAGGGCGTTCGCCTGGTCAAGGCGGTCAACACCTCGCGCTTCCCGGGCACGGTTGAGTTGCATGCTCGCCTGGGGGTCGACCCGCGCCACGCCGATCAGATGGTGCGCGGCAGCGTGGTTCTGCCCCACGGCACCGGCAAGGTGCGCCGGATCGTGGTCTTCGCCCAAGGCGAGAAGGAGCGCGAGGCCCGCGAGGCGGGAGCCGAGATCATCGGGGGTGAGGACCTGGTCAAGCGGGTCCAGGAGGGGTTCTTGGACTTCGACGTGGCTCTGGCGACTCCCGACCTGATGGGGTCGGTGGGCCGGCTGGGCAAGGTTCTCGGTCCCCGGGGCCTGATGCCCAACCCCAAGGCGGGAACCGTCACGTTCGATATCGCCCGGGCTATCCGGGACGTCCAGGCGGGACGGGTGGAGTTCCGGGTTGACCGCTACGGGATCATCCACGTCCCAGTCGGCAAGACCAGCTTCGAGGACGACGCCCTGCTGGAGAACCTCTCCGCCATGCTGGAGGCGATCGTCAAGGCCAAGCCTTCAGCGGCCAAGGGTGCCTATATCCGGGCCGCCTATCTGGCCCCCTCGATCGGTCCCAGCGTCAAGCTGGACCCGGTGCTGGCGGGCCGGCTCAGCTCCAACTAGGGAGCCATTCGCCAGCCGGTATACTCAGCGTCCGTTCGTACAAAGTAAGACTCGACGGAACCGAAGACCGCGGGGGCAGCCGCTGCTCAATACCCCACCCCGCGCAGGTGACCGACTGACCGAACACCTCTCGGTGCTCGGCTGGCGACTCCTGGCTTCCGGCATCCGGAGAGCTGGGAGGTAGTGGCCAGGATGAGTGAAGAGGGCAAGCACGGGGCGGCCGTGATCCCCGAGGCCAAGCAGAAGCAGGTCGCCGACCTCCAAGAGAAGCTGGGCCGGATGCGCAGTGCTGTACTCAGCGACTACCGGGGGCTGACGGTGGCCCAGTCGGAGGAGCTGCGTGCCTCATTGCGGGCGGCCGGGGTTGATTACTTGGTGCTCAAGAACACCCTGGCCCGCCGGGCCGGGGAGGCGGCCGGTCTCGCCGAGCTGACGCCTCAGCTGGTCGGTCCGACGGCGATTGCCATCAGCTACCAGGACATCTCCGCACCGGCCCGGCTGCTCATCGAGTACGCCCGGGCCAACCGGCGCACCGACATGGTGCGGGGGGGAATCGCCGAGGGCCAGGTGCTCACTCCCGGCGAGGTACGTCAGCTGGCCGACCTGCCCTCCCGGGAGGTGTTGATCGCCCAGCTGTTGGGAGTCCTTGAGGCGCCGGTATCCCAATTGGCGGGCTTGCTGGATGCCCCGAGTCGGGATCTGGTCGGCTTGCTCGACGCACAGACCCAGGCCCTGGGCGGGGCTGCCTGATCGGGCGGATCGGGCAACTTTAGAAAGAGTTTTAGAAAGCTAAATAGAGATCGAGGAGAAGCAGATATGGCCAAGGTAAGCGTGGCGGACTTCGTGGAGTCGTTGGGGTCGTGGACCGTCCTCGACCTGGTGAACGCCAAGAAGCAGATCGAGGAGACCTACGGCATCACCGCCGCCGCTCCGGTGGCGGCCGCAGTGGCCGCAGCCCCGGCTGGCGAGGCGGCAGTCGAGGAGCAGACTGAGTTCACGGTCATCCTGACCGCCGCCGGGGATCAGAAGATCGCCGCCATCAAGGCGGTACGTGAGATCACCGGGCTGGGCCTGAAGGAGGCCAAGGACGTCGTCGACGGGGCCCCCAAGCCAGTCAAGGAAGGGGTCACCCGCGAGGAGGCGGAGGCGGTCGCCAAGAAGATTCAGGAGGCTGGCGCTACAGCTGAAATCAAATAAGGGGTCGATCTCGCGCTGAGGTGCCCGGGGCGGACCTTCCGGCCCCGGAGTGCCGGTCTCACATGTGGTAACATTTCCGTTCCGCCACCTGTGAAGTTCACCGTATGTCCGCGCTTGCCTGGAGAACTTTAGCCCATGCCCCAACTTCGTGCTGCCTTGCCTGCTGCGCCCTCACGCCTCAGCTACGGGACGAT
>JBAQYY010000084.1:0-1950 GCA_049790415.1 Candidatus Dormiibacterota bacterium | reverse complement strand
CTCAGCAAAGTCCGGTAGTTGGATCTCATGCCATCCCGCAACCACTCGCGCGCCGCCCGCGGATCGGCCCGGACCTGATTGGCGAAATTGAGATCCGCCGCCCGCCTATCGATCTCCGCTCCTCCCTCCACCGCCACCCGGCGATAGAAGTCAGCCAGGACCCGGCGGCGGCCCAGGAAGGAGATCGTCTTGAAAACTCCGGGGGTGGTCCCCAGCTGAGATTGAATCCGGAAGCTGCCGGAGACGCTGGCGGGGTCCAGGAGAGGGGTGTGGAGGATGAGCCGCCGAGGTCGGTCGGGAGCGAGGGCCAGTAATTCCATCGCCACCGACGCTCCCAAGCAGAGTCCGCCCAGCTCGTACTCCGCCAGGTTGAGCGAGTCCAGAAGCGCCATGACCTCGACCGCCAGGGCCCGGCTGCTGTGGGTCCCGGTCAGGGCTGACGAGCCTCCGAATCCGGGCAGATCAGGGATGACCAGGCGGCGGAACTGGGCCAGCCGGGGGACCCAGGTCTCGAAGTTCTCCGCGGACCCGATGAAGCCATGGCAGAGAAGCAGCGGCACTCCCCTCCCCGCGGTGACAAATCGGAGGCGCCCTTGGGGCCGGTCGATCCACCTCTCCTCCCAACCCGCCGCCACCGCCTCCGGGAGGGGCAAGGTCGAGGCTGGGGCCGGGCTCAGCGGTTCCCCTCGTCCTCGTCGGGCCAGCCGGGCAGGGGGTGGGAGACGGCCCGGTCTTGGCGGTAGCCGAGGGCGTATTCGGCAGCCAGCTGGGTCTGAACCTCGCGGGTTCCCTCGTAAATCATGGTGGCCCGACTGTTGCGCAGGTAGCGCGCCGCCGGGCATTCCTCGCTGAACCCGGTCGCCCCATGCACTTGGAGAGCGTCGTCGGCCACTCGATTGGCCCGCTCGGAATTGACCCACTTGGCGAGGGCCGACTCCCGGGAACTTCGCACGCCTTGATTCTTGAGCCACCCGGCGCGCAGCCAGAGCAGTCGAGCGATGTCGTAGTCGCGCTGCATGCCGGCAATCAACTGCTGCACCAGTTGCAATTTTCCGATCTCCTGACCCTGGACTTTCCGCGAGCGGGCGTAACCCACGCTCAGGTCCAGACAAGCCCGGATCGTTCCCGCCGCGCCGCTGGCGACGCAGTAGCGGCCGCTGTCGAGACAGCTCATGGCCACCTTGAACCCGTCGCCTTCATCGCCGATCCGATTTGCCTCCGGGACCAGTGCATCGTCGAGGTAGACGATCGCCGTATCGCTGGCCCGGAGGCCGAACTTGTCATGGATCGGCTCGGTTTTGAGCCCGGCCCCGGCGAGGTCACGGTCGACCGCGAAGGCGGTGATACCGGCCGCCCCGGCGGCACCGTCGACGGTCGCAAAAACCAGCAGGATGTCGGCGAAATCGCCCAGGGAAATCCATACCTTCTGGCCCTGCAGCCGGTACCCATCCCCCTCCCGAGTCGCCCTCGTCCGCAGCGCCCGTACATCGCTGCCGGCATCCGGCTCGGTCAGCGCGAAGCAGCCCTGGCGCCGCCCCTCGGCCAAGGGCCGGAGCAGTCGCTGGCGCTGCTCCTCAGTACCCCATTGATAGATACCGGTCATGCACAGCCCGGCATGGACAGAGAGAGCGGTGCGACAGGAGGCGTCCACGTACTCCAGCTCCTCGCATGCCAGACCGAGGGCAATCCAGTCCAGTCCAGCTCCGCCGTAGCGCCGGGGCGTGACCACCCCGGGGATGCCCACGCTGGCCAGCTTGGCGAAGAGCTCCGGATCCGGTTCGGCTTGGCGATCGCGCCGGGCCACATCGGGGCCCAGCTCGCGACCGGCGAACTCCCGGATCATGGCTTCGAACTGGAGCAGATCGGGACCGAGGCTGAAGTCAAGCATGGTTGCGGATGGCTCAGCCGGCGTCGGTGTCGATCTGGGCGCGCTGGAGATGTCCGGAGTAG
>JBAQYY010000083.1:0-4859 GCA_049790415.1 Candidatus Dormiibacterota bacterium | reverse complement strand
TCCACACGGTCTGGTACAGCGCGGCGGCGGCGGCGGCGGCGACGGTGCTGGCGCTGCCGGTGGCTCTGCTGGCGGTCCGCTCACCGATTCGCAGCGTGCGCCTGCTCGAGCGCAGCACCTACATAGTCCAGGGATTGCCCGGCCTGGTCATCGCCTTGGCCCTGGTCTTCTTCGCTCTCCACTATCTGCCCTTCGTCTACCAGACGAGCGGGCTCCTAATCGCCGCCTACGCCATCCTCTTCTTCCCGCTCGCTTACGTCGCCGTACGGGCCTCGGTGATGCAGGCCCCGGTCGGTCTGGAAGAGGTGGCCCGGTCGCTAGGACGAGCGCCCTGGGAGGTGCGCTGGCGGGTCACTCTGCCCCTCATCGCCCCCGGTCTGGCAGCCGCCTTCTGTCTTGTCTTTCTGTCGGCGGTGACCGAGCTGACCGCCACCTTGATCTTGGTCCCTACCGGGGTGCAGACCCTGGCCACCCAGTTCTGGGCGTTCACCGGCCAGGTGTCCTACGGCGCGGCCGCCCCGTACGCTGCTGCCATGATCGCCATCTCGATCGTCCCGGGGATCCTCCTCGGGCACTGGTTCGATCGACGGCAACGCGTCCCGGGGCCCGGCTCATGAAGGCGATCAGCATCACCGGTTTGCACAAGGGCTTCCGCGACACGCCGGTGTTGCGCGGTTTGGACCTGGCCGTCGAGCTAGGGTCGCTGACCGCCATCCTGGGCCCCTCGGGCAGCGGCAAGACGACGCTGCTGCGCTTGATTGCCGGCCTGGAGCGCTCCGACGGGGGCCAGCTGAATTTGGCTGGCGAGGCGGTTGATGACGGGCGCCACTTCGTCAGGCCGGAGCGCCGTCGGATCGGGTACGTGCCCCAGGAGGCATCGCTCTTCCCCCACCTGACGGTGGAGCAAAACGTCGGCTTCGGACTCTCTCGCCGCTCTCGGCCGATCAACCGGGTCCCGGAGCTGCTGGGAGCCGTGGGGCTGGCGGGACTGGGAAGCCGCTACCCGCACGAACTCTCAGGTGGGCAGCAGCAGCGAGTGGCGCTGGCCCGCGCCCTGGCCATAGATCCCCAACTGCTGCTCTTGGACGAACCCTTCTCAGCCCTGGATCCGGGTCTGCGCGCCAGTGTGCGCGAGGAGATGCGGGAGATTCTGGCCAAGACCGGGATCACCACCCTCCTCGTCACTCACGACCAGGAGGAGGCGCTGTCCGTCGCCGACCAGGTAGCGGTGCTACGGGAGGGAGTTGTGGCCCAGTTCGGTAGCCCCAACGACCTCTACACCGATCCCATAGATCTGGATATGGCGCGCTTCCTGGGGGACGCCAACCTCATCGATGGATCCGTAGAGGAGGGGCGGCTGGTGACGCCCTTGGGGACGCTCTCGATGCGTCCTGACGACACCCGGGGACAGGCGCTCTCGGGGCCGGCCGTGGTCCTGGTCCGGCCCGAGCAGATCGTGATCGGGCCGGACCAGTTGGGGGGTGCTCCCGGCCGCGTTCTGCACGCCGAGTTTCACGGTCACGACAGCGTGATTGAGGTTGCCAGCGAGACACCCTTGCTGGCCGGGATCATTCGGGTCCGAGTCCAGGGCGCTGCCAACGTGCAGCCCAACGCCAGAGTCAACCTCAGCGCCACTGGAGAGGCCCGAGCCTGGCCTAGGCCGGCGCGCTAGCCTGAGCCAGGCGCAGTTCTTCCGCCAAGAGTTGACGATGCGACCTGGCCGACTGGTCCCAGCTGTATCGGGCGGCGCGGCTCAGCCCCAAGCCGCTCAGGTGCTGGCGCCAGTCAGGCTCTTGGAGAAGGCGACGGAGCCCATCCACCCAGCCCTCCGCGTCCCCGGGCGAGATCAGCAGCGCCGCACCCTGAGCGACCTCCTCCACGCCGCCAACTCCATTGGCCAGGACTGGAGTGGCGCAAGCCATGGCCTCCAGGGCGGGGAGCCCGAAGCCCTCATAGAGTGAAGGCACACAGGCCGCTACAGCTCCCGAGTAGAGAGCCGCCAGCCGCTCTCCTGATACATGCCCCAGCAGCTGGACCCGGTGACCCAACTCGAGCCGGGCGGCTTGGGCCCGAAGTGTCGCCCCGACCGGCCCCGTGGCATTGGTCACCACCAACCGCACCTCGGGGGAGCGCCCAGGTGGAAAGGCACGGGCGAACTGGTCCATGAGAAAGACGACGTTCTTGCGCGGGTGGTGGGCTCCCACCACCAGGAAATAGGGGGGACCGCTGCCCAGCTCCTCGATGAGGGCCGGTAGGCGATCGGCCGGGATCGGCTGCAGCGCGGCCGCGATTCCATGGGGGATGACGGTGATGCGATTGGGCTCGGCCCCATAGAGATGAACCAGATCCGCCTTGGTCGTCTCAGACGGAGTGATCACCCTGGCGGCACGCGCCAGGGTGTCGGTGACGAACGACTCGACTGCCTCCGCATCGCCTCCCGGGTAGGCGGCCGGGGCGAAGCGATGCTCGACGCCATGGACGGTCACCACGGAGCGGGGTAGACGGCCCGGAGGAAGCCTATAGGCGGGGATCCAGAGAAGCTGGGGAGGGTGTCGCTGCACTTCCCAGCGCAGCCGGAATTTGGTCCAGCCGCGGGCCAGTGGCAGACAGCGCCACTCCGATCCGGGTGCCAGCTCGGGAGCACTCCGAGGAGGAATCCTCTGATTGAGATAGAGCCGCAACGGTGCGGGAGGTTGGGGAAGGAGCCGGGCCAAAACCTCGGTGGCGTAGACGCCGATCCCGGTGGCCTCGGACTGGAAGGCTCGGCTGGCGTCGATTCCGATCTCCACCGCCGCAGTGTACGTACCCCCGGAAGTGAGCTTGTGGCGCTTGCCTGACAGGCCTCATCGGGACTTCGAGCTAACTTCCCCCTGAAGCCGTGGGTGGCCGTGATAAGATCCGGCCGAATTGTCCTCGGAGGGCGATCCGCGGCGGCCCAAGAGAGTGCCGGGTCCCGGTGACGCCCTCGCGTTGGTAGGAGTCTTCTCGATCACGGTCGGAAGTGGGGTCGTGGCCGGGGTATTGCTGGACGAGCACTTTCGCACGCTCCCACTTCTGACCTTCGTCGGTCTGGTTCTGGGCTTCGTGGGAGGAAGTTTGGCGGTGTATCGCGGGCTCGCGCCCTTCCGGGGTCGGTAGACGGTGCAGGTCGACGCTGATCAGCTGGCGGGAGCCGTCCGCTCCGCCTGGATCGCCGCGGTGGGCGCCGCCATCGTCGTGGTTGGGTTGGCCTATCTCATCGGCGGTCCTGAGGGAGCCGGGCTGGCGCTGGCCGGCGGCATCTTGGGAGTGGCCAACCTGCGCTTCGCGGCCTTTGCCTTGGGCCGGGCGCCGATCGCCTTCCTGAGTTCGAGTCTGCCCCGGCTGGTCGTGATCACGGTGCTTCTGGTGGTGTTGGTGGAGCTCCTGGGGCCGGTCGGTATCTGGGGACTGCTCGGCCTCTTGGCAACTCACCTGGCCCAGGTGGGGGCGATGGTGCGCTTCGGGATCACGGCGACCAGCAAGTGAGACCGCTAGTTCTCTCTCAGATCGAGGTGGGCAACCACTGGACCACCCACCTCTTCGGGATGTCGCTCTACCTGGACACGCTGGTCAGCAGCCTGGTCGCCTTCTGCGTCGTGCTGGGAGCGGGTCTCTACCTGCGACACGTCACCACTGCCGGGGTGCCAGGCCGTTTCCAGGCTTTTATCGAAATGGTCTGGCAGACGGTGGACGATTACGTGACGCGCATGATCGGTCCGTTTGCCAGCTGGGCGGTGCCGCTCTGCACCGTCCTCTTCTTCTACATCCTGGTCAGCAACTGGCTCGAACTGATCCCCACCGGGGACCGTCTCACGTCGGCGACGGCGGATGTCAATGACACCGCTGCACTGGCGGTCATCGTCATCTTCCTGGTTCATTTCACGTCGATCCGGCAGCGCGGGTTCAAGCGTTACATCAAGATCAATTACCTACATCCAGCGGGCATGCCCAAGGTTTTCTACGTGCTCCTGGCACCGATCAACATCATCTCGCAGATTTCCTATCCCATCTCGCTGACGCTGCGACTCTTTGGGAACATGTTTGCGGCGGCGCTGATGTTGCAGATCATCGCCCTGCTTCCCATCTATCTCTCTTGGGCTTTCAATGGGGTGTGGAAGCTCTTTGAGGGCATCTTTGTCGACGTAATCCAAGCCTTTATCTTCGCCCTGCTGACGGTCATCTACCTGAGCATGGCGACGACCGAGCACGAACCTGAAACTGACTTGGCGGTCGAGGCCGCCACCGCCTAGGGGCCAGCCCCCACACTCGCACTGGAAGGAGAAAGTCAATGGCGCTCGACACGTCTCACGCGATCGTGTACGCCGGAGCCATGATCGGTACCGGTGTCGGTGCCGTCGGTGCGGCCATCGGTGACGGCCTTGCCGGGGCCCAGTTGATCGCCGGCATCGCGCGGCAGCCGGAAGCTCAATCGCGGCTTCTCACCTGGACCTTCTTGACCGTGGGTCTGGCCGAGGCCGTCTACTTCATCAACCTCGCGTTGATGTTCGTGTTCATCAGCCTGGCTGGTAAGTAGGAACTCTCGGTGCCCTTAGTCGCCGCCAACAGTCCGCTCTCGCTGAACCTCACCTTCCCCGTGGAAATCGTGGTCTTTTTGGCGCTCTTGTACCTGCTCTCTCGCTACGTCTTCCCGCCCATCAACAACGCCCTCAAGACCCGCCAACAGCAAATCGCTCAGGCTCTCTCGGAAGCTGAGGCGGCCCGCCGCGAGGTTGATGAGGCCCGGCAGAAGGAGAAGTCTGACCTGGCCGACGCCCGTCGCCAGGCCCAGGAGATTCTGGATCGTGCCGAGAAACTCGGCGAGGAACTCCGCGAAGAGC
>JBAQYY010000082.1:0-3346 GCA_049790415.1 Candidatus Dormiibacterota bacterium | reverse complement strand
GGGCACAGTGATGACATCCTGGGGTGGCTGGCCGTAGGCCACCTGCACGTCCCGGCCTCGGAGCAAGTTGAACAGCTGGTCGCTCCCGCCCAGCTCCACGTCCGCCCGGACCGCCACCGAGTCGTAGGCCTGAAGGAGCGGGTAGAAGAGCTCCTGCACTCCTACCGCTTGCTCGGAACGCATCCGCTGCTCGAAATCGGTGCGCTGTAGTAGCTGGGAGACGGTGGCAGTGTTAGCGAGCCGAAGTACCGCTACCAGGTCGAATCCGTCATACCACTCACTCTGTCGGCGGACCTCGGCTCGGGTGGGGTCGACGACACAGAAGAGCTGAGCCAGGTAGGTGGCGGCGTTGGCCTCAACCTCCTCGACGGACAGTTGCGGCCGGGTCGCGGAGCGACCACTGGGATCGCCGATGCGAGCGGTGAAGTCTCCGATCACGAAGACAGGAAGATGGCCTTCTCCCTGCCACAGCCGAAGCAGCCGCATGGGAACCATGTGTCCGAGATGCAGGTCCGGCGCACTCGGGTCGATCCCGAACTTGATCCGTAGCGACTCCCCGTGGTTGAGCCGCTCGGACAGATGCTCCCGGTTCTCGCAGTGGACGACTCCCGCCAGCAGCCGCTCAGCTGTGGTCACAGCCGCAGAGACTACCTGGCTTCGGACCTGCGCATCTCGCGTCCGTCCTATGGCCTCCCAACCCGAGTGGCCCGGGCCAGTGTGAACTGACTTTCCTGTGACGAGGATGTTACGGTCCCCGAAGGCTCGGGAGGAGCAGTTCACCTCCGGACGTCAGAAATGGTTTGATCGATGGAGAGAGCGCTCCAGCCGGTCCGCGGGCCATGCGACGAGTGCTATCCAGCGGACAACAGAAAGTGGGGAGACGTAACATTTGGAGGCCTACCGTGGGGGAGCCGCGGGCGAGTTTGCGGTCAACGGCTACGCAGGCGAACAAGCCCGCTCCAAACTAGCGCTTGGACCCGTCAACCCGCGACTGCGCGACAGACTCCAACGCCTCCCCATTCCTAACGGTTAAGTCAGCCCATGATCGATGAACACGAGCCCGCGCTCTCCGCCGCTAAGCAAACGCTTCTCGAGCGGAGGATTCAGGGCTGGACAGCGGACGGTCCAGCTGGACGCCTGACAGGACAGGTCGGTGCCGCGGACACAGCGCCGCTCTCGCCAGCCCAAGAGCAACTATGGCACTTTAGTCATCTCGCTCCGGGCAATCCTGTTTACAACGAATCGGTCTCCATCCGCAAGGTCGGGCCTCTCAACCTTGGCGCGCTGCAGGCCACTTTCAACGAGCTTCTTCGACGCCACCAGATCTGGCGCACGACCTTCGAGGTAGTCGACGGTGAGCCCCGGCAGGTGGTTCACCCGGTACCCAGTCTCCAAATCCCTTTGGTTGATCTGAGTGATGTGGCACCGGCAGACGCTGAGCGGGAAGCGATTCGCATGGCGGCTGAGGCGGCGAGGCGCCCCTATGACCTAGCTCAAGGGCCGCTCATCAGACCGCTCATGGTGCGCTTTGCGGCGGACCATCACCGCCTTTATCTGGCCATGCATCACCTGATCTTCGACGGAGTCAGCCTTTACCGTGTCATCCTGCCGGAACTGATCGCGCTCTACGATGCTTTCTCGGCGGGCCTTCCTTCACCATTGACCGAACCGGCGCTGCAGTACGGGGATTACGCGGCCTCGGAGCGGACGGACGCGGCGGCCCAGGAGCGGTCGCAGGCACTGAAGTACTGGCGAAAGCACCTAAGCGATGCACCCTCCCTCGCGCTGCCTCTCGACCACCGCCGCCCGGCCACCCAGCAGTTTCGGGGCGGCATGGAGCCCGTTCATATCCCGAAAGATCTCGCAGACGGACTAGATCGGCTGGGACGGAAAGAAGGTGGCACATTCTTCCAAGTAATCGCCACCGCCTTCGCCGTCTTGATGCAGCGTTACTCGGGTCAGGACGACGTCATCTTTGGGACGGCGAGCGACCTTCGTCGAAGGCCTGAGTTAGAAGCCATGGTCGGCTACTGCTTGACCCCACTGGTCGTGCGGGCAGACCTTGGCGGAGACCCCACTTTTGTAGAGGCGCTCGGCCGGGTTCGGGGGCTTCTTCTTGACGGGCTTGACCATACCGTGCCCTTCGAGCACGTGGTCCGTGACCTCGGTCCTCGCCGCGACCCCGGGGCAAACCCGATCTTCCAGGCGATGCTGGTACTGGAGCCTCCCTCGTCCTCCCCCCATCCTGAGTGGAGCCTTCATCAGATGGAGGTCGAGGTTGGTAATGCGGTGGGACATGCCAAGTTCGACCTCCATCTCGAACTAGACAGGCGGCCTGAGGGCCACGTGTCAGGCAGGTTGATCTACAACAGCGACCTCTTCGATCGGGACACGGCGCGCCGCATGCGGGACCACTGGAGCGCCCTGCTGCGGGGTATCGCTGAGGGCCCGAGCCGGCGGGTATCCGAGCTGCCCCTGCTGACCGAGGAAGATCGACGCGTCCAGCTCACGTCTCGGCACTCAGCTGGAGTTGAGACTCCGCCCGGCATGTCCATACACGAGCTGGTGGCCGTTCAGGCTGAGCGGGTGCCTGACAAGGTCGCCATCGAATTCCAAGAGCAGCTACTCACCTATCGACAGCTCGAATCCCAAGCCGAGCAGCTGGCGCGCCGCTTGAGAGCTGCCGGTGTGAAACCTGGCAGCGTGGTCGGGCTCTGCCTCGAACGGTCGCTGGAGATGGTGGTCGGCATGCTGGGGATCCTGAAGTTAGGGGCCGCCTACATACCCTTGGATCCCCTCTATCCCCGGGAGCGGATCGCCTTCGTGGTGGCGGACGCAGGCGCTCAGGTAATACTCACCCAGCGCTCGCTGGTCGGGTCGCTGCCCCTGAACACCGGCAAGGCCGTGTGCATCGACGAGCCGGCCGAGACGGAAGAGGTACTCAAGGGCGCGAGCTCACCGGAGCTGGTGCTCCCTGGCGCTCTAGCCTACGTGCTATACACCTCAGGGTCTACTGGGAGGCCCAAGGGAGTGCGGGTTTCCCATGCAAACGTGGTCAACCTCATGACGGCTATGCCTCAGGCCCTTGGTGTAGGCCAGGACGACGCGGTCCTCGCCGTGGCGAGTTATTCATTCGACATGTCCGTGGGCGATGTGTGGCCGACCCTGGGCGTTGGCGCGAGGTTGGTCGTGGCCTCCCCGAGAGTGGCAGCGGAAGCAGGGCGACTCGGTCAGTTGATTAAGGACTCGGGCACAACAATAATGCACGCCACTCCGGCAACATGGCAGATGCTAGTCGACAACGGATGGGAGGGCGCCCCCAAGCTCGTAGCGGTCAGTGGAGGAG
>JBAQYY010000081.1:0-5321 GCA_049790415.1 Candidatus Dormiibacterota bacterium | reverse complement strand
CATCCGGGAGCTGGTGATGACCACCGAGGCGAAGGCTTCGTTGATCTCGACCACCTTGAGGTCGGGAGCGCCGAGGCCGCCGCCGGTCTTCTCCAGTGCCCGGTTCAGGGCCAGAGCCGGAACGGTTGCCAGGTAGGGATGCTCGGCCGCGGACTCGCCGTAGCCGAGCCATTGGGCCAGCGGTTCGATCCCCAGGGCCCGGGCTCGGGCTCGGCTCATCACCACGATCGCCGCCGCCCCGTCGTTGATCCCGGGGGCGTTGCCCGCCGTCACGCTGCCATCGGGCCCCCCGAACACCGGCCGCAAAGCCGAGAGTTTCTCGATCGAGGTGTCCGGCCGCGGTTGCTCGTCGCGGTCAACCAACACCGAGCCGGACTTACCGGACACCTCGATGGGGGCCAACTCCTCCGCCACCAAGCCGCCCGCGCGCGCCGCCTCGTAGCGCTGCTGCGAGAGCAGGGCGTACTGGTCCTGCTCCTCGCGGCTCACGCCTAGTTCGGCGGCCACGTCGGTGCCATGGTCGCCCATGGGCACCCCATCTATGGGGCAGGTCAGTCCGTCCCAGAGCATGGAGTCGTAGAGGGTCATATTGCCCATCGGCACTCCCCGGCGCACCCCGGGCAGAAGCATGGGGGCCTGGGACATTGACTCCATCCCCCCGGCCACGACCACGTCGGCCTCGCCGGCGCGGATCAGCAGCCCGGCGAGATTGACCGCCTTCAAGGACGAGGCGCAGACCTTGTTCACGGTCAGCGAGGGAACCGAGGCGGGAATGCCCGCCTTGATGGCCGCCTGGCGAGCGGGGATCTGCCCCTGTCCGGCGGTGATTACGGTGCCCATGATGCACTGGTCGACTTCGTCGGGCGCCACCCCGGCTCGCTCCAGGGCGACTCGAATGGCGTGCGCCCCGAGATCCACCGCCGACACCGAGCTGAGCGAGCCGCCCAACTTGCCGAAGGGGGTACGGGCCGCCGCCACGATCATCGGATCTCGGTCGCTCACCAACTCATCGTATACCCGCTGGGCGGGCCATCCCCAGGGGCCGGTCAGGGCCCCTGGTCGAGGAGCTTGGAAACCGAACCGCCGAGTCCCAGCAGGTGGGAGGCGATGATCAAGCGCTGCACCTCGGACGTCCCCTCGCCGATCTCGTTGATCTTCACATCGCGGTAGTAGCGAGCCACCGGGAGGTCCTCCATGAAGCCCGCCCCACCGTGGATTTGGATCGCCTGGTTGGCGCACCAGGTAGCGGTTTCCGAGGCGTGCAGCTTGGCCATGGCGGCGAACTTCCCGGCCGGCCGATCCTGGTCGACGAGGACCCCCGCTCGCCAGACCATGAGCCGGCTCAACTCGATCTGGGTCGCCATGTCGGCCAGTTTGAGCTGGGTGGCCTGGAAATGGCTGATGGGTCGGCCGAACTGGCGGCGCTGCTGGGAGTAAGCCAGCGAGGCATCCAGGCAGGCCTGGGCCAGGCCCACCGCCAGGGCGGCGATGGCCACCCGGCCCGCCTCCAGGGCCTTGAAGAACTGGCCCAAGCCCCCGCCTTCCTTGCCCAGCAGGTTGGCCTCGGGGACGCGGCAGCCGGCAAAGGTGAGCTCACGAGTGTCGCTGGCGTGCCAGCCCAGCTTGTGATAGGCCGCTCCCACCTGGTAGCCGGGAGCGCCCCGCTCCACCAAGATGGCGCTGATCCGTTTGCGGCCGTCCTCCTCGGCGGTGATGGCGGTCAGGGTTACCCCGGCGCTGATGTCGGTGCCCGAATTGGTGATGAAGCATTTCGAGCCGTCGATGACCCATTCCGCCCCCTCCCGCCGGGCCCTGGTCTTGGTCCCTCCCGCATCCGACCCTGCCTCAGGCTCGGTGAGGCCAAAGGCCCAGAGCTTGGTCCCGGCGCAGAGCTCGGGCAGGTAGCGCTGCTTCTGCTCCTCGGTGCCGAAGTAGAAGATGGGAGCGATGCCCAGGGAGACCGCCGCTTCTAAGGTGATCGCCAGGGAGGCGTCGGCGCGGGCGATCTCCTCCAGGGCGAGCAGGTAGCTGACGAAATCGGCGCCAGCGCCCCCCACCGACTCGGGATAGGGGAGTCCGAACAGACCGAGTTCGGCCATCTCCGCGACCAAGGGGTAGGGGAACTCCTGGCGGCGGTCCCAGTCGGCCGCCTGGGGGGCGACCACCTGGCGGGCAAAGTCGCGGCAGGTATCGCGGATAGCCGCCTGTTCGGGACTCAGCTCGAAGCTCAGTCCCATGGCCTGCTAGGAGCTCCGAGCGGCGCCCAGCCGCTCGCGAGTCAACTCCACGATCTGCTCGATGGTCTCGGCAACCTCGACTCCCGCCTTCTCCAGGGCCGCCACTTTGGAGGCCGGACTGCCGCTGCTTCCACTGATGATGGCGCCGGCGTGACCCATGCGCTTTCCCGGCGGAGCGCTGCGACCGCTGATGAAACCCACCACCGGCTTGGGGTAGCCGCGCCCGATCAGCTCAGCCGCCTGCTCCTCATCCGAGCCACCGATCTCCCCGGCCAGGACCACCAGGGTCGTCTCCTCATCCTCGGCGAAGAGTTGCATCACGTCGGAGAAGCTGAGCCCGAGGACGGGATCGCCGCCGATGCCCACCGAGGTGGTCTGGCCGTATCCGGCCCGGGCCAGAGCCTGGATGATCTCGTAGGTCAGGGTTCCCGAGCGCGAGACCACTCCCACCTCGCCGGGGTTGGCGATGTGGTTGGGGATGATGCCCACCTTGGCCCGTTCCCCGGGTGACATCAGACCCGGACAGTTGGGTCCGATCAGGCGGGTGCCCCGCTGGTCGATGAAGGCCCGGGCGCGCACCATGTCGTTGACTGGGACCAGCTCGGTGATGGCGACCACCAGGGAGATCCCCGCGGCCGACGATTCCATGATGGCGTCGGCGGCAAAGGGCGGCGGCACGAAGACCCCGGCGGTGTCGGCGCCGGTCGCCTCGACAGCTTCCCGGACAGTGTCGAAGACGGGCAGACCCAAATGCTTGGTCCCGCCCTTGCCGGGTGAGACGCCGGCCACCACCTGGGTGCCGAAGTCGAGCATCTGCTGGGTGTGGAACGAGCCTTCGCTACCGGTCATTCCCTGGATCAGCACCTTGGAGTGGCGATTGAGAAGGATGCTCACCTCAGGTGCTGCCTCCAGCTCCGATCAGCTCGACTATCTTCCGCGCCGCCTCGGCGGCCGAAACCGCCGGGGTGATCCCCGCCTCCTCGAGCAGCTGGCGTCCCTCCTCCTCTCGGGTGCCGGTCATGCGGACCACCAGGGGCAGCTGCAGACCCAGCTCGTCGCGGGCGCTGATCAGACCCCGGGCGACCTCATCGCCCCGGGTGATCCCGCCGAAGATGTTGACGAAGACGCCCCTGACCGCGGGGTCGAGCAAGAGCATCTCCAGCGCCTGCTTGACCACCTCCGCCTTGGCGCCGCCGCCAATGTCGAGGAAGTTGGCGGCGGTGCCACCGTGCTGCTTGACCAGGTCCAGGGTGTTCATGACCAGCCCCGCCCCGTTGCCGATGATGCCCACACTGCCGCCCAGGTGGACATAGGTCAGTCCCCGGCGCCGGGCTTCGACTTCGAGAGGATCGTCACCGCTGGTGGCGGCCGACGCATCCGGACCCAGCTCACGGACCAGGTCGTGATGACGGAACTCGGCATTCTGGTCGATCTCGATCTTGGCGTCTCCGGCGATCACCTGGCCGCTCTTGGTAACCACCAGCGGGTTGATCTCACAGAGGCTGGCATCGAGGTCCTGAGAGAGCTGGAAGAGCCGCTGGACCACCGGTACCAGCTCGGCCAGGTAGCGGGCCTTGGGCAGGGTCTCGTCCCCGCCCACCGCCTGCAGCGCCCGTAGGGTCAGTTCCCGGATCTGGAAGGCCTGAGGGCCCGCGAAGGGGTCGGGCCAGAGCTTGGCGATCTTCTCGGGAGAGTGTTCGGCGACCTCCTCGATCTCCATGCCGCCGGCAAAGGAGAGGATGACCACCATGGAACGGCGATCCCGGTCCACGGTGACTCCCAGGTAGATCTCCTTGGCGATCTCCAGGGCCTCCTCGCAGAGCACCGAAGGCACGCTGTAGCCGTGGATTTCCATGCCCAGGATCGCGGCCGCCGCGTCATGGGCTTGGGCCGGGGTCTGGGCTAGCTTGACCCCGCCGGCCTTGCCCCTCCCCCCGACCGGGACCTGGGCCTTGACCACCACCGGGCCCAGCTCCTGGGCGGCCTGCTCGGCCTCCTGGGGGGAACGGGCGACACGCCCGGTCGGGCACTCGATCCCAACTCGGCGCAGACGTTCCTTGGCCTGATGTTCGAGCAGCTTCACCGGCGCCTCCCATGGGCCGGTGCATCCGGCCGCCGCCTCTTGGCCCTCAGTTTAGATGTCCTTCGTCGAGCTCCCGTCCTGGCAGCCGGCAGAAACTCAGAGCGGGATGTTGCCATGCCGGCGATGGGGACCGGGCACCTGCTTGGTCCGGGCCATGCGCAGGGCCGCCACCAGGGCTGGCCGGGTGTGTCGGGGTTCGATGACATCGTCGATGTATCCGCGCTCGGCCGCCTGGTAGGGATTGGCGAATTGCTCGCGGTAGGAGGCGATCAGCGCTTCCCGGTCGACTTGGGCCTGGCCGGGGCGCTGCCGGCCCAAAAACTGGACCGCTCCTTCCGCCCCCATGACTGCAATCTCAGCCGACGGCCAGGCCACGTTGTAATCGGCGCCGATGTGTTTGCTGCACATGACGTCGTAGGCGCCGCCATAGGCCTTGCGGGTAATCACCGTCAGTTTGGGAACTGTCGCCTCGGCAAAAGCGTAGAGCAGCTTGGCCCCGTGCCGGATGATGCCGCCGTACTCCTGCTCGGTCCCGGGGAGAAAGCCAGGGACATCGACGAAGGTCACCAGGGGAATGTTGAAGGCATCACAAAAGCGCACAAATCGTGCCCCTTTGACCGACGCATTGATGTCCAGCGCCCCGGCCAAGTGGCGCGGTTGGTTGGCCACCACGCCCACGCTCTCACCATCCAGATGGGCAAAGCCAATCACCAGGTTGGGGGCATAGAGCGGCTGCACCTCGAGGAAGCCGCCGTCATCAAATACGCGGGTGATGACGTCGCGCATGTCGTAAGGAATGTTCTGGCTTTCCGGAATGATTTCCTGCAGCTCCACATCGGCGCGGTCGCTGGGGTCGGTGGTCTCCCGGGGCGGCGGCGCCTCCCAGCTGTTCTGCGGGAGGAAGGCCAACAACTCGCGGACCTGAAGAAATGCTTCGTCTTCGTTCTTGGCTTCGAAGTGGGCGACGCCGCTGCGTTGGGAGTGAATGTCGGCCCCGCCCA
>JBAQYY010000080.1:0-15105 GCA_049790415.1 Candidatus Dormiibacterota bacterium | reverse complement strand
GTCGACGTCAGCGCGACCGGCCCAGGCTCGGTGTGGACGACTGTCTGGACCACCCCCGGGGGCGACTCCACCCGAGGCACCCTGGACGTGGTCGCCAACGATCTCTTCACTGGCCAGGTGGTGGCCCGGATCAACGGTCACCGGCACCGGCTGCGCTTCGTCGGCGGCGCCGCCTCGGTCTCACTCCCGGCCGCTCGGGAGGAGATCCTCCAGCCGCCCCCGGGGATCCAGGTGGTAGCCATCAACGCCGCCGCCACACCCCCCGACCCACCCCTGCATTCGCTGCCCCCGATCCGGACTCGGCCAAAACCCAAGCCCACCACTCGGCCCTCACCGAAGCCCTCCGCCACGGTCTCTTCGTCGACCACGCCCTCGCCCTCCGCATCCGCA
This sequence comes from Candidatus Dormiibacterota bacterium, assembly GCA_049790415.1. Taxonomy (GTDB): domain Bacteria; phylum Chloroflexota; class Dormibacteria; order Aeolococcales; family Bog-877; genus Bog-877. The sequence continues at coordinate 14,715 of JBAQYY010000080.1, read as the reverse complement.
GCGGCCTCTCCCTCCACCACCCCCTCGCCATCGGCATCCGCCGCGGTCTCTCCGTCCGGCGCCGCCTCTCCGTCGGCCTCAGCCGCGATCTCACCCTCCGCCAGGCCCTCCCCTCGCAAGAGCCCCAAGCCATCGCCCCACCACTCGTCTGTCTCCCATCCCTCGCCATCGGCGTCGTCGAAGGCATCCCCTCCTTCCACCCCATCCCCCACCTCGCCTAGGCTGAGCCCGGTGAACCCGACAACCCAGGCGGCCAAGGCCGAGACCGCCGCCACCAAGACCTCGCTGATGGACTGGCTCGGTCATCTTTTGGATGCCGCCGACGCGGGCGCCGCGTCCACGGCGTCCGCCTTCAAGCTTGTCTGCGGCTCGGTCCCGGAGGATTCCGAGGAGCTCACCTACTGCCTGAGCAGGGCCAAGGACCTGCGCCAGGACCTCGACGACTACGGCGAGGACGCCTGGAGGCATTTCTTCGGATCCGGCGAGACTCTGGCCAAGGATTCCAGCGAATTGGAGGCGGAGCAGCAGTTGCAGGCCGACGCCCACGAGGGCGTCACGTCGACCACCGTGAAGGACGGCGACAGCAGCGAGATCGTGGAGCAGGCGCGCACCTCCGACCCCGACGTGGTCTTAGAGCCGAGCGGCACCGACGGCGTACCGGTGGAGCAGCGTTGCTCAGCTGGCCCCGAGTGCACCGCTGAGAAGCCGCTTTCCTGTCCCCCCAGCGACACCGTCCTCGAGTGCAGCACCAGCAGCGACGACCCAGACCTGGTCCAGCAGCCGGATGGAGCGGTGGTCCAGGACGGGGATCCGCCGGGAACCCCGGTCAATGACACCAGCATCGACACCGCCTCAGCGACCTCGGAGATCTCCAAGATTGAGGACCTGCCGGGTGCTGGGGGAGTCACTGAGGCGGCTGAGGCGGCAGCCGACGACACCCCCTTCCTGGTCAAGCTGGCCGGCAAGGCAGTGCCCGCGCTGGAGGTGGGGGACAAGGTCCTCGGCTTCGCCGGGCTGGCCCTGGGCTTCGTACAGGTATGGCAGGACTGGCAGAACGGGGACAAGGGGGGCGCTTTGGCCAGCGACCTCGAAGTCGGCTTGGGCGCCGGGATGACGCTCTTCAGCGTCGACATCGGTGGATCCGTTCTCGGCTGGATCGGCGTCGGGTCCCTGGCCGTCTTCCCCCCGGCGCTGGTGGGGGCGGTGATCACCCTGGTCGTGGTGCTGGTCGCCGGCTGGCTGCTCGAGTCGCTCTTCGGCGATCTCTTCGCGCCCGACATCTTCATCGACAACTCCACCGGCCAGGGCCAGGACCTGACCCTCCGGCTGGCACCCGCCGGAACCCAGGACGTGCGGCCCGGCTGGTCCGGCGTCCCCGGGGTCTGGCAGGTGACGGTGGCGCCCTCCGGTGGGCTCGAGGTGGCGGGCCAGGCGGCCTCCGACCTTCACTACGACCTGCTCGGCCCGGCTCCCTTCCAACGCGAGAGGGGCTGGCTCGTCCCCCGCCAGGACCTGGCGGCCTGGGCCCAGACCGAGCTTCCCCGCTACGGCTTTGACCCCCAGGCGGTGGCTGGCTTCATCGCCACCTGGGCCAGCCTGGGGCAGGGCCCAGGCTCGCTCGACATCTACCCCCAAGACCAGTCCCTGGTCGATCGTCTGGAGCCGCTTTCGGTCAGCGCTCAGGGCAGCGCCGTCTCGATCCGGCGCGTCTGGTTCCTGATCTCGCCCGCCTCCTCCGCCACAGCGCCGATCAGCCCCAGCATCTCTGACCCCGGCCACCTCGGGATCGACGTCCAGGAATGGGGCGTCTACCTCGAGCCCGGCGCCGACCCCGCCACCGGACAGACATCATGAGGAGCGGTCTGGTGTCGAGCACTCTGGGCCGGGCGCAGTCGCGCTGGCAGCGGATCGCTCCCCGCCAGCGCCGGGGCGCGCTGGGCCTGGTGGCGGCCATCTTGTTGATCCTCACCGGCGGCCTGCTCCTGACCCTGGCGCTGGCCCTGGTTCTGGGCGGCCTCTGGCTGGCGCGCCGGCGCTGGGCCCTCGATCCCAGGAGTTGGGCCGCCCTGACGGTGGCGGCGGCACTGATATTTCTGGGGCTGGTCCACGTCCTGGGCAGCCCGCCCCGGGCGGTCCTGCCCAGGGAGACGGCGCCCCCAGCGGCCACCTCTCTCTCCGATCTCCCGGGCATGGTTTCGACCCTGACCCCGGCCTCGGCCAGCGGCTGGCTGGCGGCGGGCGACATCCTCAGCGGCGAATCCCAGGATCCGACCCTGGCCTACCAGCGGGCTCTGTTCATCGACCCCGCCAACCGGGCGGCGCTGGCCGGTCTGGCCCACTACTACGCCAGTCTGACGGCCAGCACCGAGGCGGAGCAGGAGGCCAGCTACTACACCGCCCTGGCCGGGGTCAGGCCGCCTCTCTCAAGCCCGCTTCCCTGAGAGAGGCGGCTCCACAGCCTCGGATCGAGGACTCAATTCGCGATTTGTTTCGTCCATGGCAAGCTAAATCGAACACAACACTTTCGCCAATTTGTTGTGTTAACATTATTATCGATGAAGCGCAACACTCCTCGGCGGGGTCGTCCCTCCCGGCAACTGGTCTACCAGCGTCTCCAGGAGGCAATGACGGAGCTCCACCAGCGCATGGGCGGACTGCCCTCACCCACCGAGGCTGAAGGAATCTGGACTTCAATCTGGTACCAGGAGGCCCACCACTCGACTGCACTCGAGGGCAACACCCTGGTGATCAAGCAGGTGGAAACGCTTCTGGGGGACGGTCTGGCGGTTGGGAATAAGGAGCTGAGCCAGTACCTGGAGGTGACCGGTTACGCCGCCGCGGCTCAATGGGTCTACGGCCATGCCCTCAATTCAGGCGGCTGGGCGGCCGGGACCACACTCACGTTGACCGAGATCCGCCACGTTCACGAGCTCGCGCTGGGACCGGTATGGGGGGTGGCACCGCATCCTAACGCTCGTCCAGGTGAGCGCCCGGGCAGCTTCCGAGAGCACGACATCGAGCCCTTCCGGAGCGGCATGGTGCCCCCATCCTGGGTCCGGGTCCAGGCCGCCGTGACCGACTGGACTGCCTCACTGCCAGCGGCCTTGAGCTCCGCCAATCCGGTCGAGTCTCTGGCTGCGGCTCACGGCGCATTCGAGAGGATTCATCCCTTTCTAGACGGCAACGGAAGGACGGGACGGCTCCTCCTCAACCTCCTCCTGGTGCGGTCCGGGTATCCGCCGGCTGTGGTCTACACCCGCGACCGAAACCGCTATCTGAAGGCGCTGCGTCGGGCGGATGTGGGCGACCCGGGACCGCTCGGCGAACTGATCGCGCGAGCGGTCACGGACAACCTCTACCGCTTCGTGGTGCTCGCGGTGGCAGGACCCGACCGACTGGTGCCGCTGGCCTCGCTGGCGAGCAGAGAGCACAGCCTGGTGAGTCTGCGGGTGGCGCTCGAGCGCGGCCGGCTCAAGGGCCAGAGGAGCCCGGATGGGCAGTGGCGCTCCACTCGCTCCTGGCTCGCTGACTACCTCGCCAGCAGATACCGGCGCAGTTCCTGAGACCTCGCCTAGCCCCCATATAGGGTGTTGGAGCGAGAGGGAGGGTGGAGGCGGTGCGTGGGCAGGCCCAAGGGGCGCAGACACCGGGGCCGAGCATCAAGGCCGTCTCTGGTTGCGTCTTAGCCTGAGCCAGGGCAACTTCGCGAGGAGCTGGACCAGATCCGAGGCCGGGGGTGATTCTCCTCGACACCACCATCCTCGTCTATGCCCTGGGGGAGGAGCACCGACTCCGGGATCCGTCGCGGAGGCTGCTGGAGCTGATTCGCGATCGGACGGTGCGGGCCAGCACCACCATCGAGGTGATCCAGGAGTTCTGCCACGTGCGGTCCCGGCGGAGACCAAGGGGAGAGGCCGCGGCGAGGGCCCGCGAATACGCCAGAGTACTGGCGCCCCTGGTTCGGTTTGGGGAGTCCGAGCTGCTCCTAGGACTGGAGCTCTTTGCGACCTCGGCCGGACTCTCACCCTTCGACGCGGTGCTGGCCGCCACCGCCCGGCAGCGCGGCCTGGCGCTGGCCTCGGCGGATAGGGCCTTTGCCGAAGTTCAGGGGCTCTCCCACCTCGACCCCTCCTCGCCCGCCTTCCTGACCGCAGCCCGGGCTCTGGGTTAGGGCCGGGCTCTGGTCGGCCCAGACCGGATCTCGCCAGACCCCCCTAATGGAGGTAGTTGCGGCGGCCGAATCATCTGGGTAAGGCCTTCTTCGAGGACGGGGCGCTTCAGGCAGGGGCTCGGGATCCGAGCTCGAGATTCAATGTGGCGCGTTTTGCTGAAAATAAACGCAACACAACCATTGGCCAATCCGTGGCATGAACCTATCCCCTGGGCTAGACAATCAGACGTACAACGTCTACCGTAGCTCCGACTAAATGGTAGACTGAACTAATGCACAAGACCGCACTGCGCCTGGACGAAGAGCTCCTGGCGCAGGCTCGAGCGGTGCTGGGGACCAAGTCCGCCACGGATACCATCCACCAGGCCCTGGCCGAGATCGTGGCCGGCCAAGGCCGGGCCCGGCTCTTTCAGCGCCTGCGCACCCTGTACGGCCTGGACCTCGCCGACGAGACGGTCATGCGCTCGGCGTGGCGCTAAGCAGGGCTCGCTACCTCGCCGACCAGTCGGCTCTGGCCCGAGTTCACCTCGATCCGGTGGCCCGGCGGGTGGGGCCGCTCTACCTGGCCGGCCAGGTGGCGACCTGCGGCGTCGTTGACCTGGAGCTGCTCTTCAGCGCCCGGAGCTGCCGGGACTACCTGGACATCCTCAGTGACCGCCGCAGCCTGCCCCGGGCGGAGGTGGGCGAGGCTCAGTTAGAGCGGGCGGTCGAGGTTCAGACCGCTCTGGCCCGCCAGGACCGGCATCGCGGTGTCAGCATTCCCGATCTCCTGATCGCCGCCGCGGCTGAGTCCGCGGGCCTGACCGTGCTCCACTACCACCAGGACTTCGACCTGGTGGCCGAGGTGACCGGGCAGCGCTGTGAGTGGGTGGTGGCAAGGGGAAGCGTGACCTAGCCGGACTCTGTCCCTGGCCAGATCCGCCAGGGCCTCTTGCCTATTCGTCCTCGGTCCCGCGTTCCCGCTCTCTGAACCGCCGAGCCGGGGATCAGCTGCGATGCAGTCGCGGTCTAGGGACCTGCTTGAAGTCGCGCGGATTCTTGGTCGCCGGCGCCAGCCCCTGGACCAGGGGTGGCCCCGATCAGGGCGTCGGGAAGGCGCACTCAAACGCTGACGGCGCAGCAGACCCGCCCGGTCAGCGATCCGGCGGTCGACGGGGATCTCCTCCATTCCCGCCAGCAGTCGGCGGACATTGGCATCAAGCTCGCCGGCCCCGGCCAGCAGCTCGGCCCGAGTTATCAATGAGTAGGCCGGGCACCTGGTGGCATCAGTCAGTCGTCAGGGCTGGTTACGGCCGGGGCTTCCGAAAGGGTTTCGTCCACGCGCCGGCTCCGCCCTCGACCAGCGGAGCCGGCCTGGCGGGGACGTGCTCCCGCTCGCAGCAGATGCCGGCGAACCCGCACGAGCATCCTCACCATCTCCTCACCCAGCTCATCACTTCCTCCCCGCGGGTGGTTGTAGACGACGTACTCCTTGGCCACCAGGGTGGCCAGGTAGTCGAGGAGCGCAGCCTCCTCATCCCTCACTAGGAGGAAGTCTGGGTGGCGGTCGTTGTAGTAGACGGTGCCCAGCTCCGGCTCGAAGCGGCTTCGCGAAGACCCGGGAGCAGGATCGGCCGCGATGGTTGGCAGGGCCCGCGACCGCCGATGGTCGAGCTCAGCCTGATGACGGCCCGGGAAAGCCGGTGGTGGCGGGGGCTCAGCCGCCTGCCCCGGCCGTCTCAGCGGGAACAGGTCCTCGCCAGCACCGTCGGCTGCCGACTCCGCGGAAGGATCTAGCTGGTCCAGGGGGGGCTCAAGCGGCTCGGCCATGGCGGCGCCGATCCCGGGGGCCTCTCCCAGCCAGCTGCGCATGGGGTTGTCGATGTCAGCCAGCTCGCGCAGCACCCTGGCGAAGATCACCCGGACCCTCTCCGAGATGCGGTCGGTCAAGGCGCGATCCAGCTCCCTGGTGATCCGCTCCAGCGCCCTGCTGACGGTTGGCTCCACCGCCCGCACCGCGGCCTGGAATGCGGGGAAAGCGTCCCGGTCGCGGAGGATGGCCCGGCGCCCCGCGGCCTGGGAGAGGGCTTCGTAGATGATCTGACCGCCCACCTGGTCGGAGTTCCAAGGTGGGTACCGGAACTCCTCAAGCTCGCAGAGATCGTCGAGGATGCTGGTGCCCGCCCGCCCGACCACCGCCACCCGGCGGTGCCAGTCGGGCCGGGCCGCCAACCAGAGGGAGAAGTCGACCCGGCCGAGCAGGGTGGGACACGGCGCCAGGGGCAGTCGGACACCGTCGATGGGCTCCGCCGTGACCAGCTCCGAGCACCGGCCCTGGACCACCTCGATGGTGTAGTCGCCTCGAGCCAGGGCCACTGACCTCCGCCGCCTCAGATAGTCGACCACTTTGCGCCGGGTCAACAGACGCACCACCTCGGGATCGAGGTCGGAGAGGTAGATGGTGGTTCCCGGGGTAGTGCGGGCCCGGTTTACCTCAGCCAGTTCCAACTGGGCGGTCGCCCGGCCCCGCTGGAGTCGGAGCCGGTGGGTGTGATCCGAGCCCTCGGGCCTGCTCACCACCTCGCAGCGTCCGCCCAGCTGCTGGAAGGCGAGGATGCCGATCGCCTTCTCGCCCAGCGTCCTAGGGTCTCCGGACTTGCTCGACTCGAACAGGCTTCGGGCCATCTGCCGCAGCCGGTCCGGATCCATCCCCCGTCCCGAGTCGTCAACGGCAACCAGGGGATGCCGACCCTGGCGCCGCAGGTAGACGGTTATCCTCTCCCCTCGCCGACCCGCCACGGCGTATTCGTCTGCGGCGTTCGAGACAAACTCGTTGAGTGCGTCACGGGGGTCCTGGTATGACTGGCCGCTGATCAGGACCGCCTTGGCCAGGTTGCCGATCCGGAGCCGCACCTCCTCTGGTGGCATGAGCCGCGATCTTAGCCCGTTCTAGTGAGAGGAGGGCAGGCCCCAGTCAAGCTGGGGGCGGAGACCACGATCGGAGCCTTGCCAGGCGGCTCCGAGAGCAGGAGCAGGCGCGCCGGCTGGCCGCATGGGCCGGGGCAGGCTGGGCCGGCCAAAGACGGGTTGGCTTGGCCAATCGGGTCCGCACTATCTTGATTCCGGCCCGGCCGGAGCATCGAGGCCGACTCTGGTTGGGTCGTACTCTAAAAAATTTAGAGTAAGTTGAAGCTCAAGCGTCACTATTTGGCAGGTTCTGATCCTAGGGTTTCAGCCCGCCGAACCCCCCTGCTACAGGATAGCCAACCCTTCCGAGCTGAACCGAGTCCACTGCCCCTCGGTCAGGTAGATCTGGGTTCTCACCGCCATATACATGGCATAGCAGCAGCGGGCGATCGGCGTCAGGCTGGACTTGCCACGGGGAGTCGCTCAGATTCGGCCGCCTCCAGCAGCCGTCGGTCGTAGGCGATCACGGCCTTGAGATCCTCCGCCACCGTCAGCGCCGTCGCCAGCTGGATTGCGTCCAGGCTGCGCAGGGTGGTGCTGCCGACACGGCTGGCCCACTCCACCACGGTGGTGCTGATGGGCACCAGGTCGAGACCGGCCAGCAATCTCCAAGCCGCGGGCTCGACCTCGGCGTCGACGCGACGGCAGGTCCGAACCACCTCGACCACCGAGACCTGACTGGTCAGCTTCGGTTGCTCGGCTCGGGCCGAGAGCCAGCTCGCCAGCGCCTCACTCTCGGGTTCCGAGAAGATGAGCTTGACCAAAGCTGAGGAGTCCAGGTAGATCAAGGCCGGCGCTCGGCCCGCAACTCCTGAAGAGCCTCGGAGGCCGTCCGCCCGCCTGGCGGCAGTGATCTCCGCTGGGGCAGCGAGAAGGGCTTGCTGGCGGGAAGCAGGCCGCCCAGCTCCAGCAGACGGTCGCGGGCCGTCTGTGCCGGCGAGGGTGAAACCAGCAGCGCCACCAGCTGGCCTCGGTCGGTGACTTCGATCCTGCCACCCCGCTTCACCTCATCGAGGTAGCGGCTGGCGTGCTGACGCAGCTCCCGAATTCCTATCCTGGTCACTCTGCGAGTGTAGCACTCATTGTGCTATCTAAGGATAGGGTGTGTCGCGTCCCCCGCGGGGAGTGAGTCAACCTCTCTTGAGGGGCTCAGTCCCGCAGCGTACCCTGCCCGGTAAGAGGTGAGCCTGGGGGTCGGCCGGAGCGCCTTCCTTATATGAGCGGAGTCTGGCGGTCGGGTGGGGGCCGTTCCTTCCATATAAGGAGGTGAGTCTTGTGGCGAGTGGACTTGTCCACCCGCCACAAGCGCGAAGTTGCGGCGAGAAGGCGGGGGTAAGTCAGGCCCGAGCGAACCTTAGACCGGGCCGGCTGTCGGAGCCGAACCTGAGTGAGTCGAGCCTCACCACCGCAATCCCTCGGGACCGGCCGGGCCGAGCCATCTGGATTAGGGCTGGGCGCGGCGCCAACTGTCCGATACGGGCTCGGTATGCATGCGCAGCCGTCGCGCTCTCCACGCCAGGCGGCCAGGAGCCCTATCCAACCTCGGCGAAATCCAATCTCAAGCCTTCGTCCCAAGAGAGGGCCAGCTAGTAAGACCGCGGCAGTCCCAGCACGTGGTGGCCGATGAAGGCGAGGATGAGATTGGTCGAGACCGGAGCCACCTGATAAAGACGGGTCTCACGGAACTTGCGCTCGACGTCGTATTCAACGGCATACCCGTATCCGCCATAAGTCTGCAGCGTCACGTTGGCGGCCTCCCATGAAGCCTCCGAGGCGAGAAGCTTGGCCATGTTCGCCTCGGCGCCACATGACTCACCCCGGTCAAATTTGGTGGCAGCTTCAAATCGCATCAGGTCGGCAGCGCGAATATTTATGTAGGCGCGGGCGATGGGGAAGGCGACCCCCTGATTAACTCCGATAACTCGACCGAACACCTCGCGCTCACTGGCATAACTAGATGCGCGGTCTACAAACCAATAGCCATCACCGACGCACTCGGCAGCGATGAGTATCCGCTCGGCATTCATTCCGTCTAGGACGTAACGGAATCCGTGTCCCTCTTGCCCAATAAGGTTTTCGACCGGAACCCGCAGTTCATCGAAGAAAAGCTCGTTGGTCTCGTGGTTGATCATCGTCTCGATCGGGACTACCTCCAAGCCCCCTCCGATGGCTTGCTTCAGATCCACCAACAATAGGGAGAGCCCGTCGTCCTGGGGGACGCTACCGTCCGGCCGGGAGGTCCTAGCCAGGAGGATCATGAGATCGGAATGCTGCACTCGAGAAGTCCAAACCTTTCGACCTGACACCACGTAGTGATCGCCGGAGCGGACGGCGGTTGTGGCCAGACTCCGGGTGTCCGATCCGCTGGTCGGCTCCGTCACTGCGAAGGCCTGCAGCCTCAGTTCCCCCCTAGCAATTCGAGGTAGGTACTGTGCCTTCTGTTCTGGGGACCCGTGCCTTAGAAGGGTACCCATGGTGTACATCTGCGCGTGACAAGCCGCCGCATTTCCACCGGACCGGTGGATTTCCTCAAGAATTACGGACGCAGCTGTCAGGCCTACGCCGCCGCCGCCGTACTCCTCCGGGATTAGTGCTGCCAGATACCCAGCCGACGTGAGTGCCCGCACAAATTCGTCGGGGTACTCCCTAGCGGCCTCGAGCTCACGCCAGTACCCGCCTGGGAACTTCTCACACAGAGTGCGAATGGCCTGCCGGAGCTCCTCCAGCATCTCGTTGGTCACGGTACGCGTGTCCAATTCCAGGGATCAGAGCACCAGCCCCACGAGCGCACCCCAGCCGTGGTCCTGGAGATCGCGGTCCAGCCCGCGCAAACTTGTCCCATTGCGGAACGCTCGGGGGCGTTCGAACGTCCGACTACAAGCGAGGCGGCTTTGGCCGGCGCCGTCACGGCGACTCCTCCCGCCGTACCCCGAGCCTGCGTTCAAGCCTTCCCAGGAGGTCCTCGAGGCTTGCGAGAGCCGCGGAGGCGCGCTTGAGATGGTACGAGACTTTGTTCCTGTGCCGAACAAGCTCGTTTTCAAGAAAGCGTGCTTCATCCGATCTCGCATCCAGAGATGCGAGAACTCGCACCGGCTCAAGAAGGGGAACGGGCGACACAGGAACGGCGAGATCCTGGTCGAACGGCCCGCTCGCGGAAAAGTTGACTAGGACTAGCTCCCGATCAACGGCCAACAACAGTCGATTGAGCTCGATACCCACCCGACCCCCACGTGGAGGCTGGCTCCGAAATTGCTCAAGCCGCTTCTCGACCCCGATCGCCCGAGACTCTAAGTCGCGAATTTGGGAAATAACCGACTCTAGGTCGAAGCGACCTCCCGCCGCGTCCTGAAGGTCCTCCAGCGTCTTCAGGATGTCGGACGCGGCGGGAGCGCACTGCAGGGGCAATACAGACTCTGCCGCGGCTCGGTAGCTCGCCAACAAAATGACGCGTGTGTCTCGGACTAGAACATCGGGATCGATCCTGTCGATCGTGTCTTCAGGCGTGTGCCACCACCATGGCAGCCCCGGACGCGACGGTGGACCCTCGCCGTGGCCGACCTCGTCGAAGGGATCGGGAGCAGCGTCTTCAGCGGCAACGTACGAAAGGCACATAAACGCTGAAGGGACACCGCAACTCCAAAAGGCCTGATCTCCCCCACGCGCCTGACGCTCCGATTCTGATTCCACTCCGATGGCGTCAGAGATCGCGGCAGTAGTGAAGTGCTCAGTTTCCGGCATACATTCAGCACGATAGAAGCGTGCTCCAGTCGCTCCTAGCGAATCCACGTTAATATGTAGGACGCAGTATTCGCTGATCTCCTCCCAGAAATGGTCAAAATACCAAGTTGACCCGGAGTATCGACCCTGAGTGTGACCGGGCCAGAAGGCGATTCTCACGCTACGCGTTAACTCGGCCCTATGTTCACCGAGCAGCTTGGCAACCTCAAGGAGCGCGGCATCAGCAGAGGAGTTATCCATGGCCCCGTAGTACCATGAGCAATGATGCCCGCTCAGCATAACGAAGTGATCTGGATCGTGACGGCCTCGAATTTCAGCCGTGAGTATTGGCACCTCCCTCCAACCTCGGAATGTTTTCGAGCGCAAGCGAACTTCGGTAGTCGACTCCGACAAGGCGTGCTTAAGAAACTCCCCTTGGTCCCGCAACAGCGAAACGACCGGTTTATGCGGGAGCAACTTGGACGTGGCCCTTGTAGGCGTGCCCCACACGGGTGAAACACACAGATCGTGTAGACGGTCTTCCTGGATAAAGATCAGGGCCGCCACGCCCGCTTGATCCCCACGAAGTACGGTCGCTGGCAAGGGCATACCCTCTACAAGCGCGACTGCCCCGACAGCGTTGAGAAGTCGGTCGTCTTTACCATCGCCGACATAAGCGAGCCGTCCCACCAGTCCGTCCGATGTGGTCGACGGAGTAAGCGCGTGCGCTAGCGCTGGGAGGGCAGGAAGGCCAGCTCCCTCGACCTCTATGGAGGCTTCCTCGGGCCAGCCTAGAAGACTCTCGAAGCGGTGGATTTTCGTTGCGAGCCCGAACCCCTCAAGCTGGGCGGCTAGATAGCCAACTGCCTCCTGCTCGCCGGGAGTACCGGACACCTTCTCCCACTTGGCAAGCCCGGTGGTCCACTCCATCAACTCTCGGGCAGACACCCTTCCCAAGAGTTCCTCTTCGGCGGCACGACGACCAGCGTCGATGTCCTGGATCATCCTCGCTCCTTCTTCTCGTCGAGCGATGGGCAAACTGCACTCAACTGCGAGCCGTGTGCGTATCGCAAACTGCTGAACATAGTGGCCGTGCCCGGAACGGGCCGGCCACTATGCATGGCGACGCTTTAGCTCCTCCCTCGCTATGCGGGTGCGTTGTATACCTACAGTCCCGCCTCCTGTCATCCACCCGCGAGCACGCATGAGCAGATATGGCAGGGGTGAGTCAGACGAGAACCCGTAACCGCCGAAAATTGTGATGGCTTCATTCACTACCTCAAAAGCAGCCTCATTCGCCGCGACCTTTGCGATCGAAGTAAAGACTCCGCTTGGCACTCCCTCGGTGAGCTCGAGTGCGGCGCGGTGAACGAGCAGTCGCGACGCATCCACGCGCACTCTCATGTCGGCTAGGCTCCACTGAAGCCCCTGGCGGTCAGCTAACGGGAGACCTCCTACAACCCGATCAACCATGTGTCCCGCTGCTAGCCGCAAGGCCAATTCGCCCACCGCTACCGACCGGGTCGCATTCCCAATCCTCTCGATATTGAAAATAGCCATCATTTTGCGAATGCCACTTCGATCCATCAACAGGTGATACTTCGGAACTTTAACGTGGTCGAAGTTAAGGGTGCAGTGAGCCTCACCCGAGGCGAAACGCTCGGGTGCTCCTCGCGAGAACCCTGCCGCGTCACCCGGGACGACTACGGCCCCGACGCCTTCGGGGCCATCATCGAAGCGAGCCCAGACGACGTAGTGAGAGGCATGAGGCCCGTTCGAATTGAAAACCTTCTGACCATCTATGTAGACGTACTCCCCTTCCACACGAGCCTGGGTCCGCATCTCGCCAAGGGCTGACCCGGCGTCGGGTTCCGACATGCCGATATTCACAAGCGCCTCACCGCGAAGGGCTGGTGCCAGGACTTCGTGCTGTAGACGGTCGTTTGCGAAGGCAGCGACCTGTCGGATCCCCCCAAAATTGGTGGCCTGTACCGCATCACCCAGGTGAGGCGCGGTTGTGGCCACCGCCTCTAGCACGAGGACTGACTCAAACAGGCTCATACCTTGCCCACCTTGCTCTGTGGGAAGATTGATCCCTGTCAAGCCATGCCTAGCTAACTCCCGGCAGAAGTCAAGCGGAAACTTTCCCGCCTCCTCCCAGCTGACGCGCACTCCTGCCCCATTGCGACGGGCTAGGCTGGTCGCGAGCTCCACGAGCTCGCTCTGCTCTGGTGTAAGCGAGTAAAGCATAAGTTCTCCTAGCCTACGGATCCGGCCCTCATCGGCTCGCCGTAACGAACGCACGCGACCGCCGCTGCTACAAGTTGCTCGGGCCAGTCGAAGACCGCTACGCCAGCGTCGCGGTATACTCCAATCGCTCGCGGCGCTAGTTCTCGTGACCCCAGCCGTCCCACGAGGAATGGCACTCCGGGGTTTCGATACAAACGAACCAGGTCCAGCGCTATTCGCTCGGCGGCCGGGTCTGCATTCGTTGTGAGCTGCACGAGAATAAGGTCAACTGCTCGACTCTGTCGCAGGGCGTCGACAACTAGTCCAACCATATCGCTGCGCGCTACTCCCGCAGCGGTGACGTCGACCGGGTTTTGCGCTCGCCCGAATGTCGGGACGATTTCGCGGATGCAGGCCACCACCTCTGGGGGAAAGGCGGCGACGTCCAGCCCACTCTGCTCACAGGCGTCGGCCAACACGGAGCTCATCCCTCCTGACATGGACACGATGCCGATCCGACGTCCAGGGATGGGACCGCCAGCAATCAGCCCCCGGGCCGCCGGGAACAACTCACCAAGTCTAGCGACCCGAATGACCCCCGAGCGGCGAAAGAAGGCGTCATAGGCATCATCTGAACCTGCCAAGGCGCCGGTATGCGACGCCGCCGCCAACCGCCCCACGGGTGACTGTCCAGCCTTCACCGCCAGCACCGGCTTGCCGGCGGCTCGCGCCGCCAGAGTCGCGCGCCCAAACCCCTGGGGATCGCGCACCGTCTCCAGGAACAGGCATATGACGCGAGTGTCTGGATCATCTGCTAGGTACTCGATGCAGTCTCCCACGCCTATGTCCGCTTCGTTGCCAACACTCATCCACGAGCTGAATCCAATGTCGGCATCTCCGGCGCGGCTAAGCAGGGCGCTAGCGATTGCCCCGCTCTGTGACACAAAGCCCACTGAACCCGCTTCGAGAGGTCGCTCAAGTGCCATCGCGAATGTCGTGAACACCTTTGCCCGAAGTGAAGCCGCGCCGATAGAGTTGGGACCCAAGAATCTGAAGGTGCCCGCCGACCTGGCGAGGAGCTCCTTTTGAAGGTCCGCCCCTTCAACACCAATTTCGGCAAATCCGGAGGAGAAAATCACGCCGGTAGGGACGGATGCCTCTACGCACTCTGTGACGACGGATGGGACCGCGGCCGTAGGTACAGCAATACAGGCCATGTCGACAGGCGCCGGGACATCTGCTATATGTGCGTAGGCCTGAACGTCGCCGATTGACTGAGCTCCTGGGCCGACAAGACTGACCTCCCCCGAATACCCGTGCCGCTTGAGATATTTCAACACAAGTGACGCGACCTTGCTCTCGCTGCTCGCGCTTCCAATCACCGCAACTCGTGTGGCGCCAAGCATTGTTCGCAGCGCAGCGGCGCCACCGCGAGGCCTTATGTCCACCGTCCGCCCTGGAGCGGCAAGCTCGCAGTTTGCATCAGCGACAAAGCATCCTGATGCCGCCACAAATACTGGATTCATGTCCATGTCTTGGAGCTCAGGCGCAGTTTCGGCAAGAGTGCTGACCGTGACCATCAGGTCAAGTATCGCTTCAACGTCTAGTGGGGCCTGACCGCGGTAGCCGTGCAACAGCGGCCAGGTCTGGAG
>JBAQYY010000079.1:0-1835 GCA_049790415.1 Candidatus Dormiibacterota bacterium | reverse complement strand
GCCGCGCCCGAGGAGAGTCCTCGGGCGCTTTGCTTTGGGTGTTGCTTAGCTAATTCGCCAACGAGTCAGGGAAAATTCGCAAATGGCTCCCAGTCAAGAGCAGCCAGACGTACTCCCACAATTCATGCATTTGTAGCAGGCGCCGTTGCGCACCATAAGCGATCCACAGTCAGAGCAGGATGGTGCATCTTCCTGGTTGCGGAAGGTCAGTTCTGACGAGAGTTGCTTGGCGCTTGCCTGCCCCGGCGGGTCTGACACGACCGACGCGGGGGCTGGCGAGACAGCGGCTACCGCAACGGTAGCGATGTCATCGGACTCCTCCCGCCGGCTGATGATTCCCAACGCGTCCCGGTCCTCGGCGGAGAGGAACCGAGCCGCCAGCCAGCGGAAGATGTAGTCGACGATGGACTTGGCAATCGGGATCTCCGGGTTTCCCGTGTAGCCAGCCGGCTCGAATCTAGTATGGGCGAACTTGGCACAGAACAGCCGGAGTGGCACCCCGTACTGCAGAGCAACCGAGATCGAGGTGGCAAAGGAGTCCATCATCCCGCTCAGAGTGCTGCCTTCCTTGGCCATCTTGAGGAAGATCTCGCCCGGCTGCCCGTCCTCGTAGAGGCCGACCGTGAGGTAGCCCTCATGGCCTTGAATGTCGAACTTGTGGGTGATGGCAGCCCGCTCATTGGGCAACCGATGCCGCGCTGGGCGGGCAACCGGCTCAGCCTCCTCCTGTCCGTTGTAGTTGGCCTGCTTCCGAGAAGTGGAGAGGGGCTGGCTGCGCTTGCTGCCATCACGGTAGACGGCGATCGCCTTGAGCCCTAGCTTCCAGGCGTCGGTGTAGGCCTGCTCGACATCCTCGGGAGCTGCGTCCTGGGGCAGGTTGACCGTCTTGCTGATGGCGCCAGAGATGAACGGCTGAACTGCGGCCATCATGCGCACGTGGCCCTGCCAGGTGATCGAGCGCTGTCCATTGGCGGGCGGGAAGGCGCAGTCGAAGACAGCCAGGTCATCGTCGCGAAGGTGGGGCGCGCCCTCGATGGTGTCGTGCTCGTTTATGTAGGCCAGGATGGCTGAAATCGCCTCCTCGCCATAGCCCAGCTTGCGCAGGGCGGAGGGCACGGTGCCGTTGACCATCTTGAGCAGGCCGCCGCCGACCAGCTTCTTGTACTTGACCAGAGCGATGTCGGGCTCGACACCGGTGGTGTCGCAGTCGAGCATGAAGGAGATGGTCCCGGTCGGCGCCAGGACGGTCGCCTGGGAGTTGCGATAACCGTGCATGGCGCCCAGCTCATGGGCGTCATCCCATGCCTTGCGGGCCGCCGCCAGAAGCGGGGCCGGCGCGTAGTCGTCGGAGATCTTGTAGGCGGCGCCGCGGTGCTTCTCCATCACCCGGAGCATGGGCTGGCGGTTGGGCTCGTAACCCTCGAATGGGCCGACCTCCTTGGCGATGCGCGCCGACTGTGCGTAAGCCTCACCGGTGAGGATGGCGGTCAGGGCTCCCGAGTAGTCCCGGGCGGCGGGGCTGTCGTAGGGAAGGCCGAGCGCCATCAGCACTGCGCCCAGGTTGGCGTAGCCCAGACCCAGGGGGCGGAACTTGTGGCTGTTGACGGTGATCCGATCGGTGGGGTAGGTGGCGTAGCCGACCATCACCTCCATCGCAGTGAGCATGATCCGCACCGTGTGGCGGTAGCCGTCGACGTCGAAGCTGCCATCGTCAGCCAGGAACTTCATCAGATTGATGCTGGAGAGGTTGCAGGCGGTGTCGTCGAGGAAGACGAACTCGGAACAGGGATTGCTGGCGTTGATCCGGCCTGAGTTGGGGCAGGTGTGCCACTCAT
>JBAQYY010000078.1:0-9410 GCA_049790415.1 Candidatus Dormiibacterota bacterium | reverse complement strand
CGCGGGTGGGGATCCGGGTCATGGTTCCGCTGATCTTCTGCAGCGCTGAAGCCAGCTGGGCGGGGTCCCTGGTGATGATCGCCGAGCCCCGGTCGGCGGCGTACTCGCGGTAGCGGGACAAAGCCCGGATGAGCACAAAGCTGATCGCCCAGACCACGGCCGCCACCAGGATGATCACGATCATCCCCTGGCCCTCACTGCTGCCCCCCCGGCCGCGGCCCCCATAGCCGCCACCGCCGCCCATCATGCCGAAGCCGCCGAACATGCCGAACCACATCCCCGACTGGACCAGAAGCGCCGCCACGGTGGCGAAGAAGCTGGCCATCGCCATCACCTTGACGTCCTTGTGAATCACGTGGCTTAGTTCGTGGGCCAGCACCGCCTCGAGCTCTTTGGGCTCGAGCTGGTTGAGGATCCCGGTGGTCACCGCCATGACGGCGTGCTTGGGGTTGCGTCCCGTGGCCAGCGCGTTGGGCACCTGGGAGGGGATCACCGCCACCTGGGGCATGGGCGTGCCCGTGATCTGGCAGAGCCGGCCGATGATGTCAAAGAGCTCGGGCTGTTGCTGGGCGGTCACCAGATGGGCGTGCAGGCTACTCAGCACCAGCTTGTCCGAATAGAAGTACTGAGCCACCAGCAGGACCGCGACCACCACCACGATCAGAGCCACCCCGGTGTGCAGCAAAAGGAGCACACCGATGAAGGCAAGATAGACCACGGCCAGCAGGAAGAGCGCCAGGAACATCCGGGCGGTCAGGCCGGCGTCGGCGCCAAACTTGCGATGCATACGCCCCCTATATACCCGTTTCTCGATGATTGATGCGCGGCCACCTCATCGTCTCCCCGGCAGCTGGGAATCAGCTGGGCTCGGCGCCGACCACCCCGGGACCTGCCTGGGAGGCTCCTTGGTACGCCCACCAGAGGGACGCGTAGCCGCCGCCTGCCTCAAGCAACTCCTGGTGGGTGCCGGACTCCACCGCCCGCCCGCCGGAGACGACCACCACCAGATCGGCGTCGACCGCGCTCTGGAGCCGGTGCGAGACGGTGACCACTGTGCGCCCCTCCAGAACGCGGGCCAAGGAGCGCTCCATCCGGCGCGCCGTCCTGGGGTTGAGCAGGGAGGTCGCCTCGTCCAGAACCAGGGTGTGAGGATCGGCGAGAAGAAGGCGAGCCAGGGCCAGTTGCTGGGCCTGACCGGGGTTGAGCCGTGCACCTCCGGAACCGATGGCGGTCCCCAGACCGGAGTCCAGCTCGAGAACCCATTCCCGGGCGTCGAGGGCGGAGAGCGCATCCAGCAAGGCGGAGTCATCCGCTTCAGGAGCCGCCATGAGCAGGTTGTCGCGCACAGTTCCGGAGAACAGATGGTGCTCCTGAGTAAGCAGGACAATCTCCGCCCGGACCCGGTCCGAGGCCAGCCGGTGGACTTCGACGCCGCCAACCGTCACCTTGCCTCGCCGGGGTCGGTAGACACCGGCCAGCAGGAGCGCCAGGGTGCTCTTTCCCGAGCCGCTCAGGCCCACCACGGCGACCCTCGATCCGGGTACCGGCCGCAGGCTCAGGCTGTGCAGCACGTCGTGGCCCGTTTGGTATCCGAAATGCACCCGGTCGGCGTCGAGCTGCTCCCCTTGCGGCTCAGCATCGGTGACCGGCTGGCGCTCCACATGGCCGACCCCGATCAGCCGGGCCAAAGAGGCGCCCCCCAGCTGGAGCTGGTCCAGCCAGCTGAGGATGACATCGACCGGTTCGATCAGCTGCTGGGTGTAGAGGGAAGCCGCGGTCAGGGCACCCAGCCCGATCAGCCCATCGGCGTGGAGGACGCCGCCGATGGCGACGCTCAATACCAGGGGGACCAGATAGGTGGCCTCACTGATGGGGAAGTAGACGGTGCGCAGGCGGAGGGTGGCCTGCTCGGCCAAGAGCCAGTCGGCCACGGCGTGGTCGACCCCGGCGACGCGGTCTTGGCTGAGCCGCATGGCCTCGATCGTGCGGCCCGCCTCCACCGATTCCTGGATGAGACCGTTCACCCGCCCCTGGGCGGCCCGCTCTCTGAGATAGGCGGAGGGTGCCCTATGCAAATACCAGCGCGTGGCCAGGGCCAGGATCAGCGCCGCCGGAATTAGGGTCAGGGCCAACAGGGGGGCGGTCCAGATCAGCGCTCCGATCGTCAGCAGCACGGTGACGATGGCGATAACGATCTCCGGCAAGGCTCGCTGCACGGTTTGGCCGAGGCCGTCCACATCGGAGGTGGCCCGGGTGAGCAGGTCCCCGGTACCGGCCCGCTCCACCACCGCCAGAGGCAGGTGGAGCACATTCCCCAAGAACTCCTCCCGCAGCCTGGTCAGAACGCGGGCCCCCAACAGACCACCCCGGCGGCCCGCCCACCAGGTCAGCAGGGTGCGCACGATCGTCGCCAGCAGCAGGAGCATGACCACCGGTCCCAGGACTTTGGCCAAGCGGTGCTGGGCCGCCCCTTCAACCACGACCCCCAAGGCCCAGGGGCCGACCAGACCGGCCAGGGTCGCCCCGCCCTGAAGGAGCAGCAACCACAACGCCGGTCCGCGCTGCTCGCCCACCAGACGGCGCATGGCTGCCACCACCTGGCTCGCTGAGGCGGTGGGCAGGAGCGACGAGATGGGCTGAGTGGTCATCAGCTGAGCTCCCTCTCCAGCAAGGTCCGGTAGAGGGGTTCCTGATCGAGCAGTTGATGGTGACTGCCCGCAGCGACGATCTCACCATCGAGCACCAGAACCTGGTCGGCTCCCTCCATCAGCAAGGGGCTGGTGGTCATGACCACGGTGGTCAGGCCGGTCCGGATCGCCCGCAGGTTCTCCACCACCAGGGATTCGGTATAGGTGTCGACGGCGCTGGTGGGTTCCTCGAGCACCAGGATCGGTGAACCCGCCCGCAGCGCACGAGCCAGCACCAGGCGCTGGCGCTGTCCCCCGGAGACCGACCTTCCCTTCTCGGGCAGGGTGTGATTCATGCCTCCCGAGAGGCCGGCCACGATGTCCTCAGCGTGGGCGGCCCGGATCGCGCTCCGGACTGTCGGCCTGGTCCCCGCCGACTCAGCGCCCTTGGGGTCCAGGTTGCTGCTCAAAGGACCGGCTAGCAGGGTGGCGTCGCGATCCACCACCAGAATGGTTTCCCGGACCAGGTCCAGGGGAAGTGCGTCCAGGGATCGGCCGGCCAGGGTAACCCGGGCTCCCGCTGGCGGGTCCACATAGCGCCCCAGCCGGTCGGCCAACTCGGTCAGCGCCTCGCTGTCGCTAGAGGTGATGGCCACCAACCGACCCGGTTCAATCCGCGCTCCGGTCAACTCGTCATGGAGTACTCCCTGGGACAGCTCGGAGGCGGTAGGCAGGGCGGCACCGAACTCTGGCTGGTGGTCCCGCAACTCGCGTTCCCGTTGGAGGACGGTGAGCACACGCCGGGCCGCCACCCGGCCCGCGCTGCCACTTTGGGCCGCTTCACCGAAGGTGGCCAGAGGGACGAGAAGGAAGGCGGCGAAGGCGTACACGGTCACCAGTTCGCCGGGGCCCGCCCGGCCCTGCTCGGCCATCCTGGCGCCGATCCAGGTCACCGCCACCAGGAAGCCTCCCGGCACCAGCGCCTCCAGGGCATTGAGGACGGCCGCCATCTGGGCGGTGCGGTTCATGGCATCGCGAACCCGGGCGGCGGCAAGTGCGAAGCGCGCGGCGAACATCGCCTCTCCGCCCAGGCCGCGGAGCACGCGCAGGCCACCGACTACGTCCACCGCCTGGCCGGAGGCCAGCGCGATGGCTTCGCGCTGCTGTCGCTGGCGCCGCGCCAGTGGCCGCAGACAGGCCAGCAGCGAGAGCAAAGTTAGCGGGCCTCCGATCAGCGCGACCAAACCGAACGCCGGTGACATCACGAAGAGGACCACGGTGACCGCCAGGTAGGTGAAGATCGAACCGGCAAAACGTCCGGTCACGTCGAAGGTGCTACCGATGCGATCGACATCGGTTGCACTCAGGCTGGCCACCTCACCGGCGGCAACATGGCGGGGTAGGTCGGCGCCGAGGCGGGCGGCGCAGCGGATGATCAGCTGCTGAGTCCGGGAGGCCGCAAGTAGGTAGTTGGTGACCGCTCGGCGGTGACGCATCACCCCAGTCAGGGCAGCGAACACGCCCAGGGCGAGAAGGGCGCCGCTCCACAGCAGCACCTCGCCGGGACGCCGCTGGGCGGCTGCCTCAACCGCCTCCCCCAAGATCAGGGGCAGCGCTGCCAAGGCCCCCATCCAGAGGACTCCGTAGGTGGCACCCTCGATCAGGTTGGGCATCTGGGCGCGAGCCAGCCACCAGAGAAAGCGGTCCGGAGACCTTAGATCTGGCGTGCCGGGATCGGCGGCGGGAACTAGGCGCAAAAGAGAAACCTCGAAGTGAGGAATAAAAGAACTAGGTGGTCGCCGGGCGATCACGAATAAGCAGGGGGCCAACTGCTCGGGGGGGCTATGTTACTCACCCCGACCGGCTCCGTGGGGGAACAAAGGGGGCCCCGCGGCAACTCGTCACCCGCCTCTGCCGAGGCGGACGGATTTCTATCGGGCGCTAACATGGCGGCGAAGAAGGCGGCCGTCAGCCGCCTCGTCTAAGGGGCTCAGTACGTAGTGGAATTCATATTGATCGTGGCCGGCGTGGTGGTTTTGGGCGGCGCCGCTTCACGGACCTCGATCGGTCGGCGCACCGTCAACCTCTTCCAACAGCGCATGACCCGTCTCCTCAACCGGGCCGAGAACCCGGTTGATGCCTTGGACCTCTCCTACCAGAAACAACTCCAGGCCCTGCAGCAGGTCCGTCGCGGGGTGGCTGAGGTGGTCACTTCGGAAAAGCGCCTGGAGATGCAGGCGGCTCAGTTACGGCAGAACCAGGAAAAGCTCCAGGGTCAGGCCAAGCTCGCCGTCCAGCAGGGACGCGATGAGCTGGCCCGGCTGGCCTTGACCCGATCCCATGCCGCCGACGCCCAGCTGGTATCGCTGGATCAGCAGGTGGAGCAGCTCAAAGACCAGGAGCAAAAGCTGCAGATCACGGCCCAGAAGCTGCAGGCCCGGGTGGAGGCGTTTCGCACCCAGAAGGACACCCTCAAGGCCCAGTACACCGCAGCTCAGGCATCGGCCCGCATCGGCGAGACGGTGACCGGCATCTCCAGCGACATGACCGACGTCAACCTGATGCTGGAGCGGGCCCAGGACAAGACCTCGCAGATGCAGGCCCGGGCGGCCGCCATCGACGAGCTGGTGTCCTCCGGAACCCTGGACGCCCTGGGCAGCGGGGGTGGCGACGACATCGATCGACAGCTCCAAGCCGGGGCCACCGACACCGCCGTGGAAGCTCAGCTGCGCCAGCTCCGCCAGGAGGTGCTGGCAGGGCCCACCGACACCCCGCATTTGGAGGCTCCGGCGCCTCCCTCGGAGCCATCAGAGAAGGGAGACTAGGAAATGCTGCACGCCGTCGCCTTTATCGTCATCGGACTGGTCGTCGGGGCCATCTTCATTCGCAAGGCCCGAGCCTTGGGAGCCGGCATCCGGGTGGCTGGTGGTCTGATCGGATCGTTGGCCGGAGGATTCATCTCACTGGCCGCTCTGGGCAGCAAGACGGACACCGGAAAATACGGATCGATCGTGATCGCCATCGTGGTGGCCGCAATTGTGGCCGCCATTGCGGCGGCGATCAGCAACACCGCGTCGGTCCGGGGCCGCTACTGAGTAGATCCCGAGCCAGCTAACGCCGGCGGCGGTGCAACCCTAGGGAGTGGAGCTAGCCAGATAGGCTGACGCGGCCTCGGCGTCTCGGCCCATGCGCTCGACGAGCATCTGGTCGGTGGCGAAGGTCTCCTGGGGCCGCAAATGCGCGAGCACGCTCGCCAATGCCAGCTGGCCGTAGAGGTCCCCGGGATCTTCCAGACAGTGGACCTCAAAGACCCGGTGCTCCCCCTGGAAGTGGGGTCGCATTCCGATGCTCCCGACCGCGCCCAGGGTTGCTCCGGACTCGGTGCTGAGCTCCATCACGTACACCCCGTCCGCGGGCAGAGCCTGACTGTCAGAGAGCTGGATGTTGGCAGTGGGAAATCCCAGCTGCCGTCCCATCCCTTCGCCGTGAATCACTTCCCCGAGCACCTGGAGCGGGCGCCCGAGCATGGCCCGAACCGCCTCCAGGTCTCCCCGAGCCAGCTGTTCGCGGACAGCGGTACTGCTGATCGCCTCTCCCCTCCAATCGAGCGGCTCAACCACCTCCACGTCAAAGCCGGCCCGGGCCGCGTATTTAGTGAGGAACTCCAGGCGACCCTCGGCACCCTTGCCAATCGAGAAGCTGGGACCCACCACCATCACCTCCACCTGAAGGCGCTCCCGAAGCCTGCCCATGAACTGGTCAGGCGTCATCTGCCGGATCCGGTCGTTGAAGGGCATCACCCAGAGCCGATCGACCCCCTGGGCAGCCAAGAGGCGACGCCGGAGGTCGAAGGTGCTGAGCAGACGGAAGTCCAGGCCGGGATCGAGGACGGTGCGGGGGTGGGGCTCGAAGGTGATGGCGGTGAGGGCAACCCCCAGGCGTGAGGCCGCCTCCCGAGCGTTCGCCAGGATCGCCTGGTGGCCCAGGTGCACGCCGTCAAAGTTGCCCAGCACCAAACAGGTGGGGAGCGGGGCCTCGCCCTCTCCAGCCAGCCCCAGGCCGAATTCGGCCTGGCCTACCGAATTAGAGGAGAGGCTGACTACCTCAGCCACTGATCGGCAGCAGGACCTTGGTGGGTCGGAAGCGAAGACCGGTCAGCTCACCCAAAGCCACCAGCCGGCCGTCGGGCCCATGGGCCCTGACCTCTCCCCCCGCCGCTGCCGCCTGGTCACCCGACTCGGGCGAGCGCTGGACCCACACCGACTGGCCCCGCTGTACCGCCAGGGCACCGGCCGGAAGCAGGTCGATTCGAGGCACCATCTGCACCGCCAGCTCGGGCGGGAGCAGGTAGCTGCGCGGATCGGACGACTCCATCAAGTCATCGAGCTTGACCGCGTCGGCGATCTTGAAAGGCCCGTACTCGGTGCGCTCCAGCCAGGCCAGCAACCCGCCCACGCGGAGGCGCTCGCCCAAGTCAGTGGCCAGTACCCGCAGATAGGTACCCCGACCGCAGATGACCTCCACCTCGGCTTCGGCCACCTCCCCCGGGGTAAACGACCGCAGGGTGATCTGGCGGATCTCGGCGGGTCGGGACTTCCGCTCCACGGTCAGGCCCTGCCGAGCCAGCTCGTAAAGGTGCCGACCCTGGTGGCGCACCGCCGAGTGCATCGGCGGCACCTGCTGAACGATGCCGACGAACTGTTCCAGGGCGGCGGCAACGTCGGCCTCGGTCAAGCCCGCAGCCGACTCCGTCCGGCGTACCTCGCCTTCCAGATCGCCGGTGTCGCTGACCTCGCCCAGCCGGAGTCGGGCGTGATAGGTCTTGGGCTGGCGGAGGATGTACTCGACCAGCCGGGTGGCTCGTCCGACACAGAGCGGCAGTACGCCGGTGGCAGCCGGATCCAGAGTTCCGGCGTGGCCGACATGGCGCTCGTCTAGAACGCGCCGGGCCATCTTGATGGCCGCGAAGGAGGTGATCCCCTCCGGCTTGGCCAAGTTGAGCAGGCCGGTCAGCATCGGACCTTCCGACTTGACTCCAGCCCGCCTCCGGCCCACTCCGGGTGCCGCGCTCATGCCGGGAGCGCCTGGATCAGTTGCCGAGCCTCACTGAGCACCGATTTCTCGAGGTCGGCGATGCCGGTCTGGACTTCGGCACCGGCCGCCCGGCGGTGGCCACCCCCCCCGAAGCGCGCCACCAGTTGGTGCGCCTCGAGGGCTCCTCGAGTACGGACGCTGACCCTGGTCAGCTGGGGCCCCTCCTCCTTGAAGAGCACGGCGCAGAGCATGGAGTCCAGGCTCTGGAGGATGTCAATGATGCCTTCGCTCTCTTCCATGGACGCACCACTCTGGCGCAGCATCTCCTGGGTCACCCGGCTCCAGACCAACCGCCCGTCGAGCTCATAGGTGGCCGCCGCCGCCGCCAGAGCCTGCAACTTGAGAGTGGTCGCCGGCCGCGACTTGTAGCTCTTGAGCGCCACCCAGGCGGGATCCGCCCCCAGTTCGGCTAGCTCCGCACCGAGACGGAGCACCGCTCCGGTGGTGTTGTCATGGCGGAAACCGCCAGTGTCGGTGAAGATGGCCGCGTAGAGGTTGGTCGCCGCCTCGGGGCTGACGTGGGCCCCCCAGGAGCGCAGGGCGTCGAAAACGATAACCCCGGTCGCGGCCGCCTCGGGCTGGACCAGTGAGATGTCGCCGAAGCCCTCGTTGCTGGCGTGGTGATCAATCACCACCGTGAGCGGAGCTGCCTCGATCCGCTGGCGGAGATTGCCGAAGCGGCTGGGACTGCCAGCGTCGAAGGCGATCGCCACCGCCTCCGCCGGTGCCTCGCACTGATTCACCGCCTCATACCCGGGCAGGTAGGAGAGGCCCCGGGGGAGCGGGTCGGGCGCCCAGGGATAGGACCTCTTGCCCTCGCGCTGAAGGTAGTCCGAGAAGGCCAGCACGCTGCCCAGGGAGTCGGCGTCGGCGTCCTTGTGCGCGACCAGGAGGAAGTCATCGTGATCGCCGACCGCCTGCCGGATCCGCTCCAGAACCTCAGCCACGAGCAGCTCCCCGGCGCGAGCCCGAAGGGCTCTCCAAACTGTCCAGGAGCTGGCTCACGCGCACTCCGTAGGCGATCGAGTCGTCGAGGCGAATGTCCAGCTTGGGCACTCGGCGCAGGTGCTCCAGGCGCTCGCCCAGGCGATGGCGCAGGAAGCCGGTCATGCCGCGGAGCACGCGCAGCACCTGTTCGCGCTCCAGCGGCTCGGCCAGGACGCTCACCTTCACCCGGGCGTAGGAGAGGTCGGGTGCGCAGGCGACGTCGACCACGGTCACCATCGCCAGCCGAGGATCCTTGACGTCGCTGGCGATGGCCAGGGCCAGCTCCTGGCGCAACTGGGCGTCAATCCGCTCTCGGCGGTGGTTGCCGCCGGCTTCCCGGGCCGCCCTCACCACCGCCTAGCCTCCCGCCAGGGCAGGGGTCAGCGGTTTCGCTGCTGCACCACGTAGCACTCCAGGATGTCGCCCTCGGCGAAGTCCTGGTAGTCGCCGAGGTCGATGCCGCACTCATAGCCCTGGGCCACCTCGCGAACGTCGTCCTTGAAGCGCCGCAGAGAGGCGATCTGGGTCCGGTGAACCTCCTTGCCATCGCGCATCACCACCGCCAGTGAGCCCCTGGTGATGGTGCCCTCGGTCACCTGGCTGCCGGCGATCACACCGGTCCGAGGCACCCTGATCCGGGCCTTGACCTCGGCGCGGCCTTCGAATACCTCCTCGAAGGTGGGCTCGTGGAGACCCCGGATG
>JBAQYY010000077.1:0-30052 GCA_049790415.1 Candidatus Dormiibacterota bacterium | reverse complement strand
CCTGCCCGATACCGAGCGACCAGTTTGGTGACCCACGCCTTGGAGACGCCGGCGCTCCTGGCCACTTCGCGATGACTTCGGCCCTCGCGGACGACCGCTTCGATGACGTAGCGCTCCACACCCATGGACCACCCCCTTTGGTGGGCACTATGTCCTGAGACATACCGCTCCCACGGTGGGCACTATGTGGTGAAATCACACACCTCCCTTCCCGCGCCGGCGATCGCCAGCGCCTTGAGCAGGCCTCTTCCTCGCGTTGTCGGTTCGCCTTTCAGGCGGCTGCGACTTTCTGAAGTGCGTCCGGTGCGGCGGGGCAGCAGCGCGGCTACTCGGGCCGCGGGCGGCTAGGCTTGCCTCGTGCTCGACGAGAACGCGCTGATTCCGGAACCGGGCCGCGCCGGCGAGGGTAGCGAGGCCCTGGTTGCACCGCCCGGGCGCTTTCGTATCTACCTGGGCGCCGCCGCCGGCGTGGGAAAGACCTGCGCCATGCTGGACGAGGGCTGGCGCAGGCGGGAGCGGGGGCGGGACGTGGTGGTCGGATTCGTCGAGACCCACGGGCGTGCCCACACCGCCGAGCTGATGCGCGACCTCGAGGTGGTGCCCAGGAAGAAGATCGACTACCGCGGCACCCAGTTCGAGGAGATGGACTTGGACGCGGTCCTGGCCCGGAAGCCGCAACTGGTGCTGGTCGATGAGCTGGCCCACACCAACGTGCCCGGGAGCGGCCGACACGCCAAGCGTTGGGAGGACGTCCTGGAGCTTTTGGAGAACGGAATCAACGTGATCAGCACGGTCAATATCCAGCATCTGGAGAGCCTGGCCGAAAGCATCGAGGCCATGACCGGCACCAAGGTCCGCGAGCGGGTGCCCGACTGGGTTGTCCGCCGCGCTGACCAGACCGAACTCGTCGACTCCTCGCCGGAGCAGCTGCGCCGCCGGATGATCCACGGCAACGTCTATCCGGAAGCGCAGGTCCCGGCCGCGCTGACCCACTTCTTCACCACCCGCAACCTGACCATCCTCCGCGAACTGGCTCTCCGCTTCGTCGCCGACGAGACCGAGGAAGTGCTGCTTCGCGAGATCAAAGAGTCCGCCTCAGGTCCGGTGGAGACGGGGGAGCACATCCTGGTGGCGGCGGCCACCGTCCCGGGCACCGAGCACCTGCTTCGGCGCGCCGCTCGAATCACGGCCCGCACCAAGGGCGATCTCCACGTGGTGCACGTGATCGCTGCCGACACCACCAGAGCTCCCCAGCAGGATGCCCTGCAGAGGCTGGAGAAACTGAGCACGGCACTAGGAGCCGAGTGGGTCACCCTCCGGGGCGATGACGTGGCCACCACCCTGGTCGCCTTTGCGCGCGAGCACCAGATTACCCAGCTCATGGTCGGGTCCGACCCTAGCCACAAGTGGGGACTGGGCCGCGGAGGACTACTCAAAGAACTTCTGCGGGAGGCCGGCAAGGCCTTCCTGGACGTGCACGTGATATCCCTCCCCCGAGAGCAGCAGAAGGCAGCCGCCCGGGCCGAGGATCCCGGAGGCGGATAGGACCGTGATCTGGCGCAGTCGGAGTCAGGTCACCGGTGTGGCCACAGCCCTGGCGCTGACCGGGATTCTGGCGGCGCTGATGCTTCCCGTCCGGGCTCAGCTGGGCAGCTCAACCAGCGGACTGGTACTGATCATCCCGGTGGTGGTGGGGGTCGCCG
This sequence comes from Candidatus Dormiibacterota bacterium, assembly GCA_049790415.1. Taxonomy (GTDB): domain Bacteria; phylum Chloroflexota; class Dormibacteria; order Aeolococcales; family Bog-877; genus Bog-877. Next base: position 28,349 of record JBAQYY010000077.1, on the reverse strand, counting down.
TTGGCGGCTGGATCGCCGGGGTGGTGGCCATCGCCGCGGGGTTTCTCTGCTACGACTTCCTCTTTATCCGCCCTTACACCACGCTGGTGGTGGCCAGCGACCGCGACATCGTCACCCTGGCGGTCTATGTGGTGGTGATGCTGATCCTCTCGCGGATGGTCTTCGCTTTGCAGCGCGCCCGGGCTCAGGCGCGGCGGCGCGCCGATGACGCGCGTCACCTGCTCGAGGTCTCCGACCTGCTCATCGGCGAGAAGCCGCTGCAAGAACTGCTCAGCACCGTGGTGCGCACCGTGCATAGCGAATTCCGGCTCACCTCGGTAGCCCTGCTCCTTCCCACCGGCGAGCAGCTCAGCGTGGTCGCCCAAGCAGGCGAGCCACTTCCCGAGGAGACGACGCTAAGCGGCTCTCGAAGTCGAGTCCCCTCCACCCCAATTGCCCTGGCCGGCCGGGCAGGCTTGCGGACCCTGCCTCTGGCCACCGCCGAGCGTGCGGTTGGCGTACTCCTCCTCGTCGGCCCGGCTCTGTCCTCTACCGACCAACAGATGCTCACCACTTATGCCAACCATGCAGCCCTGGCCGTGGAGCGAGCCCAACTCCGGGAGCAGGCGCTGCAGACCCGGGTGCTGCGCGAGGCCGACAGTTGGCGACGCGCACTGCTGGCTTCGGTGGCCCACGACCTGCGCACGCCGTTGGCTTCCATCAAGGCCGCTCTGTCCGACCTCGGCGATCCTTCAGTCCCACTCACCGACGACGACCGCCAGGAGTTATTGGTGACCGCCGAGGGGGAAACCGACCGCCTCACCCACCTGGTCAAGGATCTGCTCGACATGTACCGAATCGAGGCGGGAGTGCGCCGCCCCCTGACCACCGCAGCGGCCCTGCTCGAATTGGTCGATGAGGCTCTGGAGGCGACTCGGGGGCCGCTCGATTCGCGGCCAGTGGTGGTCGACGTCGCGCGCTCCTTGCTGGTCAAGGTAGACCGCTCCCTGGTAGTCCGGGTCCTGGTCAACCTGCTCGAGAACGCGGCCCGCCACACCCCCGAGCAGACACCAGTTGCGGTTCGCGCCCGGCTCCGGGCGAGCTGGGTCGAACTGGAAGTCGAGGACGAGGGCCCCGGCCTCACCCCCGAGCGTCTTGCGACCATCTTCAGTCCAGTCCCGGAAAGCGCTGATCACGCCGGGTCCCCGAGTGGAGTCGGCCTGGTGATTTGCAAAGCGTTCATCGAGGCCAACGGGGGCAGAATCAGTGCCCGCTCCGGCTCCCGCGGGGGCTTGGAGCTGGACATCCTGCTTCCCGCCGCCTGACTTTGGCCACCTTGCTGCTGATCGATGATGAGCCCGCGATCCTGCGCGCCCTGGGGATCGGGCTCCGGGCCCGCGGCTACGACGTCCACACCGCCCGTACCGGTGCCGAGGGTTTGGCCGAAGCGGCCCGCAACCATCCCGAGGTGGTCGTCCTCGACCTGCGCCTGCCGGACATGGACGGGATCGAAGTCTGCCGCCAGCTGCGCAGCTGGACCGAAGTGCCCGTCCTGATCCTCTCGGCTCACGGCGAGGAGGACCGCAAGGTGGCCGCCCTCGACGCCGGAGCCGACGATTTCATCACCAAGCCCTTCGGCATGGCCGAGTTGCAGGCCCGGATCCGGGTCGCCCTGCGCCACCAACGGGAGCAGGGCGGAGGCCCCGAGCTGGTGGTCGGGCCGCTGGCCATGGACCTGGCCGCCCACACCGTCTCGATGCGGGGGCAACGGCTCACGCTGACGGCCACGGAGTACGAGATGTTGGCCTACCTGGCGCGCAACGCCGACCGAGTGGTTACCCAAGAGCTGCTGCTGGCTCAAGTCTGGGGTGGCCGCTACGGCGCCGACGCTCACTACCTACGGGTGTACGCCAATCGCCTCCGCCGCAAACTCGGCCTCGGCCCGGGAGAACTTCTGATCACGCATCCCGGGGTCGGTTACGAACTGCGCGCCGGAGGACCCGCGGCAGGCGCCGGGGAGGACGCCTAGCCGCGGGCCACTAGCTTGGCAAGCGCTTCATTAAGGTCGAGCACATTCACTGTCGCCGCCCCCAGGAATCCCCACTCCGGTCCGTTCTCGTGCGCAATCACCAGGTGGCGGACCGCCGCCGTCGACAACCCCCGCGCCTTGGCCACGGCGTCGACCTGGAGCAGCGCAGCCGCCGGGGAGATGTCCGGGTCGACTCCGCTGCCCGAGGTGGTGACCAGGTCAGCTGGCGGATTCTTGACTCCCAGTGCCGCCTCGGCTTTGATCGCGGCCCGGACCGCAGTCGCCAGCGCCTTCGATGTGGGTCCCAGGTTGCTGGGACCGGTTGCCATCGGGTCGTCGGCATCGGGACGTCCGTGGAACCAACCCGGCCCCTTCCAGGTCTGGCCGATCAAGGTCGAGCCCTGACTGGTGATCGACCCATTGGCCTGTTCCGGGAACCACCACTGCGAAACGCCCACCTCAACCAGCGGGTAGAGGATGCCGCAGATCACGGTGAGGATGACCATGGCGACGACCGAGCGGCGCAGGTGGAGCAGCATCAGGCCACTCGCATCGCGGTCAAAGCGAGATCGATGAGCTTGATGAAGATGAAGGGCGCGATCAAACCGCCCACTCCATAGATGAGCAGATTGCGACGCAGCAGGGCGGTCGCCGTGGAGGGACGGTAGCGCACTCCACGAAGAGCCAGGGGAATCAGGGCAACGATGACCAGGGCGTTGAAGATGACCGCCGAGAGTACGGCGGTATGCGGGCTGTGCAGCTGCAGGATGTTGAGCGCCTTGAGCTGGGGATAGGTCGCCACAAAGAGCGCGGGAATGATGGCGAAGTACTTGGCGACGTCGTTGGCGATTGAGAAGGTGGTCAGCGCACCGCGGGTGATCAGCAGCTGCTTGCCGATGGCGACCACTTCGATCAGCTTGGTCGGATTGGAGTCGAGGTCAACCATGTTGCCCGCCTCCTTGGCGGCCATGGTGCCGGTGTTCATGGCCACCCCGACGTCCGCCTGCGCCAGGGCCGGAGCGTCGTTAGTTCCGTCGCCTGCCATGGCCACCAGCCGGCCGCCTTCCTGCTCCTGTCGGATCAGGGCCATTTTGGCTTCGGGAGTGGCCTCGGCGAGAAAGTCGTCCACCCCCGCCTCGGCGGCGATGGTGGCGGCGGTCAGAGGGTTATCACCGGTGACCATGACCGTACGAATGCCCATCTTCCGGAGTTCATCGAACCGGACTCGGATACCCGACTTGACCACGTCCCGGAGTTCCACCACGCCCAGGACTTGAGCGCCGTCAGCGACGACCAGCGGAGTTGAGCCGGCTCGCGACAGGCGCTCCACTATCGGCGCCAGCTGGTCGGGCACAGTCCCACCCTGATCCTTGACCCAGTTGCGGACCGCCTCCCCGGCTCCCTTGCGAATCTGGCGGCCATCGATGTCGAGCCCCGACATCCGGGTCAGCGCGCTGAAGGGAATGATCTGGTGGGTGGCGCTCAACTCGCGCCCCCGGATCCCAAAGCGCTCCTTGGCCAGAACCACAATCGAGCGGCCCTCGGGTGTGTCATCGGCCAGCGAGGCCAGTTGCGCGGCGTCGGCCAGGTCACGCTCGGAGATATCGCCAACAGGAGTGAAGGTCTCCGCCATCCGGTTGCCCAGGGTGATGGTGCCGGTCTTGTCCAACAGAAGCGTGCTGACGTCACCGGCAGCCTCCACCGCCCGACCGCTCATCGCCAAGACGTTTCGCTGGACCAGGCGATCCATGCCGGCGATTCCAATGGCGGAGAGAAGCGCACCGATGGTGGTCGGGATGAGGCATACCAGCAGGGCGATCAGGATGACTACCGAGACCTTGCCGTGGGCGTAGCCGGCAAAGGGCGCGAGAGCGATGCAGACCGGGACAAAGATGATGGTCAGAGTTGCCAGCAGGATCGTCAAGGCCAGCTCGTTGGGCGTCTTCTGTCGATCGGCGCCCTCGACCAGCGCAATCATCCGATCGAGGAAGGTGTGTCCCGGTTCGGCGGTGATGCGCACGACGATGCGATCGGAGAGCACCTTGGTCCCGCCGGTCACGGCGGAGCGGTCTCCCCCGCTCTCTCTGATCACGGGTGCCGATTCGCCGGTGATGGCTGACTCGTCGATCGATGCCACCCCCTCCACGACCTCACCGTCGGAGGGGACGATGTCATTGGCCTCGCAGACGACCCGGTCACCTTTGACCAAACTGGCCGCCGCCACACTCTCCTCTCTGCCGTCTGGACTAAGACGGCGCGCCATGGTGTCGGCGCGCATGCGCCGGAGTGTGTCTGACTGCGCTCGTCCGCGCCCCTCGGCAGTAGCCTCGGCGAAATTGGCAAAGAGAACGGTGAACAGGAGGGCAACTGTCACCACCCAGTCGAAAACCGACGGTTGGAAGATGGATGCGACGAAGGTGACGATGGTCCCGAGCAGGACTACAAACATCACCGGATTCCTGATCTGGGTCCTGGGATCGAGCTTGACAAAAGAGTCGAGGATTGCTCGGATCAGGATGTCGCGCGTCATCCAGGGCAACTGACGACGACCGCGGCCACCAGTCGGAGGGGACGCCGTGGGCGAAGTTGGAGTGGCCGTCTCCTCCTTAACCAGGACCGAGTCACTCGAGTTGGCGGCTGGGTTGGCGGTCACTAGAAGAGCATTCCGTGATGGAGCAAGCCTTCCGCGATCGGCCCTAACGAGATCGCCGGCAGGAAAGTCAATCCCCCGACCAGAACCACGGTGCCGAGCAAGAGTCCAACAAAGATGGGCTTATCCGAGCGCATCGTGCCAACCGTGTCGGGAACGTAGCCTTTGGCCGCGAGCGAACCGGCCACGGCAATGACCGGAATGATGATTCCGAATCGCCCCAAGAGCATGGCGAGGGCTCCGGTCAGGTTGTAAAAGGCGGTGTTGCCGTCGAGACCAGCGAAGGCGGAGCCGTTGTTGTTCGCCTGCGAGGTAACGGCGTAAAGGATCTCGGTAAACCCATGGGGACCGTGGTTGAAGACGGAACTGAGCCCGGCGGGGATGGCCACCGCCAAGGCGGTCAGGGCGAGCACCGTGATCGGCATCATCAGAACCCCGATCGAGGCCAGCTTGACTTCGCGCGCCTGGATCTTCTTGCCCAGATACTCGGGTGTTCGGCCCACCATCAGACCGCCTATGAACACGGCCACGATGGCAAAGAGCAGCAGGGTGTAGAGACCGCTGCCCACACCGCCCGGCGAAACCTCGCCCATCATCATCCCGGCAAGCAAACCGGCTCCCCCGATGGCGGTGTAGGAGTCGTTGGAGCCGTCGACCGAACCGGTGGATGTTTCCGTGGAAGCGATGTCGAAGAGGTCGGAGATGGCCGGACCGAACCTGGTTTCCTTGCCTTGGTAGTTCCCACCAGACTGCTGCTGCTGGGTCAGACCGGCCGCGGCGAGAGCAGGATTAGATCCCGTTTCGGCGGCTAGGCTGACACCTAGAATCGCGGCGAAGAGGATGACCATGGTGGCCAGGAGAGCGAGGCCCTGGCGGATGTTGCCAACCAATTTGCCGAAGGTGTAGGTCAGAGCAAACGGAATCGCCAAGAGAAGCACGATCTCAATCCCGTTGATGAGTGCAGTGGGATTCTCAAATGGATCAGCGCTGTTGGCATTGAAGAAGCCGCCCCCATTCGTACCCAGCTCTTTGATCACCGACATTGAGGCCACCGGCCCCAGGGCGATCGTCTGGGACACGCCGTTCAGGAGGTCATGGATCCGGGCTGGGCCGGCCAGTGTTTCCACTGCGCCCTGGGCCACGAAGATCACGGTAACCACCAGGCTGATCGGCAACAGTATGTAGTAGACGCCCCGGATCAGGTCTACCCAAAAGTTGCCAACGGTCGGTGACTCCCGGCGCACGAAACCACGGATGAGCACAATTGCGATCTGGATTCCAACAGCGGCGCTAACGAACTGTTGCACCGCCAGGGCGGCCATCTGGGTGAAGTAGGACATGGTGGTCTCGCCCAGATAGTTCTGCCAGTTGGTGTTGGTGACGAAAGACACTGCCGTGTTCAAGGCCAACCAAGGACTCACGCCAGCCAGATGCTCCGGGTTTAGAGGAAGGGAACCCTGTACTCGCTCGATGGCATAGACCAGGAGCACGGCCACCGCGGAGAAGACGACGGTGGCCATCGCGTAGCGTTTCCAGGTCTGCTCGGCAGCCGGATCGATCGCCAGGAGACGGTAGGTGGGACGCTCCAGCCATGCCAACCAGTGACTCTTTCCGCCATAGACATCGGCCATGTATGAGCCGAGGAAGCGCCAGATCACCGCTAGAACCGCAACGATAACCAGCAGGGACAGCCAGAATCCCATCAGAACTTTTCCGGCCGGATCAGGGCGAAGACCAGATAGACGAACGTCGCCGTGGAGAGAATCAGCAGCAAGATGTCGGTGATGCTCATCAGATCCTGTCCATCACCTCGACGAACAGGTAGAAGACTCCGAACGCGATCAGCACTAGCACGACGGCTAAGACATCAAGCACGGTTCGAGCCTAGCCCAGGACCCGTCAACGAGAAATCAATAACTGGCTCCGGTCCGTCAATAGATTGTCAATATCCCACCTTCTGAACTGTAGAACCAACCTATCCGTGCGGCAGGACGCCTACGATTTGCCGCGCATGGAGAATCATCACGCGGGAGCGGGGACCTACTCGGATAGCGAGGCCGAGTCAGACCGGCGCCACACGATCCGGATCGGATCCCCGGCGGCGGACGTCTTTGACTTCTTGGCGGATGGCACCAGGGCCCCGTTCTGGCTATCCGGAGTCTCGGCGGCCCAGCTTGAGAAATATGGCGGCGGTGTTGGCGCCACCTACCGGCTGAGGCTCCACGTCGACGGGCCAGGTGGGTCCCACTTCCGCTACCGGGTGATCCACCATCGGCGTCCCGTGCTGCTGGCAATAGAAGCCGTCACCCTGGGAATTCCGCCCACCACCACCTTTCGGCTTGCCCCCATCGATCAGTCGGCCACGAGAGTGGCTCTGACGGTGGTGGACCGCTCGGGGCGAGACAGGTATGCCAGCGACGCCGTGCTAGCCCGGCGCTGGACCACCCTTTGGGCAGCCTGCCTGCCACAGCTCAAGAATTGTCTGGAGGCAGAGCTGGCCTCCAACTGACGCCCCTAGCCTCCTCTCGAGGCCGGCAGCCGTCGCCTCTGCCTGGGCTCAGCCCAGCTCCGTTAGCTACTGGACTTTCATCGGGGAGGTGCGCCTCGGCCTGGCGATGAGCGGAGATCGGACCCGCTCGGGCGCGGAGCAGGTGCCCACTCGGCGGTGTCATGCTGCGCCAAACACGGGTACGATGCCACGGTGAGCCAAGGGGAGGCCAGTTCGGCCCAGCACACCCACAGCCTGTTCTCCTTGCCGTGGAGGATCGTCCGGCGGTACCGCGAGACGGCAGCGGAGCGCCCCGACGAGGACGTCAATATGCGAGTCCTCACCGCCTTCCTGGCCACCTTCACCACTGTCCGCGTGATCACCCACGGAATTCGCAACCAGTGGCTGCCTCTGGGCAACATAGTGCTCGGCGGCGGCGGTAAGAAGAAGGGTGGCCAGCCCCTTCACATCCATCACATGGTGTGGGGAATCCTCTCCCTGACAGGTTGTGGCTATGCCGCTCTGCTGCAGACGGACATCCGCTGGCGGCGCCGCCTGGCGCCCCTGTATGGAGCCGGAGTCGCGCTCACCTATGACGAGTTCGCCCTCTGGTTACACCTAGAGGATGACTACTGGAGCAAGCAGGGGCGCGACAGCGTGGACGCGGTGATCTTGCTCAGCGCACTCTTCGGCCTTGCCTCGGCATCACCGATGTTCTGGAAGCGAGCCCTGACCGAGGTGACCAACACCAAGATTCCGGGACCGATTGCGGACTCACAATCGCCCGGCCCAGCCAGGCAACATCGCACCAGCGGAGAAGACTCACATGCCTGATGACTACCTGACCGTCGATGAAGTGGCAGCCCAACTCGCCCTGCCCTTAGAGATGATTCAGCGCCGGATTGAATCTGGCGATATTCCCGTGCACTGGGTGGAGGTAGAGGGCAAGCTCGAGATGCGCATCAGCGCCGCGGATATCGGAGTTGACAGCTCAGCCCCGGTGCCCACGCCCTTTCCCGGGCCGGAGGTGTTCACCGGAGAAGAGATCAACCCCAGCCCCGAGGAGGAGACCGCCCCCGCTGCTTGGAGCGTTCGGGAGAGCGAGTATCCATCCGACGTCTGGACCCCCACTGAGGACGAGGCCCCTGCCGTGGTCACACCGCCCCCCACCCCGTGGGAGGCCGAGCCCAGCGCTGACGTTCCGGCGGCGCAAGGCGGAGAGATTGCTGAGCCGGTCTGGCGACAGGATCCCGGTGGCTGGGAGGACGAGCCCCTAGATGCGGTCGCCAGCGACGATCCCCTCGATGCCGCCGTCGCCGAAGAAGGCACCCCGGAGCTCTCTCCCTTCTCCCCCTCAGGAGCGGAAACCTACTTCCCCTTGGAGGAGGCGGCGGAGTTCACGACCCCGCCGCCGGCCACAACTCCCTTCAGTACGGCAGCGGATCCGGTCGACGAGGTGGGGGCAGCTCCACCCTTCGCCGGCGATGACGAGGACGAGGAAGGCATTCTTCCGGTTGAGCAGAGCCTCGACCTGGAGTCCCCGTTGCCCAGCGAGTCGATGGGCGTGCCCGAGATGGTCGAGGTGCCCCGCCCGTCGGCGCTGGCGGCAGCGCAGGGGCCAGAAAGCTCGTTAGCCCTCAACTCCCTGGACGCCCGCGAGTTGGTGGCCGGTCTGTTCGAGCGCTGGGAGCGGGCCCTCGAGCAGCGGATCCAGGCCGAGCAGCGGCTCCGCTTCGAAGCTGAGCTGGAGCGCCGGCTACGTCAGGTCCGGGATCTGCGCCAGGAGCTGGAGAACACCCGTAAGTCCACCGCAGCCCAACTGGCAGAGCGGGAGCAGGAGGTGCTGGCCCTGCGCAACCGCCTCCGCGAGCAGGGGCCGGCTGCCAAGAAGGGCGGTCTCTTCCGACGCTAACCCGACGATCGGTTGAGTAGCGAGCGCGCTTCCGAAGAGATCAAGTCCCGGCTCGACATCCTGGACGTGATCGGAGGTCATGTCCGTCTGACTCGGGCGGGACGCGAATGGAAGGGCCTATGCCCTTTCCACACCGAGCACACGGCTTCCTTCTATGTCAATCCCGAAAAGCAGCTCTGGAACTGCCACGGCTGCCACGAGGGCGGCGACATCTTCCATTTCGTCGAACTCATCGATCACACCGACTTCCGCGGGGCACTGGAGGAGTTGGCCAAGAGGGCTGGCGTCGACCTCAGTCAGGACCGTCCTCTCAGCCCCGCCGAAATGCGGCGGCGCAAGCAGCGGGAGGCGCTGCTGCGGCTCAACCAGCTCGCGGTCGACTTTTATCACCACGTCTTGCTCAAGAGTCCCGCCGGAGAGCAAGGAAGAACCTTCCTCGACGAGAGGGGCGTGACCGAGGCGGACCGGGAGAGGTTCAAGCTCGGCTACGCACCCTTGGGCTCAACCCAGGACAACCTGGTCCGTTTCCTGCGCCAGCGCCAGGCCGAACCGGCCGATATCGCCGCCTCGGGGTTGGCCCGCAACGAGCGGGGCCGCCTGACTGACTTCTTCCGCCAGCGAGTGGTCATCCCCATCCGGAATGAGCAGGGCCAAGCGGTCGGCTTCGGAGGCCGGGCAATAAGTTCCGGAACCCCTAAGTACCTCAACACCAGAGGGACATCGCTCTTCGAAAAGTCGCAGGTGCTCTTCGGCCTGGACCTGGCTCGGGAGGCGATCCACAAGGAGCATCGGGCGGTCCTCATGGAGGGCTATTTCGATGTCATCGGCGCTCACCGGGCCGGGATCGGCAACGCGGTTTCTACCTCCGGCACCGCCTTGACCGAGGCCCAGGTACGACTGCTGCGTCGCTTTTCGGATGAGGTGATCCTCTGCTTCGATGGTGACTCGGCCGGCCAGCACGCCGCCGGGGTGGCGGTGGGACTGGTCGCCCAGGCGGGGATGAACTGCCGCCTGATGACCATCCCCGAGGGTCAGGACCCCGACGACCTGGCCCGGAGCGACCCGGCCCGGCTCCTCAAGCTGGTGGTGGACGCGCCGCCCGCCTGGGAGTCCCTGGTCGACCAGGCCCTGGGCGACGCCTCACCACGGTCCGGAGGGGAGGGCCAGGATGCCCTGCGCCGGGCCATGCGGGTCTTGGGTCGTATCCCTGAGGCCAGTATTCGCGCTCTATATGCAGAGAGAGTCGGCCGCCGCCTGGCCGTCGACGCCAACCGCATCCTCAAGGACGTGGAGGGGGGTGGCAAGCGCCAACCAGTGAAGTCGCCGGGAGGAGGTTTGAGCAGAGCACCGAGCGGGGAGATTGCAATGGGAGCGTCTGCCCATTTGCTGGGAATGCTCTGGCACAGCCCTCAGTTGATCGCGGAGGTTCGAGATCGATATCAGGTTCGCCGGGACGATTTCCTCGATCCCCAGCAGGGCGATCTCTACGAGGCCATGGTCGAGGTCGCTCCGGAAAGGCTTAGTCCAGCCGACCTTGCCCCAGAACTTCGGGTACGGTTGGAGGAGCTTCCCCGAGGCGGCTTCCCTGAGCTCGACGAGGATGCCGGCGACACCCGCAGGCAGCGTTCGCTCGGGGACTACGTGAAGAGGATCCGGATCGAGACCCTGGAGAATCAGGCGGCAGCCTTGCGGCAGCGACTCGCCGAGTTGAGCCATCACCGCGAGGGCGAGGGGCCGCAGCTGGCAGCCGAGTTGGATCGCAAGCAGCGGCAGATCGGGGCCCTGCGAGCCGGCAGCGGAATGGAGGCATAGGTTGGTCAAGACGATGAAGGCACCGGCGACGGCTCCGGCGCCACCGCGCACCGAGGACCTGGTGCGGCTGGCGGAGCAACTGATCCTCAAGGGCAAGGAACAGGGTTTCCTCACTCCCAACGAGATCATCGAGCCGTTTCCCGAGCTGGATGCCGACCCCGACCAGATGGAGCGCCTCTTCGTCATCTTCCGGGAGATGGGCATCGTCGTCTCGGACGGCGACAAGGACTTCGACGCTGAGGAGGCTGACGACGATGTTCTGGCCGCCGATGCTGATGCCGTCTCCCTGGACGACCCCGTCCGCATGTACCTCAAGGAGATCGGTCGCGTTTCCCTGCTCAAGGCCGAGGACGAGGTCTACCTGGCCAAGCTGATCGAGCAAGGCGACGAGGACGCCAAGCACCGGCTCACCGAGGCCAACCTGCGTCTGGTCGTCTCGATCGCCAAGAAGTACATCGGCCGGGGAATGTCCTTCCTGGACCTGATCCAGGAAGGGAACATGGGCCTGATCCGGGCGGTGGAGAAGTTCGACTACCACAAGGGCTACAAGTTCTCCACCTATGCCACCTGGTGGATCCGCCAGGCAATCACCCGGGCCATCGCCGACCAGGCTCGGACCATCCGCATCCCGGTGCACATGGTCGAGACCATCAACAAGCTGGTCCGCATCTCCCGGCGCCTACTCCAGGAGCTGGGCCGCGAGCCCGCCGACCCCGAGATCGGTGAGGAGATGGGAATCACCCCGGATCGTGTCCGGGAGATCGTCAAGGTGGCCCAGGACCCGGTCTCCCTAGAGACCCCCATCGGTGAGGAGGAGGACTCCCACCTGGGTGACTTCGTGCCTGACAGCGAGGCCGTGGCGCCCTCTGAGGCGGCCTCCCTGACCATGCTCCGGACCGAGGTGGAAGACATCCTCGATACCCTCACCCCCCGCGAGCGTCGGGTCCTCCAGCTCCGCTTCGGGCTCATCGACGGCCACCAGCGCACCCTGGAAGAGGTGGGCAAGCGCTTCGGGGTGACCAGAGAGCGGATCCGCCAGATCGAGGCCAAGGCTCTGCGCAAGCTGCGCCACCCCTCCCGGAGCATGAAGCTCAAGGATTACCTGGAGTAGCCACTCCCGCGCTCGCCTCGCCGCCAATGGTGGCCAGAGGGGTCACCGCTAAACTGCGGAGGCCCGATCCGGAGTAGCTCAACGGTAGAGCAGGCGGCTGTTAACCGCAAGGTTCACGGTTCGAATCCGTGCTCCGGAGCCAGGGCGCTCCCCATACCTTGGCGGCAAAGGTCCTTGCCCAACCGGGCCACGCTCGACTGGGTCAGTCTCGGGAACTCCGCCCCACTGATTCCTTGACCCCCTTTACGGCTCCCTTGATGCTCTCCTTGGCGTCACCGACCTTGCGCTTGGCCTTGCCGGAAGCCTTCTGGGCGCGCCCCTCATTGGCAAGCTTCTTATCCCCGGTCGCCTTGCCGACCGTCTTTTTGATCGAGCCTTTGACCTCGTCTTTGCGTCCGGGCATGACCACTCCTCTTGACCTCGGTTGCCGCTCCCTACCCCGAACCTACCATTCCCCTTCAGACGAGGCGGCCAAGAACTGGGCTCATGCTCGGCCGCCGTCCCAACAGGGACGAATCGGGGCCGCCGGGTCGCCACAATGGGGGGCCATGAGGGTCTCGGTTAAAGCCGACTACGCGGTGCGAGCTGTGATCGAGCTCGCTGCCGAAGGGGACTGCGGTCCCGTCTCCGCCGAGCACATCGCCAAGGTCCAGGACATTCCTCTCAAGTTCCTGCACAACATCCTGGCCGAGCTCAAGCACGACGGCATCGTCAACAGCTACCGGGGCGCGACCGGTGGCTTCGTGCTGGCCCGGGATCCGGCCCAGATCTCTCTCGGCGACATCATCCGGGTGGCCGACGGGGGTCCTCTCGCCCGAGTCGGGGACTACCGGCCCGATGAGCTGGCCTATACCGGCCACACCGCCCCCCTGCGCGATGTCTGGGTGGCGGTCCGAGTCGGCATTCGCGACGTTCTCGACGAGGTCACCGTGGCCGACATATGTACCGGTGAGCTGCCCGATGTCGTGCACCAACTGCTGGCCCGGCCGGACGCCTGGCTGCCCCGGGTCAAGCTGATCCCGGGTCGGGCACCCCGGGCTGGCGTCCCCGGTCCCCGGGGTCGGTCGGGAGCAACGGCACCCAGCTGGGAAGCCAGCACTAACCGCAAGTAGGCGGATCAGGGACGCCGGCGGAACTCAGGTCGGTTCCGTCTAGCCCCCGGCGGAAGAAGGCTCGAAGCGGAAAATTCGAGCCGCCACCAGCAGCACCGCGATGCCCACCCCAACCAGCACCAACAGGTCGGGGGTGACGGTGCTCAGGCTGTTGCCCAAAGCCATCAGGCCGCGCAGACCATCGGCGAAATATTTCAAGGGCATGATCACCGAGAGGTCGCGTAGCCAGGCCGGGGCTCCCGCGAGCGGATAGAAGATGCCGGCGATGAAGAGCTGGGGAAGGGTGACCAGGTTCATCAGAACGATCGCCGCCTGATCGCGGTTGGCGATACCCGCGATCAGGAATCCGCCGCCCAGGAAGCAGAGCGACCCGACCAGGAGCATGAGCACCACCGGCCCCGGTGAGGGTCCTATGCCCACTCCGTACATCACATGGCCCACCCCGAGGAGGACAACCACCTGGACCACCACCAGGACCAGTTGAGACGCGACGCTGCTGGCTAGGAAGGCCCAAACCGGAATCGGGGTCGCCCGCACCCGGCGCAGAGTACCCCGCTCGCGGTCGCCCACCAGGCGAATCCCCGCGCTGAGGCCGGCGGTGAGAACCGCGTAGGCCAGGATGCCCGGGGCCAGGAAGTCGATGTAGTTGGCGTTGGCCAGGGAGCCGGCGCTCTCACCTCCCTTGGGGTGCAGTTCGTGCACGCTGGGAACCACCGCCGGCGGAGTCTGGAGAAGTTCCTGATTGAGGCCCGAGAGGGCCCCCTGGGCCGCAGCCGCGAAGGCGGCGTTGTCGGTTATGTTCCCAGCGTTCTCTTCGATCTTGGCCTGCACCGGAGAGTTCCCTGACAGCACCAGAGCGAAATCGACGGTGTTGTTGAGCACCTGCTGCCGGGCGGTGGCAGCCGACACCACCTTGACCTTGAAGGAACTGTGGGGCAGGGCCGCCTTGAGGATGGCCGCTTCTCGGGCTGGGGCCACGATGTCAACGTCTGTCTTCCCGCCTTGGAAGAGGCCTCCAAAGATGACGATCAGGAGCAGAGGAACCAGGATGTTGAAGACCATCACCTGGCGGTTGCGGGCTAGCAGGCGGAGATTGGCCCCGGTCAATGCCGCCAGGGGCAGCCAGGGAGAACTGCTGCGGAATCTGGCTAGCGGACGGGGGTTCGGTGGCTGATTCTCGATCACGACGGCTGCACCTCGGCCTCGATATGACGGCCGGTCCGGGCCAGGAACACGTCTTCAAGGCTGGGCGGCCGCACCGCCACGTCGCTCAGAGCACCCTCGCCGAGACGCTGGTTGAGGGCAGCCAGGATGACGCCGACCTCCTTGCCCTGAAGCTGCCAGCGCCCCTCGGAATGTTCCGCCCGCAAGACTCCCGGAAGTGCTTCGAGGCCGGCATTTTCGGGAGCGGCCACGCTGATGGTGGCCGAGGCTCCCAGTTGGGCGATCAGGGTGGTCGGCGCCCCCTGATCAACCACCTTGCCTCCATCGATGATGTAAACCCACTCCGCCAGCCGCTCCGCTTCCTCGATGTAGTGGGTGGTGAGCAGAACGGTGCGGCCCTGACGGTGCAGGCTCTCAATCGTGGCCCAGGTCTGGCGCCGACTGAGAGGGTCGAGGCCGGTGGTGGGCTCGTCGAGAATGACCAGCTCGGGCTCATTGCAGAGGGTCAGAGCCAGCTGCAGCCGGCGCTTCTGCCCGCCCGAGAGCCGCTCGGTGCGGCGCTCGGCCACGTCGGCCAGGTCCACCAAGGCCAGCAGCGCCTTAGCGTCGGCCTCCCAGCCATAGAGGCGGCCAAAGAGGGTGAGGGTTTCGGCACAGGTGAGATCCGAATAGAGCGCGCCCTCTTGCAGTTGCACGCCTACCCGGCTGCGCGCCTGCTGGGGAGATTGGCCTAGTACCCGCACCTCCCCCGCGTCCGGACGACGGAGTCCCTCGATGATCTCCAAGGTGGTCGTCTTGCCGGCCCCGTTGGGACCGAGCAGGGCGACGATCTGGCCCCTTTGGATTTCGAGGTCCAGCCCGCGCACAGCCTCCACCGGGCCGTAGTTCTTGCGCAGGCCGCGAATCGAGACGGCGGGACCGCCCGCTGGCGCAGCTAATTCGCCGTCTGGAATGTCCTCGCTCCTCCACTTGAAACGCCACTTCGACGGCGATTTCGGGTCAAGGGTAGCATCCGCCCCGGGCGCTCTCGGCGGGGCATCCATCATGAATTGCGCACCGCCTCAGCTGCCTGGCCTGTCGTACCGTCCTGCCCATGAAGGCGCTTCTCGGCCGGCTGCGGCGCTGGTTCCCGGTTCGGGTCGCCGTTCGCTACCTCAACCGCAACGGGCCCAATCTGGCCACCCTGGTGGCCTGGAACATGCTCTTCTCCTTCTTCCCGATCATGGTCCTGGCCGCAACCCTGGCCGGGCTATTGCCCCATCAAGGAGCGGGAGTTGGCCACGGCCTTACCCAGGCCATCGCCAAAGCTCTGCCCGGCGGCAAGGGGGCAGCCGTGGTCCACGCCCTCGACTCCTTCCACCACGATTCGGGGATTCTGGCCATCGTCGGAGTGCTCGGTTTGCTCTGGGGCGGGTCTTCTCTCTTCGGGGCTATGGACCAGGCCTTTGCCAGCCTGGGTGAGTCCAAGTCGCGCTCCTTCATCCCCCAGAAGCTGATGTCGTTCGGGATGATCGTCCTCTTCGCCTGCTTGGTGGTCCCCGTGGTGCTGAGCTCGAGCCTGCTGGCCGTGGTCAAGTCGGTCCCCGGCATGCCCGGGCTGTTGACCAGCGGCCCGGCCAGCCTGCTCTTGCAGATCGCGTTTTCCTTGCTGGCCGGGACGTTGCTCTTCTGCGCCATCTATTTCCTGGTGCCCCATGTGCGCCGCCCGGCGCGCGCGGTGATCCCCGGCGCAATAACCGCCGCCATCCTCTTCGAAGCGTTGAGCCTAGTCTTTCCTCTCTACTTCAAATTGGCGCACGGATTCAGTACCTACGGGACCACATTCAGTCTTTTCTTCCTGGTCCTGACCTACGTGTTCTTCCTTTCCCAGATCACTGTCGTCGGCTTCGCGGTGGTGCTGGAAGGCGTGCCGCAGGAGCAACCGAAGGGGTCCGAGGCGGGCAGCAGAGAGTCGACGCGCGCCCAGGTTCAGACTGGCAAGACCTGAGCGTCGGCGGTGGCCACCTGGGCGGGTGACAGCGGCCGACTGACCACCACCATCAGGTAGAACAGGACCAAGACGGCGATGCCCGCGAGCTCCCCGACAATATCTATAGCTGGGTCGTCATAAGGCAGGAGGCTCGCCAGCTGAGACGCGAGTCCAAGCAAGAGGCCATAAATAACCAGGCCCTTACCGGCACGGTGGACTCTGAACATGAGCACTCCACCGAGCAGGCTCAGCACCCACCCCAACTCCAATCCCGCACTGCAGAAGAAAAAGAGCGCGCTACCACTGAATTGCAGCGATTCCCAGTGGAAAGCGGAGCTGACCGTTGCCACCTGCTCGAACGAGATCGACTGCGAGATGAGTAGCAGCGCTGACCACCCTGCGAAGAAGAGCCCAACGCTGGCGGTATCAAACCTGACTCGGTTCGGGAGGTTTTCGGCGAAGGGCGGGGACACCAGAAAATTGCGCATCATTGCGGCGCTCCTTTCGTACACCGGGGTCGACCCGCAGATTCTCGCGCGAGCCGTGCTTGACGTCTAGCCCAAGAGGACCATCTATTAGTTGGCTCCCGCTGTGGGTTCAAGAGCAGCTAGGCCGCGGCGACTATTCGCTGACCGTCGGCTCCCAAATCCCCGCCCGGTAGAGCCGACCCGGAAGCTCCCGACCGAGCAGCTTCTCCAGCCATTGGGCGGTTGAACATAAGACCGCGATATCGGCCTGGATGCCGGCACCCATTCGCTCCAGCATGTAGAGCAGATCCTCGCTGCAGACGTTGCCGGTAGAGCGCGGAGCGAAGGGACAACCTCCAATACCGCCGACCGAGCCCTCGAATCGCCGCACCCCCGCCTGGTAACCAGCCAGAGCGTTGGCCAGCCCCATGGCTCGCGTGTCGTGCAGGTGAAGCGAGACCCAGCTGAGCGGCACCCGGGCCGCCACCAGCTCCACCAGCGCGGCCAGCTGAGACGGGTCAGCGACCCCGATGGTGTCCGCCAGGCTGATCTCGCTCGCCCCTAGGGCAACCATCTCGCCAGCCATGTCGGCTACCCGCTTCGGCGCTACCGGGCCCTCGAAGGGACAGCCGAACGCCACGCTCAGACTGGCGCCCCAGAGGCAACCTGCGGTGCTCGCCAATTGAGCCACCTCCCCGATGTCCTTGAGGGTCTCCTCGACCGACCGATTTAGGTTGCGCTGATTGAAGCTGTCGGTAACCCCCACGTTGACGATGACCCGCTTCACCCCCACGGCCAGAGCCCGCTCCAGTCCCTTGCGATTGGGCACCAGAACCCGGATCCGGTCCGCGACCGTGTCACCGCGCTCCGCCAGCAGCCCCTTCAGAACGGCCTCCGCATCGGCCATCTTGGGAACCCACTTGGGGGAGACGAAGGAAGTGGCCTCGACGAGGTCGACTCCGGCATCGAGGCCGCCCCTGATCAACTCCAGCTTGCGCTCGGTGGTGAGCTCCTCGGGGAGGTTCTGGAGCCCATCGCGTGGACCCACCTCGGTAAAGAAGATCCGCTCGCTCAGGTCCGCTGCAGGGGTCACTGGGGCCGGAGTCTAATCCCGCCGTCGCAGCCGCTTGATAGTTACCGCCGCCGCGATCACCACCGGGCCGGTGGGGGGTGCCGCTCCCAGAGTCACCCCGAGAATCGCCCGCCGAGCCCTAAACGCGGCAACCTTGGTACGGCTCAGGCAGCTCGAGGAGCAGAACCGTCTCGACCCGTTCTTTGAGGTGTCGATGAAGGCGCTGTCACAGTTGGCGGCACTGCAGAGCCCGAGCCGAGCGCCCCCGGGGGAGCCGATGACGACGGCAAGGGCGATGACGCACATCGACCCCCGGGCCGCCGCCTGGCCTGCTTCCTTGGCCTGACTGTGAAAGTGGAGATGCCAGGGCTCGCCGTCGTGCTGGGCGAGCTGGGGCGCCGCCTGGTAGCGGGCCAGCATGGTGTTTACCAGGGCCGCGGCTCGATCCTGACGGCCCTGGGCCATCAGCTCGAAGACCGAGCGCAGATCAGCAGCCAGACGGATCAGCTCCTCGCCAGCCTGGCGCTTCAGGGTGACCGGGTGGCCGGCGATCTTGGATTCGACCTCTTGGGCCAACTCCCCTCGCGCCGCAGGGTCGATCGGCAAATGCCAGAGCCGGCCCCGAGACCAACCTGGGCTGAGCCGGTTGATCAGCTCAACGGCCGGTTCCACCCCTCGATCCGCGTAACTCTCAAACTTCATTTTGATCGGTACCAAAAGCATGGTACACTGTTACCGTCAACAGCGGTATCAACAGTTACCAAGGAGGCATTCATGTTCGATGGATCCCTATACCTCCTAGCCCAGGATCATGAGCGCGACATTCATGCGTCTGTGGTGGGGGGACGAACCGGACGCGATCTGGCGGGTCTGGCTGAGGAGACGCGCCGGCGCCGGGTGGCGGCGGCACGAAGGTTGCTCAGAGGCGCTCTGCGGCGCAGCTGACGTCGAGGAGAGGGTCCAGGAGGCGCTGGTCAGAGGTTTGGAGAGTCCTCACCGGCGTCTTCCCGGAGGCGGCCTGGGCGCACGCCTGGGGGCCGCCCCGGGGCCTACGCGACAGGAAATCACCCGGCTGAGTCGTCAAGCCTGCAATCATGACCGCAGTGGATGATTCCGCGGGCCGACCCGATGTCGGCAATTGCCACCTCCCGGACGGGCGGTCCGTTACCCTCCTGACCACCCTCCGTGGACTGGAGATGGCCAGATGACACCTACATATAATTCGGGCCGCATGGACGACAAGGTCATGGTCGACCTGCTCGAGCGGGTCGGCAATCTGTTCACGTCCAGCCTCGACCTCAAAGTCAATATCGACTTCACCCTACGCGCCCTCTCGCAGCTCGTCGCCTGCGATGGGGCGACCGTCTTCCTCCTCGACGAGGATGAGACCCGCCTCACCGCGATGGTCACTTTTCCCTACACCGAGCAGGTCAGCAGCGTTGCCTCCTTCGGCTTGGGCGAGGGCATTGTGGGCTGGTCAGTTGCCGAGCGCAAGGCCCTGCGCGTCGACGATGCCACTCTGGATCCGCGCTTCAAGGCACTCGCCGCACCCCACGCCCCACGCAGCGTTCTGGTCATGCCCCTGGAGTCGCCCAACCGGGTGGTCGGCGCGCTCACCCTTACACGCAAACGGGTCAAGCCATTCACCGAGCTGGAGCAGGCCCTGGTGCGAGTCATCTCCAACCAGGCGGCGATCAGCATCGACAACGCCGCCCTCCACGCCGCGGTGCAGCGCCAACTCCAGGAGATTGCCCTCCAGAAGCACGAACTGGAGGTGGCCAATGCTCAGATCCGGGAGAACAGCCGGCTCAAGAGCGAGTTTCTGGCCAACATGAGTCACGAGTTGCGCACCCCCCTCAACGCCATCTTGGGATTCAGCGAAATCCTCAAGGACAACCTGGCCGGCAAGATGAGCGCCGCCCAGCAGCACGAGTGTCTGGAGAACATCCACGCCAGCGGTCGCCACCTCCTCAACCTGGTCAACGACGTCCTCGACCTGAGCAAGATCGAGGCCGGACGGTTGGAACTGCAGTACGAGGAATTTCCCTTGGGGGCTTGCATTTCCGAAGTCCTCACCGTGGTTCGACCCCTGGCCGAGCGGGGCGGCGTCACCCTCGAGGTGGAGATCGACAACGATACCGTCCTGCTGCGCGCCGACAAGGGCAAGTTCAAGCAGGTGCTCTACAACCTGCTCAGCAACTCGATCAAGTTCACTCCCGAAGGTGGACAAACCATCATCAAGACCAAGGCACGGCCCCGAGCTGGCCAGTTGGTGCTCCAAGTCAAGGACAACGGAATCGGAATTGATCCCCAGCACCACGATCAGATCTTCAGTGAGTTCTTCCAGGTGCAGGCTTCCGATGACCGTCAGTTCGAGGGCACCGGGCTGGGGCTGGCTTTGGTCAGGCGCCTAGTGGGGCTGCACGGTGGCACCATAAAAGTTGACAGTCAACTCGACCACGGCACCACCATGACCGTGACTCTCCCCCTCCACGGCCTCCGGCCGGACGGGCAGATGCGCAACCGGATCCTCGTTATCGAGGACAATCCCAGTAGCCTGGAGCTCTCCACCTTGGTCCTGCGCGGTCAGGGATTCAAAGTGGATACCGCCACGGACGGCCAACAAGGGTTACAAAAGGCCAAATCACAAAGCTACGACCTGATTCTGATGGACATCCAATTGCCCGGGATTGACGGGCTGACGGTGACCCGCCTGCTCAAGGCGGACCCGCGCACCGCTCAGACTCCGATCGTGGCCCTCAGCGCCAGGGCTATGGTGGGCGACGAGAAGGAGGCCCTGGAAGCGGGTTGCTCAGGCTACATAACCAAACCGATTGAGGTGAAGAACTTCGTGTCTACGGTCACCGAATACCTGGAGGCACAGGGTGCATGAGCGGCGGTAACAAAACCATCCTGCTGGTGGAGGACGATCAGGCCACCCGCGATATCGTCCGGCTCGCCTGCGAGCCGCAGCACTACACCGTGGTGGAGACAGGCACCGGTCTGGAAGGGTTGGACATGGCCCAGCAGACCTCCCCCGACCTGATCATCCTCGACATCAACCTGCCTGGTATGAGCGGCCTCGATGTCTGCCGCAAGCTGCGCGCCGATGGCTACAAGGTGCCCATCATCATGCTCACCGCCAAGAGCGACACCATCGACGTGGTGGTCGGTCTGGAGTTGGGAGCCGACGACTATGTCGTCAAGCCCTTCGAGGTTCGCGAGCTGGTCGCCCGCGTGGGCGCCCATTTGCGCCGTTCCGATGTCGCTCCCACCGACCAGCTCAAGGAGCGCTTCGAATTTCCCGGCCTGACCATCGACCTGCGCCGCCGCCAGGTCTACCGAGACGGCGAGGAGATCCAGCTCACCCTGACCGAGTTCAACTTGTTGGCCCTCTTGGCCAGCCGGCCGGGCCAGGTGATGAGTCGGGCCGAGCTCTTGCGCCGGGTCTGGGGCTATGAGGTGGAGATCGAGACCAGGACGGTGGATGCCCACGTCTACCGCTTGCGGCGGAAGATCGAGCCCTCGGCGGACAGGCCTTCTTACATCCACTCAGTTCCGGGGATCGGCTACCGCTTCGCCGGCTAGGGTCGCGAACGATCCCGCAGAGCTCTCAGCTCAGTAGATGAATCCCACGAAGTAGCCCATCGCCGGGGAGATGGTGCGGGTGTCCTCGACTCCCAGCCCCTCGACGTTCATCTCCGACTGCTCCCAGCTGCCGTTGGGGAGGACCTTGGTCACCAAGGCGACATGGCCGTCATAGCTGTTGTCGAAGACGGCAATCGCGCCCACCACCGGCACTTGGCCCTCCGGGTAGCCGTAGGCCTGGGCGTTGGTCCACCAGTTGACGGCGTTGCCGGACCAGGGGACATAGCGCTGGCTGGCGACCCAGTAGGTGCACTCGCCCCAGGGGAAGGGGTCGGATGCCTCGGGTTTGCTAGGAGCCACTTCGGGGACACCGACCGATTGGGGGTAGAAGTCCTGGGAGGGCAGCGAGGTCGGTGAGGCAGCGGCCGGCATCAATAAGAAGCTGTTGGCCGCCAGGGTGCTCCCAGCGCTCAGGTTGTTGTAATTGAGGACCACGCCGGGACTGACCCGGAAGCGGGCGGCGAAGGTCGTCAGGGTCTCTCCGGGCAGGACCCGCACCAAAACTGTCGGGCCTGCGGGAGGGATAAGCACGTCCTGGCCGGCGGACAGGGTGTTGGCCCAGGTGAGACGGTTGGCCCAGTCAATCTCCTCGGGAGTCGTCTGGTACCTGACGGCCATGGCGGCCAGGCTCCCCCCAACAGGAACACTGACCACCGGCGCGGGCAGCACCTGGATGCTGCCGGGAACTGCAGCTGGCTTGTCGTAGTACTGGCCCGCCTGAGCGGAAGAGGGGGTTGGCCAAACCGAAGCCGAGGTCGAAACCGTCTGGATGCCGTTTTGCGACGCTGAGATCCAGCCCGCGATCAGGAGGCCACAGGCGGCTAAGACCACGGCGAAATGAGTAAGACGACGATCAGGACCCGGCAGGAGCTTCTCCCCAGCTGCCCACGGCGGACGACAACCTCTCGCTGGCGCCCACGCTCCCTCAAGCAGCGCGCCTGCGCCCCGACCCTACCAGACGGCTTGTTCGAGTGTCAAAGGATTCCGAGTTCGCCGCAAGTGGGACGCCGCCGGAAGGCGACCTGCAGCCCTGACTATCCTGGGAGCCCAGATGCCTTTCAACCCGGATTGCCTCGGTACCCGTTACCAGGGGATGCCGCAGGTACTCGATCGCGATCGCCATCGCGCCTACGCCGAGGCCGTGGGCGCTAGGCCCAGCGAGGAGAGGGACTTCGTCCGACCCCTCGCGTGTTTCGCCGCCGTCTACCTGCTCTGGCCGGTCGTCCCCCAGCTTTTCGACGATCCGGCTGTGGGTCTGGACGTCGAGCATCTGCTTCATGGCGAGCAGGGGTTCTCTTTCGAGCGGCCGCTTGCCTTCGACGAGATCATCCAGCCGGAAGGCGTCATCAGGCAGGTCGATCAGCGCCGGGGAATGGTCTTCCTCGACTTTCGCTGCGAAGGCCGAGATGGAAGCGATGAGGTGGTGGCCCGAGCCCGGAGCCTCTTCGTGGTCAAGGAGCCCAAGTGAGTCCGGGCCGGGCTCTGGACCACTTCCCGCCGGCAATCGGGGAAGGCCCGGCCGAGCGGCGGCGCCAAATCACGCAGCAGGTGATCACCGCTTACGCGGACGCCTCGGGAGATCACAACCCCATCCATTTGGACCTGGAGTACGCCCGCAGGGCGGGGCTGCCCAGCACCATCGCGCACGGACTGCTCACCCTGGGCTCCGCCTGTGCCAGTGTCGAGGGCTGGGCCGGCGAGCGAGCCTGGGTCGCCCAGGTTTCCTGTCGCTTCTCGGCTCCCGTGCCTTCTGGCGAAGAACTGATCTGCACAGCTCAGGTGACCGCCTCCGCGCCGGGGGCGGCCACTCTGGAGTTGGCCGCTCTGACGTCCGCCCAGGAGAGGGCGCTGACCAAAGCCAAGGTTGAGCTGAGAGCCAAGGCCGGTACCTAGCCCGTGCCACTGGATTTCTCTCTAAGCACCGAGCAAGAGGAGATCCGGGAACTCGCCCACCAGTTCGCCGAACGTGAGATCCGCCCGGTGGCGGCTGAGTACGACGAGCGCGAGGAGACCCCGTGGCCGGTGATCCGGAAGGCCCAGGAGTTGGGTCTGGGAGCTGCTGCTTCCCTGCCCGCCGAGTACGGTGGCGGCGGTCTCGACCCGCTCACTCGCCTTCTGGTCCTCGAGGAACTTGCCTGGGGCGACGCCGGAATCGCCGTGAGCATCTCGGCCAGCAGCCTGGCCGGCGCCGCGATCCTGGCCATGGGCAGTCCGGATCAGAAAGAGCGCTACCTGAGCATCCTCTGCGACCCCAACGAGGTGCGCCTAGGCGCCCTGGGACTGACCGAGCCCGATTCCGGCTCCGATTCCCTGGCCCTCCGATCCACCGCCCAGAGAGTTGCCGGTGGCTATCTGCTCAACGGCATCAAGCAGTTCTGCACCAATGGGGGCATCGCCGAGGTTCAGGTGGTCTTCGCCAGCTTGGATCTCAGTCTGGGCCCGGCGGGAATCGCGGCCTTCGTGGTCGAGAAGGGCAATCCGGGCATGCGCCAGGGCCGCAAGGAACGCAAGCTGGGCGTGCGCGCCTCCCACACCGCCCAGGTGATCCTCGAGGACTGCTTTGTGGTTGGGGATGCCCGACTCGGTTTCGATGCCGCTGAAGCGGGCCAGGGGCCGGGTGCGGCGGGGGCGCTGGCCACTCTGGACGAGACCCGGCCCGGAGTGGCAGCGGCGGCACTGGGGATCGCCCGAGCCGCCTTCGAATACGCTCGCGACTACTCGCTCCAGCGCGAGCAGTTCGGCAAGCCGATCGCCGCCCACCAGGCCATCGCCTTCAAGTTGGCGGATATGGCAACCGAGATCGACGCTACTCGGCTGTTGGTATGGCGGGCGGGATGGCTGGCAGCTCAAGGTCTGGGATTCGCCCGGGGGGAAGGCAGCATGGCCAAGCTGATGGCTGGCGACGTGGCGATGCGGACGACCGTGGAGGCGGTGCAGGTGCTGGGCGGCTACGGCTACGTCAAGGACCATCCGGTCGAACGTTGGATGCGCGACGCCAAGATCTACCAGATCTGGGAGGGCACGGCCGAGATCCAGCGGTTGGTGATCTCGAGGGCCATCACCGGGCTCCGGCTCTAGTCCAGCTTTAGCTACATCCTCCCGGCGCTTGTGTAGCTAGACCGTCCGCGGGATCGGGGCAAATCGGTAGCCAATATCCCCGACAGGCACCCAGCCACTCGCAGCTCAGAGCCCGATTTCCGAGAAGGCCCGTGGCCGGGTCAGGTCCACGATAGGTGGCGACAGCGCCTCAACGACCCAGGATGGCGGCCAGGTTGAGCGGCTTGCGCGGGGCTTTGAGGTGAAAGCGCTTGCCGAAGTGGGAGAACGTCACAACACCCGCGGTTGACTGGACCCAGCGCAAGGGATAGGGCTTCCCCGTGGTGGCCACATAAATGGTGTCTGTAGGTGACTCATGAACCGCCACTGCCGGCTGCCCGGTCACGGCATCCGCCTTGCCCCGCACGGCTGCCTTGTCCGCTTTCGTGATCTCACTGGCCAGGCTGCTAGCCGAGGTCAGCTCGCCGAAGGCCAGGGTGAGCTGGGCCGCCGTGGCGCTGCTGGCGGCGATGAAGACCCAGCGATCGCCGAGGTCTGCCTGCAGGCTGGCCCCGCCAACCTGGCTCCAGAGCGTCTTGCTCCGGAAGTAATCGACGCCACCCAGCTCCTCGGCTTGGAAGGCGACTGCGGCGGAGGTGAAGCTGCCCCCACCGAGGTGGGGCCCCTCAATCTCAAAGGTGATCGAAGCCGGACTTGCCGCGACCGTGCTGCTGGCCTGGATCTCGAAGCTGTGGGCGGTACGGAGCGCGGCTCCGGCCGCCTCGATGATCTGCCGTCCCGACTCCTTCTCGACCCCGTTCGAGCCCGGCGCGCAGGAGGGGAGGGTCACCAGTAAGCCGGTGAGAACCGCGAGCAAAGCAAGCCAGCGGCGAGTTCGACGGACGGATCCATCGGCCAGGGAAGGGAGAAGGGTCACTTGGGTCCTCGCGCGAAGAACCGCGACTGTGCCGACGGTTCTGGGCCGCGCGCTGCTGGCCACGGCGGTCCGTGCGCTGCTCTCGACCAAAGCATCCTAGCCGAAGCCGATCGTCCCGGAGGGCGGGATTGGAACTCCCGAACCCGCTCCGAAACCCGGCGCCCGGTTGGCTAAACTCGGGCCGATGCCTATGTTCGATCTGTCCGGCAAGGTGGCCCTGGTAACCGGAGCTTCGCGGGGTCTGGGCCGCGCCGACTGCCTGGCTCTGGCCCAGGCGGGGGCGGACGTGGTGGTCACCGACATCCTCATCGAGTCCGATCGCAACCTGCTCCAGGTGGCCCAGAGAACCGCCAGCGTGCTCGCCCAGGTCATGGCTGCGCAAGACGTCGTCTACGCCGAGCAGACGGCCGAGGAAATCCGCGGTATGGGGCGGCGCGCCAAGACGTTCCAGATGGATGTCACCAACCGTAAGCAGGTGCACTCGGTGATCGGCAAGGCGGCGGCAGAGTTCGGCACCATCGACATCCTGGTCAACAACGCGGGAATTCTCGATCATCTCGGGCAGCTGGCTGATCAATCCCCGGAACTTTGGGATCGCGACCTGAGCGTCAATCTGACCGGGGCCTTCAACTGCACCCAAGCCGCCTGGCCGTACCTGCGTGAGGGAGGCTTCGGCCGTCTTATTTACATGTCGTCGGTGGCCGGCACCCTGGGCGGATTTGGTCAGGCCAGTTACAGCGCGACCAAGGCGGGATTGCTCGGTCTGATGCGTTCCGCGGCATTGGAAGGTGCGCGCCACGGGATCACCAGCAACGCCATCGTCCCGGGCGTCATCGCCACCGAGGCCTTCAACACCAGTCCGCCCGGAATGCGCGAGCGGATGGTGCTGCGCACCGCCATGCGGGAGGCGGGCCGCCCCGAAGACGTGGCGCATGCAATTTGCTTTTTGGCCAGTCCGGAAGCGGGATACATCACCGGAGTGGCCCTGCCCGTGGCCGGGGGGATCGATCTCTTCACCTTTTGAGGTGAGCTCGGGGCCTAACGCGTGCCTTAATTCGCGTCCCGCCTGCTATAGTTGCCGCCGCCAGACGAAGTCCCGGGCGGCGATTCAAGGCACGACCGAGCAGTCCTGGCCAATACCCGATTTGGAGGATGCTCGGAGTGAGTCTCGCCGACGTTACCCTGACCTGCCGCGAATGCGGCTCGGAATTCGTCTTTACTGCCGGAGAGCAGCAGTTCTATCAGTCCAAGGGGCTGGTCAATCAACCGACTCGGTGCCAACCCTGCCGTCAGCTAGCCAAGGCCTCGCGGCAAGGTTCTAACGGTTACGCCTCAGCTGGACCCCGACCGCCGCGACAGATGTTTGATGTCGTCTGCGCCGACTGCGGCAACA
Organism: Candidatus Dormiibacterota bacterium; assembly: GCA_049790415.1. Lineage (GTDB taxonomy): Bacteria > Chloroflexota > Dormibacteria > Aeolococcales > Bog-877 > Bog-877. The sequence continues at coordinate 1,570 of JBAQYY010000077.1, read as the reverse complement.
TGACCCAGGTACCGTTCGAGCCCAAGTACGACCGCCCCGTCTACTGCAGCAACTGCTTCGAGAATCACCGGGCCGCCCGCTAGTCGCGAGGCACGGCGGGCGCCAGTCGGCGCAGGGTGGCGAAGCTCTCGTCCAGGGCCTGGGGCTCTACCGCACTGACGCGGATAGTCACTCCATCGCTTTGTGGGTATGAACCGAAGCTGACCTGGGGGTAGCTGGCCTCCAACTGGGTGAGCACGGGAAAGAAGCTCGACTCGGCGACCCCGGGGAAAAAGAGCTCCCGATAGCTGCGACCGCCGTCGCCATGGAGATAGATGGGCGCAATCTCCTCCTGGAAGACCGCCTGCAGCTCGGTGGGAACCCCGGGCAGCACGAAGAGCCAGCGGTGCGCCCCGGCACCCGGGAGTGGGATAGCCAGGGGTGGTGCGCCCCCGACGGGATTGCGGAGCACGGTGGCCCCCTTGGGAATGAGCGCCATCTTGAGGGTGCCCGGGTTGGGTTCGGGGCTGGGGGCCCGACCCTCACGGAAACGCTGGGCGACACGCTCCCTGACGCGATTCAGGACTGCCGGGTCCCCGACCAGACTGACGCCCAACATCTGGGCCACCGCGGCCATGGTCCGATCGTCGGGAGTCGGCCCCAGGCCGCCACAACAGAAGACCCGCTCTGCTTCTCCTGCAAGCGTCGCCTTCAGCTCTTCGACGATGAGCGGGATCTGGTCGGGTACCACCACGATGCGAGAGCAGGGATAGGGAGTACCGCTGAGCCGCCTGGCCAGCCAGGCCGAGTTGGTGTCGGCGGTATGGCCGGAGAGAAGTTCGTCTCCGACCGCCACGATCCAGCTGAACAAAGGCGCCCTCTTGATGACCTTGTCGACGGCTCCGGTCCGCCGCCCCACGGGAATAATGCCCTTCCCGGACGGAGATGCACCAGCCAGCGCTGCGGATTCGCGCCTGTCCACTGACCAGGCGGGCCCACCAGCTCGTAGTCGTCTTGGGACTTGGTGAGGTCGAGAAGGCGGTATCGAAGGCGGTGAAAGGCCCAGTTCGCCCAGGCCCCGATGGGGTGCGGATGGTCCGACCGGCTCCGCCGCCGATATAATTCGGCGGCTCCGGTCAGCATCGGTTCCCCGTGGGACAACGGGCGGGGCAGCTCACTTTTTCAGTCAGAGTCCGCCGCGCGCGGCTGGAGGATCACACCGCAATGACTCGAACCGTGCTGATTCCGGTGCTGCTCGCCGGCCTGCTGGCCTTGGCCTACGGGGCATATCTGGCCATCGGGGTGATGCGCCAGTCTCCCGGGAACGAGCGGATGCAGGAGATCGGCCAGGCCATCCGCGAGGGCGCCTCCGCCTACCTCAACCGCCAGTACACGATCATTGCCGCGATTGGGTTGGCGCTGGCCCTGGTGCTCTACCTGGGCGGATTCGTCAACTCGGTGCTGGGCTGGAAGACGGCCCTTCTCTTCCTCTTCGGGGCGACTCTCTCAGCGAGCGCTGGGTACGTGGGCATGAACGTCTCGGTGCGCAGCAACTATCGGACCGCCGAGGCCGCTCGTCGAGGCGTGGGAC
>JBAQYY010000076.1:0-3847 GCA_049790415.1 Candidatus Dormiibacterota bacterium | reverse complement strand
AGCCCGGAGGGGGGCTGATGCCTGATGCGGCACGCGCTGCAGCCAGGCGCCCGGTCTGCTGACGTCGGGTCAGTTGGACGGCAACTCTTTTCGAGGAAGTTGACCCGCGGCTTGCCGTTGCTGGCCGTGCCCCTCGACGGAGTCCGGCAAACGGGGGGCGCAGCGGCTTGACGGAAAACGGATAGAGGAATCGGTAATCGGCCTGAGCCGATGCCAAGGGAGACGAGCGATGAAGCGACTGATTGCGGCGATTGGACTTAGCGGGCTGCTCGGGCTGGGGGCGGTGGTCCTGGCGGCGCCCGCACTAGCGTGGACGGATCCGGCGGTGAACGCCGTCTGTTCCTGCAGCACAACGCAGGACAGTTGGACAGTGACCCTGGCCGATGAGAGTGCCTACGCCGGCGGAGCGACAACGCAGACACTCGACTATTCATTCGGTGGGGTTGCGCCGGACTATACCTCTCCGGCCGGCTCGTTCACCGAGCCCACCACCGGTGGCACGGATCTGCCATTTACCACGGCGGCTCAGTCTGCGGGAACGGTTATCTACGTCTGGTTTGTTTCTGACATCACCGCCTATGGCTCTGCCTCAGCGGCGGCGACTGATAGCGCCACCATATGGTATGACTACGGAGTTGGTAACTGCGACCCGACCTATGGTGGAAGCCCGTGCTTCGGACCACCCAACACTGGACTGGCTGCAGGTGACACCACGGTTCTGACGCTGACGGTATACCAGCCCGGAGTCGAGAACCCTGACATGACGGTAGACTTGAAGTGGAACGGCAATATGACGTTCGTAAGTAGCGGCGACACCTCGGCGGTCTGCACTCCGGTCAGCGCGACCGAAGAGAGCTGCTTCTACACCGACGCATCGAACAGCTACAAGTCAGACAGTTACACCTTCACGGTGGGCAGCAACGCACCGGGAACCGTGATCACGACTGACATCTCGATCGCCACTGAGAGCGCCCCCGGCGCCAATGACGGGTGCAGCGACTCGGGCACGGCGACCATCACCATGGCCCAAGCGCCGGTCGGCGGCCAGTTGGCCGCCAGCACTGGAACCCCAACAACCGGGTCCGGTCTGGGCACTGCCGGTCTGCTCGGTGGTCTGGCGATCCTTGGCGGCCTGACTCTCCTCGCGGGAGCTCGCCTCCGCCGCAAGGGTTCGATCGTCTAGTTCGATCCTGACTTGACCCGCCCGGCTGTGGGGCGCTCTGCCCCCAGCCGGGCCTGGGTCTTCGGAGCCGCCGCTCCTTCGACTTCGGCTAGAGATCCCAAGTGACTTTTCTGTAACAACCGTGTTACGATCCGTTAGGCGGTCGTCTCCAAATCCCCACCAGGGCTGACGGAGATGGTCTAATCACACCGCCGCGATACCGGTTCACCGCTGCCCGCCTCAAGGGCTGCGGGCCGAGCCGAAGGGGCGCGAAGATCGGAAGTGGGGGAGAGTCTGGGGGAGTAAAGACCGGCGTCTGACGGAGTGGTAATGCCCACTCTCAGATGCCGTGGATTGAGATGGAACAGGCGTTAGCGCTTGTCTAATAACCGAACAGAAGTTCCAATGAGGACCGAAGAGGGCTTGAAGTGAAGCGATTGGGAAGGTGGACACGGTTTAGCGACCGCGTCGGAAAGATCGTGGCTGCTCTCGGGGTAGTCGGCATCCTCGGACTCGGCGCGGCAGTGCTGGCACCGGCAGCCTCGGCGGCCGTCGCACCGGCTATCAGCGCTGTCAGCGTGGACTGTAGCGCGTCGCAGCTTGCGATCACTATCAGTGATTTTGACGCCGAAAATCCTCCGAACGTTGACATTCTCGAGTTCAGCGATACGTCAGGATACGTAGAGTCCCTGATCACGCCCAACGGAGCCACTGGCACCTACTACGTCCCCTTCCATAGCTTCATTCCCGGGAACGGGACTTACTGGGCCGGCGACGAGTCCACGAATCAACCCGACCTCCAGGAGTTCACGGTGGACTGCGCCAGCGACACCTTCACGACGCAGGCTTCGCCGACGGCCACTCCGGTGGACATCGCGACGACCGTGGGGGACAGCGCCAGCTTCGACAACGACTCGCTTAACTCACAGCCTCCGACCGGGAGCGTGACGTTCACCCTTTACTCGGACTCTGCTTGCACAAGCGCCGCCGGAGTGAGTGGCAATAGCGCAATCGGGCTGTTTGGGGGGAACTACGTCGCGAGCTTCTCGGCCTCGTGGACGCCGACGGAGGCAGGGGTCTATTACTGGCAAGCCACCTACTCAGGTGACGCCAACAACGATCCCTACACGTCGCCCTGCAACTCCAGCAATGAGGAGTTGACCGTGGAGCAGGCATCTCCGAACATCACAACCTATACCGCTGTCTCCTCCGCTACGCTCAACAGCTCGGGCGCTGTCGGCGACCTCGCCATCTTCGGCGGCAGCGAGACAAGCTCGGTGTCGGGGGAGTCTGTGTCCTTCACGCTCTACCCCGCCGCCAGTTGCCAAGCCGGTACCGGGGCGGTCGCGAGTGGAGACGGAACGATCTTCTTTGATCCGTACCCGTTCGACACTTATGTTGCCGACTTCTCCACCACCTGGACGCCGACTGATGCCGGTACATATGACTGGGTGGCCAGCTACCCCGGTGACGCGAACAACGCCGCCTACACCAGCGGGTGCGCCGACCCCGACGAGCAGGTGGTCGTACCTCAGGACACTCCCTGCATTACCACTCACCTGAGCAAGAATCGGATCTGGGTCGATGGCTGGGTAACCGACACGGCAACGCTGAGCGATGCTGACAGTGGTGCCACGGATCCCGCCAACGGCGCTATCACCATCAGCCTTTACAAGGGACGTCACGCGTGGGCCTGCTCCGGTAGGCCGGTTTGGCGGGGCACCGAGACCGCGACGCCTAACACCGCCGGGGACGGGACCTATACGGCGAGCTTCTGGGTGCCCTTTGCTGGCGACTACGAGCTTCAAGCCAGCTTTGCAGGAGACCCCAACGACCAGAGTGCCACCTCTCGGTGCGGCACTGAGCTCCTCCGGGTTAGCCAAGACCAACCGTGGATCCGTACCCACCTTCACGATTCGACCGTCACCTACGGCGATTCCGTGACCGACAGCGCTTACTTGTGGGGTGCTGCCGACCCGGACTTCAGCCATCACGACGGCACCATCACGATTAACGCCTACTCGTACTCTGGCAGCGGCAAGCCCTGCTGCTTGCCCGGAACCGCGGTCGCCTCCGAGACCGGGTACATCTGGATCCACCATGGCCGTGCCTACTACTCGGCCACCTTCAACACCGCCACGGCCGGTCTCAACGCTGGGGAATACGAGCTCCAGGCCTACTATTCCGGTGACCAGAACGACCAGTCGGCGGCATCGCGGTGCGGCACCGAGCTGCTGACCGTGAACCAAGATCCGGCCGCGATCACAACCCAGCTGACCTCAGGGACGGCCAGCTCCGGTGGCTCGGCCACCGACACGGCAACCCTGAGCGACGTCTCGAGCACTGCTGACGGCACGATCACCATCAGCCTCTACTCCGGCAACACCGCGGCAGCGTGCACGGGGACCGCGACGACGCTAACCGCAACCCCGGCTACGAGCGGGCCAGGCGCTTACGCAGTGACATTCACCAATCTGAGCACGGGCAGCTACGAGCTCCAGGCCAACTTCCTGGGCGACCAAAACGACACCACGGCAGCTTCGACGTGCGGCACCGAGCTGCTGACGGTGAGTAAGCCGGTAGGGGGCCAGCTGGCTGCCAGCACGGGCACTCCGGTGACCGGAGCCAATCTCGCTGGACCGGGACTTGCCGGACTCCTGGCCTTGCTGCTGGGTAGCGTCCTGC